>JANMKG010000108.1:0-39272 GCA_031371915.1 Chitinophagaceae bacterium | reverse complement strand
ATTGATTTAGTTTTAAAAAAGATTGACCGCATAGGTGAGGATGGAGCAGCTTGTATGGATTGCTAAATGTAAAATATTTTAGCCAAAACTAGTTTTTCCGCGGATAAAATTTTGGATATGTGTTTCAATCACATGACAATTAGGGATTAATAGGGTGGCATCACGCAGAAACGGTTCATCATAACTGGCGGGATATATTTATTTTCGGAGAATCTGTTATCGATTTTGAACCACCTGGAAATAGAAGGCTCAATAGGTAAATACCTGCGTCCTTAGTCCAGACCGGCGATTGCAGGGCATGGGAAGACGTGTAAGAAGTAGTGAGTTTTATCGTTAAGAAATATTTTTATTGATCTCTTTTACCAATAGTCTTGACTGGAGCCTCAGCTCCAGTTGTTCCATGGCGATCCGGGCCAGCTGCATTAACATGGATGATTCTCTTGCATACAAACTTCTTGGCTTTTTATCGATCAGGCAGAGGGTGCCTAAGTTATATCCATCCTGTGATCTTAAGGGAGCGGCTGCGTAAAATTGAAGGCCCATTGCACCGGCCACTAAAGGGTTAGCCAATGTACGCGGATCCTGTCTCGCATTCTCTACAATATAAATATCGTCCGTCATGATCGCGGAACTGCAAAGACCGGGGTCTCTTGGAATTTCTTCCACATCCAGCCCGAAAGAAGATTTAAACCAGATCCTGTCGGTATCTACCAGTGAAATGATCGCAATGGGAACATCAAAGATCTTTGCTGCCAGGGATGTGATCTCATCAAAATAACCATCTCCCGGTGTGTCGAGGATCTCGTATTTATATAAATTCTCTAATCTACTCGTCTCTGTTCTTTGTTCCATGCAGCGAAGGTAGAGAGAATTAAGCTGCGGCGATCTTCAATTCTTGAACCGATAGTAGGAAGCAGAAAGCTGAAAGCAGCGCCTGATACTCTTGGCAGGCAGGTATACCTGTGAATTCATTGCTATATTATCAATGGTGATAATTAGTTATTCAGATTCTTTGTACTTTTAGAAAAAAAGCATGAAATGTTCAGGCCTTGCACTTCTTATTTTTGTCAGCGCTGTTGCCGGCGCACAAAAGAAGGTGACTGATACAAGCGGGGCTGCCGGCACCTGGAAAGGTAGTTCTATATGCCAGGTAAAATCCTCTCCCTGTAATAATGAAGTGGTGATCTACTACATTACCCCGGACGAAAAGCCCCATCAATATGCTGTTCAAATGAATAAGATCGTGGACGGTAAAGAAGAGGACATGGCCAGGATACCGGCCACTTACGATGCCCGGACACATAAATTAACTGGCATCATGAATAATTACCCGGCATGGAAATTCACTGTCACTGGGAACCGGATCGATGGCACCCTGGTGCTTGCAGATGGTACCCTGTACAGGATCATTCATGTGGAGCGGGAGAGGAAATAATAACTGCTGCCGTTAGTGAAAAATATTCACCGCCAGGATTTCAGAACTCTTAAACCAATGAATGGGTTCCGTTGCCAGAATGTTTTACCACCTTATATAACATGATAAAATTGACAATAGCCAATAAGAACATCGGGATCCTTCTGAAGATCATATCAGTTGATATAAGCCGTTCAAGTAATTCCAGGGAAAGCTTTTTATCAAGTTCACCTTGAATAGGGATTTGAATAGTTATGGTTGAAACCAGTACGGTCAGGTTAAAAATCAATGCCAGCCAAACCAACCAGCGGGGTATTATCCCCGGCCGAAACCAAATTAACAGGACCTGGGGAATAAAGGATAGGAAAAAGGGAATAACAAATAGCGGAATAATGAGTGTACTGTCAATATGATGAAATTTTGGGAATTCATTTTCGCCAACCCAGCGCCAGGTACGATAAGCAACCAAAGAATTTACTATACCTCCTCCAAAAACGTAAAAGGCCAGCAGGATATAAACGGAGAATACGAGGGTTGAAAGATTTTTCTTTTTAATCATTTGAAGGTGCTTAAATTTTATTATTACCTTTTGTTTAAAGAGGTAATTATGACTTTTTTACAGTATCTAAATGTAGGCTTTAACGTCAACTGTTCAAAACCATCTGTCTCCACCGGTTATGCTCCTTCCGGCCTTCTGGCCTTTGGTCATTCGGAGTTTTATAACGGGTTTCTGCCGTTATAAAAACTTAAAAAAAGTTGTTTTTCCCTTGGATATCCCTTCCTCCCGGTGCGATATTGCAGCTGTAACAGTAGCAAAGCGGCAAGGTCTGCACATCTTATTCACAGGCCGGTCAGTCAGAAAGTTAAAGCAAATAAAGCAGGTTTATAGGCGTGGGAATAGTGCTAACTTGCCGCTTCATTTAAACAATACGTCAATTTTAAATTTGAGCACTATGATTAAAATGCAGATCATCGGGAACCTCGGCAAGGATTGCGTGGTTAACACCGTAAACGGGAAAAATGTCATCAATTTTACAGTCGCCCACACGGAAAAGTATAAGGACAGCCAGGGCAACCTGCAGGAAAAAACTACCTGGGTTGATTGTGCATACTGGACGGACCGAACGGCGGTCGCACAGTATTTGACCAAAGGGAAACAGATATTTGCCGAAGGCCAGCCGGAAGCAAGGTCTTTCCAGCGGAATGATGGCACACCTGGTTCTTCACTTTCACTTCGGGTGAGGGAAGTCCAGTTGCTTGGTGGTAAAGGAGACAGCAACAGCGGTGGCGGTTCTTACCAGCAACCCTCCAATGCTTCTTCAGCTTTGTCGGAAAGTGGTAACAGCAATACACCTTCACCGAACGAGATCACCGAACCGGTGGATGATCTTCCATTCTAGAACACTGCCAGCAGGCAGGCAGGAATACTTCCTTTTAATGAATGCTCCCTTCCAACGGGAGCATTTTTATTTTGGGAATGAAACATGTAACTTGAATGGATGAAAAAGGGCTTCTTTTTTGTAGTCTTTCTGTTGCCGTGTATATTATTTGCCCAACGTCGTGAGCTAGCCCTGGAAACTGATGTATTGGTGATTGGCGGGGGTACAGGTGGCACAGCCGCCGCTATTCAAAGTGCCAGGATGGGAGTGAGAACGATATTAGTTGAACCTACCAGCATGCTGGGTGGCATGCTTACATCAGCAGGGGTAAGTTGTACAGATGGAAATGATCAGTTACCCAGTGGCCTCTGGCAAGAATTTCGGCAGGCTTTGTACCAGCATTATGGAAGAAAGCAATTAAACAGTGGTTGGGTCAGCAATACCAATTTTGAGCCGCATGTGGGCGACAGCATTCTAAAGGCATGGGCGGCGAAAGAAAAAAACCTGCAGGTTTATTTCGGATATGAATTTGAAACGGTTCAAAAGAAAGAGAATAAAGTTACAGGAGCATCATTAAGTAACAGCGACAACACAATAGTACTCGAAATAAGAGCAACCGTTGTAATTGACGGTACTGAACTGGGTGATGTATTTGCTGCCGCGGGTGCAGGATATGATCTTGGAATGGACGACCCTGTGGTTAGCGGGGAAAAAGAAGCCAGGCAAAAAAATAATATTATCCAGGATCTTACCTGGGCAGCTGTTTTAAAAGATTATGGTCCCGGTGCAGATAAGACAATATCAAGACCCATCAGCTATGATTCAACAAAATATTTCTGCAGCACTTCCGAAGCTCCCTGCAAAGGGAAGCCCTATATCTACGATACAAAAAAAGTGTTGAACTATGGTAAACTGCCCCGTGCTCCGGGTGCTAACTTTGACAAGTACATGCTGAACTGGCCGGCGCATGGCAATGATATTTATTTAAATGTAGTGGAAAAGGACCGGGAATCGCGAGCCAGGAGTTATGCCTCTGCAAAAGATCACACATTGGGGTTTATTTATTTTATGCAGACAACTTTGGGCATGAAAAATATCGGTTTAGCAGATGACGAATTAGATGAGGGTCTTGCATGGATCCCTTACAACCGGGAGGGGAGAAGAGTGAAAGGCATGGTGCGAATGACGATCAATCACATTAAAAATCCATACGACTATACTTTGTACCGCACGGGAATTTCAGTGGGGGATTACCCGGTTGACCATCACCATGCACAATACCCGGGTAGTGTGCCCGAGATAGAATTTCCATCCATACCATCTTATAATATCCCCTTGGGGGCATTGATACCTGAAAAATTAGATGGACTGATCGTTTGTGAAAAAGGAATTTCAGTAACCAATATCGTCAATGGAACGACAAGGTTGCAGCCTGTTGTTTTATTAACGGGACAGGCAGCAGGAGTATTAGCGGCAAAGTCAGTTCAGTTGAAAAAGAAAGTGAGAGAAGTACCGGTAAGAGTGGTGCAGGAAGAATTACTAAAAGCCAAAGCTTATCTCATACCTTTTGTAGATGTAAAGCCGACTGACCCGGATTGGGAGGCCATACAAAGAGTAGGGGTGACCGGTATTTTGAAAGGCGTTGGTAAGACAGAGGGCTGGAGTAACAAGATGTTTTTTTACCCGGACAGTTCAGTGGATGCTAACGAATTCAATAGGGGTATGTGGAATTTTTCAAGGCTAATTTTTCCTAATAACAGAGGGTTGCCAAGACAAGGCCCTGGCAATATTGAAGGTCTATTTAAATATTTAAAATTTCTGAGACCTTTTATTTTAACCGCAGAGTTTATTCGGGCAAAGGACTTAAAAGATTTTGAAAAAATCTGGTATAAATACGGCCTAAAGGAATTTAATTCACTAAGATCCATTACCCGTAAAGAGATCGTTGTAATACTTCATAATTGTACTTCTATTTTTAAAAATGATAATTTGCCGATGAATATAAACGGGAAAATAAATTTCAGGTACAGTCAATTTTAAGTATGAAAAAAGGTCTTTTATCTTTTTTTATCATTCTCTGTTGCAATCCCTTGTTTGCGCAAAAGGAATGGCAACTCGCTATCCAGACATGGACATTTCATAAATACACATTCCTGGAATCTGTGGATAAAGTAAAGCAGTTGGGTATTCATTACTTGGAAGTTTATCCCGGCCAGAAGGTGGGGGAAGGATATAGCGGCCCGTTCAGTTATAATCTTAGCCAGGTAGAAAGAAGGCGGTTGAAAAAAATGCTGAAAGAAAATGGAATTAAAGTGATCGGTCTTGGAGTGATTGATAAGGAGTATTATAATAAAGATAACCTGGAGAAATTTTTTATTTTTTGCCGGGACATGCAGATCCCCTTCATAACAGCGGAGCCGGAATGGGAAGACCTGGATGAATTCAACCGACTGGCAACAAAGTATAAACTAAAAGTGGCCTTGCATTGTCATCCTAAACCTTCGAGTCATTACTGGCATCCGGATTCGACTGTTGCTGCCATGAAAGGAAGAAAAAATATCGGGGCCTGGCCGGATATCGGTCACTGGGCAAGAAATGGTGTGAACATACAAGAGGCTATGAAGAAATTGGAAGGAAAGATATGGGGACTGCATTTCAAAGATGTAGCGGCTTTTGATGATCTAAAAACAGGTGATGTTTTATTTGGAAATGGTGTCTGCAATTTACAGGCCGTGCTTAAGGAATTGAGAAGACAAAAATTCAAAGGCATTGTCTCCATGGAATATGAAGCCAACGAGAATAACAACATGGAAGATATGAGGAAAAATAAATTGTTTTATGAATCAGAAATAAGAAAACTCCAATCAGGTAATCAGTAATCAAAAACCAGAACCTAGCTTTTAGTATATGTCATCCCGGAGAAAATTCATCAAACAACTTAGCGCTGCTTCAGTGGCCTTGCCGCTGTCGTCTTTGGCGAATGATAAAATTGCCCGGCAAACCATCCCCTGGGAAAAAAGAGTTACTTCCAATGATAAGATCAATGTAGGAGTGATCGGTTTTGGAATCATGGGTTCCAGGAATATAAAAACGATGTTACAAATACCAGGTATTGTGCTGACAGCTGTTTGTGATTTATATAAAGGAAGATTAGAGAGGGCAAAAGAATTATACGGTTCACAGCTATTCACCACACAGTATTATGAAGAACTCTTAAGCAGGAGCGATATTGATGCAGTCTTCATCTGCACCAGTGACCAATGGCATGACAGGATTTCAATAGACGCCATGAAAAAAGGCAAAGCGGTGTATTGCGAAAAGCCCATGGTGCATCAACTGGACGAGGGCTTGGAAGTGATTAAAGTGCAGCAGCAAACCAAAGCAATTATGCAGGTAGGCAGCCAACGGGTGAGTAGTATCGCATATGCCAAAGCAAAAGAACTATATAACGCAGGGGAGATTGGCCAGTTAAATTGTATTGAAGCCTCGTTCGACCGCCATACTGCCCTGGGTGCCTGGCAATACACCATGCCACTGGATGCCAATGTCAATACAATTGCCTGGAAGAAATATTTAAAAGCAAATCCTGACACAGCTTTTGATGCCAAACGATTTTTCTGGTGGCGAAATTATAAGGAATATGGAACAGGAGTGGCGGGTGATTTATTTGTACACCTTATATCAGGCATTCATTTTCTCACGGGCTCAAAAGGGCCATCAAGAATTTTTGCCAGCGGCGATTTAAGTTACTGGAAGGATGGCCGCAATGTTCCGGATGTGATGACAGGTGTGATGGAGTACACGGAAACAAGAGAACATCCTTCTTTCCAGGTCTTATTAAAAGTAAACCTTGCCAGTGGTGCTGAAAAAGTCGAAAGCGGCAAAGTAAAGTTTTATGGAACGGAAGGGGTGATTGATTTCGGCTGGAATGATTTCACCTTGTATAGAAATAAATTTTCCAAATCTCCGGGCTTTGGCGGTTGGGACGCTTACGACACTTATACCAAGGCCATGCAACAGCAAATTACAGAAGATTATAAGATAAAATTTCCGACGGAAGATAAAAAGGAATGGCCGGCAATAAAATTTTCAGCGCCCGAAGGGTATGATGACCGCTATGATCATTTAGTCCATTTTTTTGAATCAATAAGAACCAAGAAACCCGTGGTGGAAGATGCTGTATTTGGTTTCCGGGCTGCAGCTCCTTGTTTAGCATGTAATGAAAGCTATTTTAAAAAGAAAGTGATTCATTGGGATCCGGTGAAGATGCTCGTTAAGCAGGGGACAGTGTAGAATCTCGGTATACTTTATCTTTACGTTATGCCAGAACAATCTTTTTCCTACCATCAATTATTTGAATTCACCAAATCTGTTTTCATAAAAATTGGATGCAGTGAAAAACATGCTATAACAGCAACTCAATCTTTATTAGCTGCTGACCTTCGGGGAATCGATTCCCATGGGGTAGCAAGACTGAGCGGGTATGTGAGGTTGTGGGAAGTAAAGCGTGTAAATGCAACACCCCATATTAAGATCATTCATGAAACTCCTTCTACGGCAGTTGTTGATGGTGACAGCGGCCTGGGTCTTGTGATCGCTCCATTCGCCATGCAAGTCGCTATTGAAAAAGCAAAACAAGTGGGCACGGGTTGGGTCAGCGTTCAGAACAGTAATCATTTTGGTATCGCTGCCCATCATGCGATGATGGCACTGGAGCAGGATATGATCGGGATAGCGATGACAAATGCAAGCCCATTGGTAGCCCCCACTTTCTCGATTGACAAAATGCTGGGCACAAACCCTATCTGCGTGGCGGCACCCGCTGGTAAAGAGCCGGCATTTGTCGCGGATCTTGCTACCACCACGGCCGCCAATGGCAAGCTCGAGATATTGCAACGAAAAAATTTACAAACGCCAAATGGTTGGGTACAGGATAAGGAGGGAAATCCATCCAATGATCCACATGCGTTAAAAAGCGGTGGTGCTTTATTACCATTGGGAGGCGATCGAGAACATGGAAGTAACAAAGGCTATGCGCTCGGCGCAATCGTTGATATTTTTTCTGCATTATTAAGCGGCGCGAATTACGCACCCTGGGTACCACCTTTCCCTGCTTATGTCCCGATGCCGGCGCAACAGCCCGGGAAAGGGATAGGACATTTTTTAGGTGCGATGAGGGTGGATGCATTTCGTCCCGCAGATGAGTTCAAGAAAAGCATGGATCACTGGATCCAGGGGTTCCGGAATGCGAAACCCATCCCCGGGCAGGAAAAAGTGCTGGTGCCGGGAGATCCTGAAAGAGAGTTTGAGCAAGAAAGAAAAAAGAAGGGAATTCCTTTACTTGAAACCGTTGTGGAGGACCTGAAACAATTGGGCACCAGGTTTAATACTCCTTTTTCCTGAATATTCTTATTGCCTGTGCAGTTATCTTTGCAGACCTGTCTTTGGCAGGATTATAGTATTTATCCTTTATAACATTTCGGGAGAGGAAACCAATGAAAGTAATGAAGTTTGGGGGTACAAGTGTGGGCAAACCGGAACGGATGCACCATATCGTATCACTGGTGACAAAACAGGAAGAGCCTACGATCGTCGTTTTATCCGCGATATCGGGAACTACCAATACCCTGGTAGGGATCGCTGAGTACATTGCTAAAGGCGACCGGCCGGAAGCCAAACAATCCATTGGAAAACTGGAAGCACAGTACCAGGAATTTATTTCCCAACTGGTAAAAAAACCGGAAGCAGTTGCCAAAGCAAAAGCCATCCTGGCGGAACATTTCGAATTCCTGACGATCATCCTCAAGATATCATTCAGTGAAGCATTGAGTAAGGACATCCTGGCACAGGGTGAATTACTTTCTACCAAACTTTTTTGTGTATACCTGGAAGAGCAGGGTATCGATCATGTATTACTTCCGGCGCTGGAGTTCATGACGATTGACAGTTATGATGAACCACAGATCGGCAGTATTAAGGTCAAACTTTCCCAGCTTATCAGGCAACACGGTAATAAAAAATTATTTGTCACCCAGGGCTATATCTGCCGCAACGCCAGGGGAGAAGTGGATAACCTGAAACGAGGTGGCAGTGATTACAGTGCTTCCCTGATCGCCGCGGCGATCAATGCTTCAGTTTGCGAGATCTGGACCGATATTGACGGCATGCATAATAATGACCCGAGAATGGTAAACAAAACCGTGCCGGTAGAACAGATGAGTTTTGATGAAGCGGCAGAGCTCGCTTATTTCGGCGCCAAAATACTGCACCCTGCCTCCATCTGGCCGGCGCAGCAATTCAAAATCCCGGTCAAGTTGCTGAACACCCTGCACCCGGAAGCAAAAGGTACTACTATCACCGAACAGGCGGGAAGTGTTGGTGTAAAAGCAGTTGCGGCCAAGGATAATATCACCGCGATCCGTATCAAGAGCAGCCGGATGCTCCTGGCCTATGGATTCTTAAGAAAGATATTCGAAGTGTTTGAAAAATACCGGACGTCAATTGATATGATCACTACTTCCGAAGTAGCGGTTTCCCTCACCATCGACAACACGATCAACCTGAAAGAGATCCTGAAAGAGCTTGAACCTTTTGGTACGGTAGAGATCGATGAGAAGCAAACCATCATTTCGGTGGTGGGTAACGAGATATCGCAGACTGAAGCGATGGTAAAAAAACTCTTTGGTTCAATTATGAATATCCCCGTCCGCATGGTCTCCTACGGGGGAAGTCCGCATAATATATCCCTGCTGGTACCGGCTGAATACAAAGGACAGATCCTGCAGCAATTGAATAAGGGGATGTTTGGGCTGGAATAATAAAAAACAGGAAAAGAAATAAAGCAAGATCATCTAACCTAAGGATTTATTTCGCGCCGGGCCCTTCCTCTTCTTCCTCTAAAACAGTATAAATAGCGATCGCCCCGTTGCCACCGTTAAACCCACCCAGGAAAGGGGTTTTAATAATCTTAATAATGCCAATATCATTAATGTTCATGGTATTGATATAGTTTACGGTTACGGGATTCTCATCTACATAAATGGCAGGTACTCCGCCCCTGAGTAAGGGAACTTTTAAACCTGTTTTGGAAGTATATACCTGTAAACCGGCTACCCGGCTTTCCATCCAGCTTACAATATTAATATAACCCCTTGCCGGATCGGTGACCAGGTTAAGGATCGTTCCGTCTGCCGTTTTGAATAATCCTGTACAGTATTGCTCATTGAGTTTTTCTTCCGCTGTACTAGTATGACGAGACCCCTTATAAGTTTGAGCGACTACGGGGAAACTGAGACAGGCTGTAAGAGTGATAAGGAATATCTTTTTCATAATGCATTCCTCCTTTTGTAATTTAATGAATAATGCTGGTAGAATATAGTTTAACAGCCGTTGGTAAGGAGGAAATAACTGTGCCAGTAATACCCCGATTTGTTTAATTGGGAGGATATCCAAACTAATCCTTTGTTAATCTGACATAAATCATACTATTTTTAAAAGGGTAACGTTAGTTTTGGGAATAAACACATGCCATGCGCTTTTTTTCGATCCTTTTAACAGGCTTTTTCCTGCTTACAATTAGCGGCTGGGATACCGATTTTGAGAATGCTAAAAAGAAAGCGGAAAAAGAGCACAAGTATATCCTCCTGAATTTTTCGGGTTCCGACTGGTGCGGGCCCTGTATCAGGCTGCGGGATCAAGTATTTGACAACCCTTCCTTCGTTAAATATGCCGATAATAACCTGGTACTTATCAATGCGGATTTTCCACGCTTGAAGAAAAATCAATTATCAAAGGATCAGCAAAAGAAGAACGACAAGCTTGCCGACAAATATGATCCCGATGGCATCTTTCCCTACACCGTTTTATTGAACGCGGAAGGAAAATTGATACATGTATGGGAAGGACTTCCCAATACGACCGCCGAACAATTTACCAGTCAAATTAAAGTTCTTCTTGATGCCCGGGACTGAGACCCTTGTCAAAGAACCCCAGCTTTACCAGAAAGTCTTAAAGCTGATGGGGAACAGGTTTGAGATCACGGTGGTATCCGAGTCTGAGCAAGATGCTATCGAGAGGATCGGGGAAGCCGTAAACGAGATCAGCCGGATTGAGAAATTGCTTACCACTTTTAATGAAAGCAGCCAGGCCAATCTTATAAACCGGGATGCAGGTATAGCACCCGTAAAAGTAGACCGTGAAGTTTTTGATCTTATACAACGGTCAAAAAGAATATCGGATATTACCCAGGGTGCTTTTGATATCAGCTATGGATCTGTTGATAAACGACTCTGGAATTTTGATAAAACACTGACCTCTCTCCCTGATGCGACAACGGCCCGGAAATCTGTCCACCTGATCAATTACAGAAATATTATACTCGACGAAAAAAAATGCACCGTTTTCCTGAAAGAAAAAGGAATGCGGATCGGATTTGGTGGCATTGGAAAAGGTTATGCCGCAGAAAGGGCTAAACTAATACTTCAGCAAAAAGGAGTTAAAAGTGGCATTGTAAATGCCGCTGGTGACCTGACAGCATGGGGGTACCAGCCCAATGGAAAAGAATGGACCATTGGAATCGCTGACCCTGATTCAGCCCATCATCCCTTCTCTTATCTTTCTATTACCGGTATGGCCATTGCTACCTCTGGTAATTATGAGAAGTTTATTACAGTGAAAGGGAAAAGATATTCTCATACGATTGATCCGAAGACCGGTTTGCCAGTGAGTGGTATCAAAAGTGTGACGATCATCAGCCCTAATGCAGAAATAGCCGATGCCATGGCAACACCGGTGATGATCATGGGTATTAAAGTGGGCTTGAATATGATCAACCAGGTAAAAGGGTTAGCCTGTATCATTGTTGACGATGACGGCAATATCTACACATCCAAAAATATAAACCTGCAAAAATGAAAAGTAAAAAAAGTCAAGCGGTACGGCGAATGACATTCGTTGCCGTTAGTTCGGTTCTTGTGCTGGGCTCCTGCAGCACCGTGAAAGAATACCAGAAGAACAAACTGAATGATGGTGAAATGACGCTGGGAGCCCGCAAGATCGAAAAGACCGAAATGAGTTTTCAAACTTACCGGGAAGGCGCTTCGGGTGCCAATGGCGGAAAGACCGGTGGCGGGTGTGGCTGTAATTGATCCCTTATTCACTCAAATTTTTTAAATGAAAAGAATCTGCTTATCCGTGGTAGGAATCTTTCTTACCCTTTTCGCCTCCTTTGCACAAAGTTCTCCCAAAGACACGACGGTTTACAAGAGCCGGAAACTGAGTTTTGAAGAAGCCAACCTGGTAACAAGCTATTACCGGCAGGACGGAAATAATTCCGCGGTGACGGGTGGCATAGGGACTGAAAAACTGACTGATTTTTCCGGGGCCATTGATGTAAAATTGAACAAATGGGACAGGAAGGATCGCAAGCATATTTTCGATTTCGAGCTTGGTATCGATCATTATACTTCCGCATCTTCCGATAAAGTTGACCCCAATACGATCTCATCCGCTTCACATGCGGATACAAGACTTTATCCATCCGCCAACTGGTCGATGGAAAATGCTAAAAAAGGAACAACCGTTGGCGCCGGGCTTTCTTTTTCTACGGAATTTGATTACCAGTCAATAGGCGCCAATGTCAATTTTTCTAAAAAAACCAATAACAAAAATGGTGAGTTCACCGCTAAAGCCCAGGTCTATCTCGACCAGGTAAGCCTGATCTACCCGATCGAATTACGGACAGGAGGTGGCGGAGGAGGGGGAAGGGAAAATAATTATGATAAGACCGCCCGGAATTCTTTCAGCGGCACCCTGTCTTATTCGCAAATTATCAACCAGCGTTTGCAATTAATGTTTATCGCGGAATTGATCAAACAGCAGGGTTATCTCGGGCTGCCTTTTCACCGGGTCTATTTCGCGGACAATTCAGAACATATCGAAAACCTGCCGGATAACAGGATGAAGATCCCGCTTGGTTTCCGGGCCAATTATTTCGTAGGGGATAAAGTGATCCTGCGGAGTTTCTACCGGTATTACCATGATGATTGGGGAGTATCTGCCCATACCGTCCAGCTGGAAACGTCCATTAAGATCAATCCCTTCTTTTCTTTTACTCCTTTTTACAGGTATTATACCCAACAGGCGGCTGATTATTTCGCGCCTTATAAAACACATACGAGTGTCGAACAATTTTATACAAGTAACTATGACCTGTCGGCTTTCAATACTAATTTTTATGGGGCGGGTTTCCGGATAGCACCTCCCAAAGGAGTATTCGGAATGCAACACCTGAATATGCTGGAAGTAAGATATGGGCATTATACCCGGACCAATGGTATGAAATCAGATATTGTTTCGTTGAACCTCAAGTTCAAATAATAACAACGTCCTGCTAACAGAAAAACCCCGGTACCCGGGGTTTTCTCATTTATATAAATCACTCAGATGACCAGTAAAGCATCACCATAACTGAAGAACCTGTATTTGTCCTTGATCGCTTTTTTATAAGCTTCCATAGCCAGCTCATATCCAGCAAAAGCACAGGTCATGATCAGCAAACTGGTTTTAGGCAGGTGGAAATTGGTGACCAGCGAATCAGCGATATTAAAATCGTAAGGAGGATGGATAAACATATTGGTCCAGCCCTCAGACGGTTTTAATAATTTCTGCGCTGTAAAAGAAGATTCCATTCCCCTCATGGTAGTTGTTCCAACCGAACAGATACGATGACCATATTCTTTTGCACGGTTAACGATCTTGCAGGCTGTCTCATCAATATGAAAATATTCCGCGTCCATTTTATGTTTGCTGAGATCTTCTACTTCGATGGGGCGGAAGGTACCGAGCCCGGTATGTAAGGTGATCTCTGCAAAACGAATTCCTTTTATCTCGAGTCGTTTGATCAGCTCCCGGCTGAAATGCAGGCCCGCTGTCGGTGCGGCAACTGCACCTTCATGCTTTGCATACACAGTTTGGTAACGTTCCTTATCTTCTTCGTCGGGTTTGCGTTTGATGTATTTGGGTAAAGGTGTTTCGCCAAGTTTTTCCAGTTGGGCCCTGAAATCCTCTTCGCTTCCTTCCCACAGAAAACGGATGGTACGGCCACGGCTGGTGGTATTGTCGATCACTTCTGCTACCAGGTCTTCCTGGTCGCCAAAATATAATTTATTACCGACACGGATCTTGCGGGCCGGGTCAACGATCACATCCCAGAGCCGGTTTGGCTTGTTGAGTTCGCGGAGCAGGAACACTTCGATCTTAGCACCTGTTTTTTCCTTGCGACCGTACATACGTGCAGGGAAGACCTTTGTGTTATTTACCACAAACACATCCTTGTCATCGAAGTAATCCTGTATATCCCGGAAATGTTTATTCTCGATCTCACCCGTGTGACGGTGGACTACCATCATACGGGCATCTTCACGTCTTTTAGCGGGGGTTTGGGCAATAAGGTTTAACGGTAGGTCAAAACGGAATTGTGAAAGCTTCATGAGTATGTTGGGTTTATATCGGGTAGTCTCATGACGCAAACCGGGCTGGACGCCGGAAAGAGATGATCCTCGACCGGCCTTACGGCGCCGGGCTTGGTCAAAACGACTGCATTTAAAGCGGGCAAAGGTAAGCTTTCCAGGGGCAAAAACGCGTTTAATTTTTCACATTTTATCCGGAGCCCTGGCGGCCTTTACTACAGTCCCAAAGCGGAAATAATGCATTGGTTCTCAAAATAATTTTATGGTTTTTATTCCTGACCGTCATCTTACATTTGTTTATACTAAAAAACAGGTCCGGCTGCGATCGGATCTCAACCTTTATGAAGCGGACCCTCTTGTTTTTTCCTGTCTTTTTTTCCTTTTTAGCCCTGCTTGCACAACCGAGGATCAATAACAGGAAATACCCAAGCCTTTTATGGGAGATCACTGGTAACGGGCTAAAAAAACCTTCTTACCTGATCGGAACAATGCATGTCAGCAGCAAACTGGCTTTTAATCTTCCTGATTCTTTTTATATCGCCCTTCGTGCTGCCCAGATGGTGGCCCTGGAAACAAATCCGGAAACCTGGCAGGAGGATATGAGCAGGTATGATGTTGGGGACGGTGAAAATTCCGGCAGTACTTATGGCGGCTACTCATCTTCACCCAGCGATTACCTCGGCATCAGTACGCTCAAGTTCTTCAGGTACGACAGCAAGATCCAAAGGGCACTTTACAGCAATCCTTCTACCATCAATAATCTTTTATACCGCAGTTATGGTAACGAATCCAGCGATTTTGAGGAAGATACTTACCTGGATATGTATATTTTTCAATGCGGGAAGAAATGGAGCAAGAGCGTTACGGGGGTTGAAAACTATGGGGAAAGCATGAAACTGATGGCGGAAGCCTACAAGGACGCGGCGAAGGATAAGAACAGGAAGGAAAGAAGTTATGGAGATACCGACGAGGAATATTCGGCCAGCAAATTACAGGAAGCTTACCGCAGCGGCAACCTTGACCTGCTGGATTCGATCAATAAATACAATAGCTTTTCCGGCGCCTTTGATGAGAAATTTCTCTACCGGAGAAACGAGATACAAGCGCTTTCCATTGATTCCATTATCCACTCCGGTACCATTTTATTTGTGGGTGTAGGCGCTGCACATTTGCCAGGCGACAGGGGCGTTATTGAATTACTTCGGAAGAAAGGATATAAACTCAGGCCGGTAAAGATGGGAGAAAGAGCCAGTCGCGATAAAGATCTCGTAGACAAGATAAAAGTGCCTGTCAGTTTCCATACTGAAACGGCAGACGACGGTTTGTTCAAAGTGGACATACCCGGGAAATTTTACAAGTTTGGCGATGATGTGGCCCTCAACCAGCAGCAATACGCGGATATGGCCAACGGGAGTTACTATATGGTAACCCGTATCATGACCAATGCGTGGATGTGGAATCATTCGGATGACGATGTATACAGGAGGATTGATAGTTTATTGTATGAGAATGTGCCCGGTAAGATCATCTCAAAGACTACCAGCAACAAATTTGGTTACAGACTGATCGATCTTATGAACCGCACACGCCGCGGTGATATACAGCGGTATAATATTTTTATTACACCATTCGAAGTTATTTTTTTTAAAATGAGCGGTAACGGCGAATATGTGAAAGAAGGAGAGGAGGCCCGGAAATTCTTTGGCAGCATCCGGTTCAGGGAATATAAAACTGGAGGGGATCCGCCGGCTGGCGGATGGAAAAAATATTCTCCTCCTTATGGTGGTTTTGCCGTCGACCTTCCGCACGAACCTTATATCGGTAATGACGGTAGCTGGATCTATGATGCAGCCGATAAAGCAACAGCCACGCAATACAGGGTCATTCGAACTGATATCCATAACTACCATTTCGTAGAGGAAGATACATTTGACCTGGGGCTCCTGGATGAAAGTTTCATGGCGTCCGAATTCATCGATTCCCAATTGATGCGCAAACAAACCTCTTGTAAAGGTTATCCTGCGCTGGATGCAAAATACCTGGATAAAAATGGTTCAGTCTACCTCGTCCGTTACCTTATCCAGGGTCCGCATTATTATACGCTCGTGGCGCATGGTAAAGACGGAACAGCGGCGATGCATAATTTCCTTAACTCTTTTGAGATAAAGCCCTTTGTATACGGGGAGGCCAGGTTACAAAAAGACAGTTCCCTCTATTTTAATGTCAGGTCACCAGTTTTCCCGGAAGAAAAAAAGATCAGGCTTGATATGGCCCGTTATAGTTCTTATGGCGATGATGCCAGTGAAACGGAATCCGAGGAAGACCTTTTACAGGGAGGCGCGTTCCGTAGTAAGACGATCAGTAATGACAGTACTGGTGAGAAAATATATGTATCCTTCTTCCGTTCTTCCCGGTATTATTATAGCAAGGATAGTTCGGCACTGGACAAAGACAACGAAGAATCCCTTTTGAAAAGCGACAGCAGCTGGATCATAAAATTCAGGAAGAGGTCGGTGATGCCGGGGAATATCAAAGTAGCTGAAGCAATCATTACCGACACTGGCAGCAGTCGTACACTGTGGGGAAAATATTATTATAAAGATGGTGTAGGGTACTCGCTCCTGACCGAATCCGATACGCTGAGCCAGCCCAGTTCTTTTATCAGGAACTTCTATGATAGCTTTACCCCCGTGGATACCCTGAAAGGAGTAAATCCTTTTATTAAAAAATCGGCTGTTTTCTTTGCTGATTTTATCAGCCAGGACAGCCTGGTGCACAAAAGAGCTGTTAAACATATTGGCGATATCAAACTTGATTCTGCTGACCTCCCGGCCTTGAAAAGGACGATTGCCTTACTAAACTGGGATGAAAAAAAATACCTGGATACCAAGAAGGCACTGATCAATAAACTGGGGAGTATTGCTACGAATAAAGCGGCAACCTATTTAAAGGAATTATATTATGCGTTCGATGATACGGTGCAATTGCAATATGCTGTGCTGGAAAACCTCCTGCAACAGCAAACGTCATATGCCTACCAGGTTTTCCGTGACATCATTATTTCTGAACCGCCAGTTCTGGATACCCGTTCTGCTTCTACCAGCTCCTCTGTATACCAGGATTACCTGAACGCGTTAGGCTCGTCCTATAGCTATGATGACGGGAATTTCCTTGATGAATTATCGGACTCACTCCGGCTAACCAAAACGATCCTCCCCGATCTGTTAACGTTGCTCAACCTGGATGATTACAAAAAAGCGATCATGACGCTACTGGGGCAGCTCATCGACAGTAACCTGGTTAAAGCCGAAGATTACCAGTTGTATTTTAGCAAATTCCTGATCGAAGCAAAACAGGAATTGAAGAAGCAATCCATTGCAGAAAAGAAAAAAGCGATCGAGAAAGCGGAAGAAAATAAAACGGGTAAAAAAATAACTTCTTATTACAGTCCTGGTGAAGACACCGATGATGGGAATGAAGACCTGGAGCTTTATGCAACGTTATTATTACCTTACTGGGATATCAACAGTTCCGTTCAGCCATTGATCCGGCAAATGCTGGGTTCCAACGACAAACAACTTAAATATAAGACCCTCTTGCTGCTGATCAGGAACAACAGGCCTTACCCGGATACTCTTTTAAGCTATTTTGGCAGCCTCGATGAATACCGTTATAAACTATACGAGGACCTGAAAATTAATAAGAAGCCCGGTAGTTTCCCCTCTTTGTATAATAATCATCTTGATCTTGGCAAAAGCTCCCTGCTCGATAAAAAAAACTACGGGAAACCCGATTCTGTGATCTATATCGACCGGCTTAAAACTGTTTACAAAGAAAAGACAGGATATATCTATTTCTATAAATACAAAATGAAAAAAGACGACCTCGCCTGGAAACTGGCTACTGTCGGACTTGTCCCGGAAGATCCACACCAGTTTGAATTTGACGATAGCCTGCATAAGAGCCTGCTGTTGCTGAGATTCGAACAGGTTTCCGGTTCACGCTACAACCCGTTCGATTTTACCAGCTTTACAGAAACAAAAGTAAAAGAGGAAGAACCTTTACCTGCCTTCCTCCGGAAAGAACTAAAGAAAATGCTTTATTCCAGGAGAAAAAGCGCCAAGGAGTTTTATGAAGAGGATAACGACAGGTCTGCCGCTGCTGATTATATTGATTAAGCCACAATACCCCGTGGAATAGAAGCGATCAGCTTTTTGGTATAAGGAGATTGCGGGTTAAAGTAAATAGTATCTGCAGGTCCGCTTTCTATGATCTTCCCTTTGTTCATCACCATGATCCTGTCGCTGATATAGCGGACCACCGACAGATCGTGCGAAATAAAGATGATCGTAAAGCCAAATTCCTTCTTGAGATCATTCAGCAGGTTCAATACCTGTGCCTGCACACTTACATCCAGTGCGGAAACGGATTCATCACATACGATAAAGGATGGATTTAATGCCAGTGCCCTCGCAATAACGATCCGCTGGCGTTGTCCACCGCTGAATTCATGGGGATAACGGTTAAAATGCTCCGCTTTAAGGTTTACTTTTTCGAGAAGCTCGGTCACTTTTTCTTTTCGATGTTTATCCGTGGCTGTATAGCCATGGACTTTCATGGGCTCCGCGATCGCAGCCCCGATCGTTATCCTTGGGTTCAGAGAAGAATAGGGGTCCTGGAAAACGATTTGCAATTCTTTTCGGAGCGATCTGAGTTCATCTCTTTTTTTTGCCGTTAGTTCAATACCATTGTAGATGATCTTACCACCGGTAGGTTCGATCAGCCGGAGAATAGCCCTGCCCAGCGTTGTTTTACCACATCCGCTTTCACCCACCAGTCCCAGTGTTTCGCCGTTGTACACATCAAAGCTTACATCATCCACGGCTTTGGTATAAGAGGTAGGTTTCCCGAGGAAAGTTTTTTTTGCCGGGTACCATACGGAGAGTTTTTTTACAGACAGGAGAATGTTAGAGGAATCAGGAATTCGGTATTCGGAATTAGTCTCTTTAGCGGAAGCTCCTTTTTCTGCATTAACAGGTGACTTCCCGTCAAATTCCAAATTACCAATTCCTTTATTTGCGGGCAGCCCGGTCGAAGTAAGGAAGTCACTGACGACAGGCAACCGCTTTCCTCTTTCATGGTTCACGGGTCTGCAGGCAAGCAGCGCTTTTGTATAGGGATGATGAGGGTGGAGAAAGATATCTTTTACAGCCCCTTGTTCCACGATCTCTCCTTTGTACATGACGGCAGCCCTGTCAGCGATTTCGGCTACTACCCCCAGGTCATGTGTGATAAAGATTACTCCCATATTCGATTGCTTCTGCAATTCTTTTACCAATTGTAGAATGGTTTGTTGAACAGTTACATCCAACGCAGTTGTGGGTTCATCACAGATCAGGAGGGAAGGGCCGCAACACATTGCCATAGCGATCATCACCCGTTGTTTTTGCCCACCGCTTAATTGATGCGGGTAGCGGTGAAAGACCGCAGCAGGGTCGGGCAATTTTACCCGTTCAAACCATCCGATCGTTTGTTGTTTAGCTTCAGCCGCTGGGATCTTTTTATGCAGGAGGATGGTTTCCATTACCTGGTCGCCACAGGTGAGCACAGGGTTCAATGATGTCATGGGTTCCTGGAAGATCATGGCGATCTTATTACCACGGATATCCTGCATTTGCCGGCGATCTTTTTGCAAGAGGTCGACCGGCTCTTCGCCGTTTTCTGAAAAAAAGATTCCACCGTTGGTATACCGGGCAGGAGGAGAAGGAAGCAATTGAAGGATCGAAAGGGCCGTAACGGATTTACCAGAGCCGGATTCGCCGACCAGCGCGACTACTTCACCCCGGTTAACAGTAAAAGAAATATTTTTTAATGCCTGGGTGTTTCCTGATTCAGCGATAAAATCGAGGGAGAGATCCTGTATGTCTATTAGGGGTTTCATGGCTGTTCTTAATGTCACCCCTTCGGGGTTGATCGCTTATAAAAATACGATTCTATATTAATTTCACCCCTTCGGGGTTTATTGATCATTTTTAAACGAAACCGACGAGTTGTAAAAACTTGAAGGATTGGTATTATAGCGCAAATGAATGATCAAAAATTAAGTTCACTCCTTCGGGGTTTAGTGATCATTTTTAAACGAAACCGATGAGTTGTAAAAACATGAAGGGTTGGTATTATAGCGCAAATGAATGATCAAAAATTAAGTTCACTCCTTCGGGGTTTATTGATCATTTTTAAACGAAACCGATGAGTTGTAAAAACCCGAAGGGTTGGGATTACTATAGCAAAAAATGAATGATCGTTCATAACCCCGAAGGGGTGACACCTTATTCAATCAAAAAAATCAAATAGATATTTCTCCTCGAATGGGATGTTGAATTTTTTTAGAAGGAGCAAATATTCTTGGCGGAAATTTCTTCTTTCATGATGTTTCTTCTGGGTTTTTATATAGTCTATCACCTTTCCGTAATTCGATTCGGAATAAGAAAATGCGCCATAGCCTTCCTGCCAGGAAAACTTTTTCTTTAACCAGCCTTTCTCATTGATAAAATTGCTTGAGTTATTCTTAATATCCCTTACCAGGTCGGCAATCCGCATTGCAGGCTTTAGTCCCACCAGGACATGAATATGATCGGGCATCCCATTTACTGCTAAAGGTTTTTGGCCTTTACCTTTTACAATACCCGCTATATATTGGTAGACTTCGGTTTCAAAACTCGTATGAATAAGATTTTCCCTGCCTCTTACAGCAAAGACATATTGCACGTAGATCTGTGAAAATGTGCCTGCCATTATTTCTCCACCATTTTAATAAAAAGGCTGCGGGGCGGTGTGGGATAAAAAGCAAGACAAACAGGACAGAACTTCTGTTCCGAGGTATCGATCATAAAGTAAAATTCATCTCCTTCCTTTATTGCATCTGTGAGAGCACAGGGATTGCCCAATCCAAATACCGATTTATAAGAAATATTCGTTACCGGGTTGGTCCAGTTCGCAACGATCCTGGAAGTATCCATATCTCCTTCGAGTAGCCTGATGGTATAGTTCCTGCAAATGCCGGCGACTTCCAGTTTACCCTTGTATTTTTTGGGTGGGTTCTTGTCACCGGTGACCGCTTTCTCTTTTTCAGCTGTGTTTTTCTTCTTGCCACATTCACTGGCGGAAACGGTAAGAAGAAAGAACGCCGTTAAAACAAGGAAAACTTTCATACACGAAGTTTAAAATTTCAAATGGCGTACCGTCATACCATCATTCATCAGTTGATTCAGGGAATCGATTCCAATCTTCAGGTGATTTTCTACGAACTGGGCCGTGACCGATTTATCACTTTCTTCGGTTTTTACTCCTTCAGGGATCATTGGCTGATCGCTTACGAGCAGGAGGGCACCCGTCGGGATCTTGTTATAAAAACCAACGGTAAAGATCGTGGCGGTTTCCATATCAATGGCGTAAGCTCTTATTTTCTGCAAGTATTCCTTAAAAGGTTCATCATGTTCCCACACTCGCCTGTTGGTGGTGTACACGGTCCCCGTCCAATAGTCGACCCCATAATCCCGAATCGTGGTGGAAACCGCTTTTTGTAAGGCAAAGGCCGGAAGCGCGGGTACTTCTGCCGGGAAATAGTCATTGGAAGTTCCTTCTCCCCGGATGGCTGCGATGGGCAGGATCAGGTCACCGATCTTATTTCTTTTTTTCAACCCGCCGCATTTACCCAGGAATAAGGCCGCTTTTGGGTGGATGGCAGATAACAGGTCCATTATGGTAGCGGCCGTAGGGCTTCCCATCCCGAAATTGATGATGCTGATATTGCCGGCTGTAGCGCATTGCATGGGTTTGCCTTCGCCGATCACACTTACTTTATTCAAAGCGGCAAACATGTGTACGTAATTGCTGAAATTGGTCAGCAGGATGTACTCACCAAAATTTTCCAATGCTTCGCCGGTGTAACGGGGCAGCCAGTTTTTTACGATCTCTTCTTTGGTCTTCATAGTAGCGAATTTAATCAATTACCGGTATTTCGGGGAGAACAGATATCATGCAGCGAACGTAGGTACCCTGGGGTTAATTACCAGTTATACGCTGACTATTCTTGTTTAAGTTAGCGTTCCCATAGTACTTTTGAAGCATGGTGATCATCAATTATCCCGAACCTGCATTCCGCATCAAAAAAGAGCAGGAGAAAGAATATATTTTTGATCCGCTACGGAAGAAATGGCTCCTGCTGACGCCGGAAGAATGGGTAAGGCAAAATTTCGTGCAGTATCTTTTACAGGCCAGGAATTACCCGGCCGCTTTAGTGGCGATCGAAAAAGAACTGGTACTCGGTGAATTAAAAAAAAGATTTGACATACTTGTATACGACCCGGATCACCGGCCGTGGATGATGATCGAATGCAAAGCAGCAACCATAAAAATCGATGATACCGTATTACAGCAGGTGCTGCGGTATAATATAACCATACCGGTAAATTACCTCGTCATCACCAACGGGAGTTTGACCTATGCATGGGAACGTAAGGGGAACAAACTTGAACTGATCGACGAATTGCCCTTTTATAATTAAAAATCCCCCCGGTTACCGGAGGGATAGCAGTAGAGATTGCCTACTGGTTATTTATTAAAGATGGCCTCGTCGATAGGAACATTCAGTTCCATTTTGTCAAGTTTGATCGTTTGGAGTTCGTTTCCATTGGCTGTCTGGGTTCTTACCATAGCAAATTTGACACCGTTGATATCTTTTATATCACTGTAAACTGTTTCTACTTCCACTTCTGCTCCCTGGATGTCTCTTTTCATGATTGATTTCACCAGCATATAATCCGTGGAGTTTATGTAGTAGGTAATCAGTTTTCCATCATCCTTGTTGGTAAGTTTTATTTTGTATACGTCAACGCCTCCCATTTTTTCCTGGCCCGCGAACTCTACCTTATGACCCCGGTTCTTGTAATCCATCAGGTGATTGCTGAGACTGGCCTGGGCTTTAAAGTCAGTTAACTCGGTGCCCGTTACATCCGTGGCGACAGTAACACCTGCAAAAGGATTGATCTTCCAGCCTTTCCCGTTATTGTATACATTCACAATCGACTGACCCATGATATCAACATCGGTTCTCATCGCTTTACCATTGATGACCTGTACGGTGACCGGGAAATCATTTCCCTGGGCGGTAACAGTACCGGACATTATAGCCGAGCTGATCTTAGTAAAAGCATCCAGTCCACCCATGGCCGCGGAATATTTTTGAATTACTTCATCGGCCGTTTGTGCGCTGGCGGAGATAAAAGCAAAACTGAGCAAGGCAACAAGCAATTTCTTCATACTATTTATTTTTTGGAGGGTGAAGGTACTATTTTCAATATTTTATTAAACACCGATTATTTGGACGGGAATGGCCCGGGATAAGTTGTTTACTGGCTTATAAAAAATCCCACCCTGCATGGCAGGATGGGATGGGTCAATAAGCAATTGGTAGGTGGTCGTGCATTTATCATGCTTTGATAAACTCAGCATGACAGGCGCATTATGGAAATATTCCGAGTTCAGCATAGCTGGTGCCTACCTTATTGATGGCAACAACATAAGCTGCGGTACGCATATCGGGAATATCCGGATTATTTTTCCAGGTGTTCATGATCTCGTGGGTGGCGGTAATCATGGTTTCTTCAAGACCGCTGTATACCAGGTCCACTTCATCAGCCCCGTGCATGATCAGCTCTCTTTCTTTATCACCCACGCTCTTACCGGTCAGGCTTTCCATTTGTCCAAGTATCTGGGCATTCATATTCTCATTAAAGCGCTTTTCCATTCTTCCATAACGCACATGGCTCAGGTTTTTCAGCCACTCAAAATAAGAAACCGTAACACCACCGGCATTGAGGTACATATCCGGCACAACAAGAATACCTTTCTTGCCAAATATATCATCTGCATCGGGTGTCAACGGTCCGTTGGCGGCTTCACCAATGATCTTGGCTTTTATACGCGGGGCATTCTCGCCATTAATTACATTTTCCAGCGCGGCAGGGATCAGGATATCGCATTCCATTTCCAACGCTTCCGCGTTACTGGCAAAATTTGTTGAACCAGGGAAATTCAGAATGGACCCTGTTTTCTTACGGTGATTGAACACTTCATCAATATCCAACCCATCTTTATTCCAGATCGCGCCTTCATATTCTGCCAGCCCTATTACTTTAGCCCCTGCATCCTGGAAGAATTTGGCGGAATGATAACCCACATTACCCAATCCCTGTACCACCACTCTTTTACCTTCTACGCCAACAGCCAGTCCCAATCGTTTCATTACATCGGGCATATTACACACTTCACGAAGACCAAAGAATACACCAAGGCCTGTGGCTTCGCGGCGTCCGCGGACTCCGCCCTGGGTAATAGGTTTTCCTGTTACGCAACCCGCCGAATCGATCTCGCCGGGATGCATGGCAGAATAAGTGTCAAGGATCCATGCCATCTCTCTTTCACCGGTTCCGTAATCAGGGGCCGGAACATCGGTACCTGGCCCAATGAAATTCTTTTTGATCAGCTCCGCGGTGTAGCGACGTGTTATTTTTTCTAATTCCCAGGCGGAATATTTTTTGGGGTTGATCTTGATACCCCCTTTGCCACCACCGAAAGGAACATTTACGATAGCACATTTATAGGTCATCAGGGCGGCCAGCGCCATTACTTCATCCTGGTTTACCTCAGCGGCAAAACGGATACCTCCTTTACACGGCGTTTTGTGATGCGAATGCTGTACCCGGTAAGCTTCTATTACTTCAATCGTACCGTCATCTCTTTTCAGGGGAAAACGCATCTGGTATACCGCGTTACATTCCTTGATCTGTTCCAGGATCCCTTTATCCCATTTGGTGTATTTGGCAGCCTTGTCAAAACTTCTTTCAACGGCACCAAAAAAGCTGTAATGTTTGTCTGACATGAGTTCTTTTTTTTGTTTTAGCAATCGTTATTATGTCAATGGTCAATAGTCGATCGTGAGTCGTCACTGTCTATACCCTGTTTTCCTTTTCCAATCTTGTCATTTTCCGGTCTAGTCTTGTTACATACAAAATCAATCCCAGCAGGATCGTTACTACCACGGCAACCACAACATAGATCCGCCCGTTACTGCGCATCGTATCGGCCATCTCAACTTTTTTGTCTTGTGCAAAGATCTTCGCCGATAGCGTTACCAGTATTAAAAGCAATAGTGTTCTTTTATAAAGTTTCATCATGACATCATCTTTTTTTCTTTCAATATAGTCAACCGTATTTTCAGGGTAGTGATCCAGACTCCCAACAATGTCCAGCCGATAACAGCAGGGTAGAAGACCATTCGCATATTACTGCTGATATCATTTTTTACGTCCAAGGCAGGATTGCCTTCATTGCCCGGGTGAAGACTCGGCAGGATCCGGGGTAATATCCAGATCGAAGGGAAAAGCATCGCATAAGCGAAAATATTATAGACTGCGCTGATCCTTGCTTTCTTGTCCATATCCTGGATAGAATCCCGCAGGATAAGGTAAGCAAAGTAAACAAGCAGGGCTATAGCGGCACCAATCAGCTTGGGATCCCTTGCGATCGTACTGAAAGAATTGATGGCCGGCTTGTTGGGATCTGCCCAGGTATAAGAGGCCCAGATAGCACCGGTTGAATAACCCAGCAACCCGAAAACAATTCCGACTACCGCGAAATGGCGGGCATAGATATCATATTTGGGATTGAAACTGCGCAGGTAGCGGATCGCATTCACGACAGATATGGTGAACAGGATCATCATAGCAAACCACATACAAACGTGGAAATAAAGATTGCGGATCGTTTCCTGCAGCGCAGGGAGGTGCGGAACTTCTAATAAGAGCCCGGCGGTGAATGTGTAGAGTAACAGGACGACACTTGCGATCTTCCACCAGGACTTGTACATATAGTTTTTTGTGTCGGTCATCGGGGGGCCGAAAGGACTGCGGCCTGCTGAATGTGGGGGCAAAAATAAGGGGAATTGGGAATATAGAATGAGGAATAAGAAATGAGAAATAAGGAATGAGAAAGGGGCGTGATTTATTCGGTGTTATTACTAATCCCGCCAGAGGAAAGGAAACAAGATAACTGCGAGCAGGACCACCATTACATCAAGCGCAATTAATAAAAGAACCGTAGTAAGCGGAATGGTCAGCAAGGGTGCAAATGCGGCATTCGAGAGCCGCATCAGTAACAATAATTGCGGGATAATGATGGGAAATCCCAGCACAGCCATGATAGCCGCGTTTTGCTGTGCTTTGGCCGCAATGGCGGCAAGAAAGGTAAAGACAAGGCTTAAGCTCCATCCTCCCAGTAATACGAGACCGATAAATGGTCCCAGTTTTTCCAACGGGTTGCCTAGAAAAAGGGTAAACATCAACAGGCTGAGAAGGCTCATCAGCAGCATAAGCAGTGAATTGAACAGCAGTTTGGCGACTACAAAACTGGCAGGACTGGCGATGGAATAGAAATACAACATACGCCCTTTGCTTTCCTGTAAAAAACTCTTGGCCACGGCATTGATACAGATAAATAACTGGATCACCCAAAAAAGACCATTCCAGACCCTGCTTTCCGGCTCATCGACAGCATTGAAAAGAACAAAAATGGTCGCTCCTATATATAAAAGGATACCATAAAAACTATACTGCTGCCTGATCTCGAGGAGCAGATCTTTTTTGAAGAGGATGAATAGGTGTCGAATGGAACTGATAAGACTGGCTTTAACTGCGAAAATACTGATTACAGCCAGTCCGGGCTTAACTTTTAATGTTCTAATTTGCAGGAAAATTTAGCCATAAATGAAAAAAATACCTGCCTTCTTACTGGTGCTGGTAACCCTTACCGGTATTGCTACCCTGCAATCCTGCCAGTCATCCAAAAATTCCACCGCATCAAAAATGCTGAAGTTCAATTTGGAAAAGGGGAAGGGCTATGATTATGAAATGATCATGAATATGGATGTGGGAAGCATGATGCAAATGGATATGACGAATTATTACTCGATGGACGTGGTAGCGGATGATGGTGGGACAAAGACCATAAGCACCACCTATGACCGTTTCAAAATGAAAATGAATAGCATGGGGATGAACCTGGAAGTGGATACGGATAAACCGCTTCCCTCCATGGGAGACGATGAGAAAGACCCGATGAAAAAAGATCCGCTGAAAATTATGAACAAAGTAATGAGTGCAATCAAAGGCAGAAAGTTTTTAATGAAAATAGACGCAGAGGGAAAAGTGCTTGAAGTAAGCGGCTTTGAGGAAATGGCGAAATCTATAGCCGATTCATTTCACCTGGACGCGGATAAAAGGAAAGAAGTAGAAGAAGAGTTCAGCAAACAGTTCAATGAAAAAAGTATGCGCGACCAGTTTGAAAGAGTGCTGTATATCTTTCCTAACAAAGAAATAAAGGTTGGAGATAGCTGGAAAAGAACGACGACTCCCGGCGGGGAGGTAGGAGGAACGTATCACTCAACGTATAAAGTAACCGACATCGAAGGGGATATGGTAACCATTGATGAGGAAAGCACGATAGATGGGGATACAAAAGGCGTAACCCTCAAAGGAAAGATAACCGGGACAATGGTAGTAAACAGCAAGACGGGCCTGGTCGTTACTGCGGACCAGGATATGGATATGACTGTCGGAACGGGTGACATGACACAGCAGATTAAAGGAAAAACGAAGCTCAAAGGAAAAGCGAGGTAACTGACAATTAAGGATTATGAATTATGAGTTCTGAATTTGACGTTCCCGCGATGAAACTTACATACTTTTCCAAATTGTCTTGTATAACACCGGCAATGCTTCTTCGACTCATTCATAATTCTTAATTCATACGCCCAACCCTTATTTCTCCTCATAACACTTCCTGCACCTTGGTTCATATACGTCTGTTGCACCCAGCATCACCTGGTCGTCGTTTGGAATCTTCCTGTAAGAATAATTTGCCATGTTACCACACTGCATACAGATAGCATGGAGTTTTGTCACATAATCTGCCTTGGCCATGATATAGGGCATCTGGCCAAAGGGTTTGCCCAGGTAATCCATATCCAGCCCGGCTACGATCACCCGGATGCCACGGAAAGCCAGTTCATCGCAGACATTGGCAATCTCTTCGTCAAAGAATTGGGCCTCATCGATGCCGATGACATCTACATCCCCGGCCATAAGTAATATCTTCTGGGAATTGTCAATGGGAGTAGAATGAATGGCCGTGGCATCATGCGAGACTATTTTGACCTCGTCATAACGCACATCAATGGCGGGTTTGAATATCTCCACCTTGAGGTTGGCGATCTTTACCCGTTTCAGACGCCGGATCAACTCTTCTGTTTTCCCGCTGAACATTGAGCCGCAGATCACTTCAATACTTCCACGGCGCTGACCGCTGGTATTAGGTTCAATAAACATTGTTAAGATTTAGGTATACTTGAATGGTACTGGCTTTATTGGCAAACTGTTTGTAATTTTAGAATACTTGTTACGTTAACCTGTTATTAGCGTCTTTTTATTTCACGCGTTCAAAAATACATAATGGAACGAATTGAAGCACTCATCAGCAAATTAAAAGAACAGTTTGGACAAAATGTTGATCCTCTCCTGATGTTGGGGACAGTTCAGTTGTTACAGTTCGAACTCACTAAATTAAAGTCGGACAGCCAGCAAAGCCTGGGTACGGCCAAAGTGGCGGTCATTCTTCCTGCGGCAAATACCGTAGGCACTGCCGGGCTTTCCGCTTATGATAAATATGCACCGCGGCCGGTTCAAACAGAAGAAGTGTCCGTAAAGGAAGTGAAGGAAACCCTGCTCGTGGATGATGGATCCGTCTCCGTGGTACAGAAGAACGGCCAATTGGACATGGTTTTTGACCCGATGTCGGAAATTCCAACCTTCTCCCATCAAACGCGGGATAAAGAAGTAAATGATGCGACCGTACACGGCGAATCATTGAATGATAAATTAAAACAAGGCAAGACAGAACTGATAGAGGTCTTTAAGGAAACCCCGGTCAAGGATCTCCGGAAGGCGATCGGCATCAACGACCGTTTTCTTTTTATTAATGAACTGTTCCGGGGTGATGAATCTGTATATGAACGCAGCATCAAGACGATCAACAGTTTTAATATTTATGCGGAAGCCGAATACTGGATCAACCGGGAATTAAAAGTAAAACTGGGCTGGCCTGCAGAAAACCCCACCGTGGACCATTTTTATCAGCTGGTCAAAAGGCGTTTTTCCTGAATGAACCGCATGATCCTTTCCGTTGCTCCCTTGTTGGATCGTACAAAATCTCCCGCAGCCTTACTCCTGTAATTATATTCATCTTTATTGTTGAGTAATGCGCTGATCAACTCTTTCAGCATGGCCCCGTCTTTTTTTTCATCACTGAAAGGAATACCCCCTCCTGATTTGACCAGTCCTGTTGCTTCCGTGTATTTGTGGTAGGAAGAGCCAAATAGAACAGGCTTATCATAGACCGCTGCTTCCAGGACATTGTGTACTCCCATCGTTCTTAATCCCCCGCCAACATAAGTGATATCGGCATATTTATATAAACGCGATAACATACCGATATTGTCAATGATAAGAATGTTGCTGGTGGCTGGTGGCTGGTCGCTGGTATGCAGTTCGGAGAACAGGATAGCGGTGGGAAAAATAACCTTAGCTGAAGCGATATGCTTTTCATCTGTCTCGTGGGGAGCAATGATCATCTTTATAAAAGGGTCATTGATCGCCGTAACTGCTTTTTGCAAAACTTCTTCATCTTCCGGCCAGGTGCTCCCAGCAACAATCACTTTATTATTACCAATGAATTGTTCAATAACCGGGATATGTTCAAACTTACCGGCAATTTCGATCACCCTGTCAAACCGGGTATCACCGGAAACAGAACAGATCGCACTCAATCCAATTTTATCAACCAATTTTTTTGACGATTCGTTCTGCACAAATAAATGATCAAAACGGGCCAGCATGTTTCGCTGCAATTTACCGTACCATTTAAAAAAAGACATATCCTTACGGAACAAAGCAGAGATCAGCAGGAGGGGGATCTTCCTGTACTTTATTTTTTTCAGGTAATAGTACCAGAACTCGTATTTCACAAAAATGACCAGCGAGGGATGTACGATCTCCAAAAATCTTTTTGCAGTACGGGGACCGTCAAGTGGTAAATAAAATACCCAGTCAGCGCCCTTATAATCTTTTTGCACTTCATAACCGGAAGGAGAGAAGAACGTGAGCAGGATACGATGACCGGTTGCTAGTTTTCTTAGCTCTTCGATCACGGGTTTCCCCTGTTCAAATTCGCCCAGGGAGGCGCAATGCACCCAGATCACCCGCTCTCCGGGAGGAATGGCTTGTTCCAACTTTTCGAAGAGAGCTTTTCTCCCCTGCACCCATTTTTTTGCTTTTGGATTGAAAAGAGAAGCAATATGGGTACCAGCGCGAAAAAGCCAAAGGAAAATATTGTAGAAAAATATGGACAACGCGTTGGTTATAAATAAGGAACAAATGTAAAAGCAATCGGCTAAACTATCCTTATTTTACTATTTTTGCCGCACTTTAAGCAAAACAATCCTGAATGCGACCGATCCAGATGGTAGACACTAAAACCCAGTATCAGAAGATAAAGCCTGAAATAGATAAGGCTGTGGTGGAAGTGATGGAGAGTTCGGCTTTTATCAATGGCAAACCGGTACAGGATCTTGCGGCTGCTCTTTCTTCCTACCTGGGTGTAAAACATACTATACCCTGTGCGAATGGTACTGATGCGCTCCAGATAGCCATGATGGCCCTTGGTCTTCAACCCGGCGATGAAGTGATCACACCTTCTTTTACCTACATTGCTACAACCGAGGTCATTGCTTTATTGAGACTAACCCCGGTATTTGTTGAAGTGGATGCACAAACGTTTTGTATGGACCCGGTGGCACTGGAAAAAGCCATCACTCCCAAAACAAAAGCGATCGTCCCGGTACATTTATACGGCCAGGCTGCACCTATGGAAGAGATCATGGCGATCGCGAAAAAACATAACCTATTCGTGATAGAAGACAATGCACAGGCGATTGGCTGTGATTATACTTTTTCCAAGGGAACCCAACAGAAGACCGGAAGTATTGGTCATATCGGCACCACTTCTTTTTATCCCTCTAAGAACCTGGGAGCATTTGGCGACGGTGGCGCCATCTTTACGAATGATGATGACCAGGCCGCACGGTTAAAGATGATCGCCAACCACGGGCAAAGCAAACAATATTATCATGATGTGGTCGGTTGTAACAGCCGGCTTGATACGATCCAGGCGGTGATACTCGGTATTAAGCTGAAACGGCTGGATGAATATATCCTGGCGAGAAGGAAAGTGGCAGATTTTTATGACCAGGCATTTGCCCATCATCCTAAAATAAAAACACCTTACAGGTCCTCTTATTCCAATCACACTTTTCACCAGTATACGCTGGTACTGGAAGGAGTTGACAGGGCTGGACTAAAACAGTTCCTTGCCGATCAAAAGATACCTGCCATGATCTATTACCCGGTACCGGGGCATAAACAAAAGATGTTTGAGCAGTTTGATGTTGCTTCACAATTAATGCCTGTTACTGACTGGCTTACGGAAAGAGTGATCTCCCTCCCGGTCCATACGGAAATGGACGAAGAGCAACTGAATTTTATTGCCAGCAAAGTATTGGAGTATATCAATTAAAATAAATTACCCTATTTTATGAAGATCGCAGTTATTGGAACAGGTTATGTCGGTTTGGTAACAGGTACATGTTTCGCGGAAACAGGTAATGATGTCACTTGTGTGGATATAGACACTACCAAGATCAATAAATTAAAGAACGGGGAGATCACCATCTATGAACCCGGACTGGAAAAATTATTTCTTCGCAACGTGAAAGAAGAACGCTTACGTTTCACTACGGATCTTGCCGAAGGAATAAAGGATGCCGTGATCATTTTTCTTGCCTTACCCACCCCGCCGGGGGAGGACGGTTCTGCCGACCTGAAGTATATCCTTGGTGTGGCGGATGATCTTGGGAAAATAATGACCGGTTACAGGGTGATCATCGATAAAAGCACGGTACCGGTGGGAACAGCTAAAAAAGTACAGGAAGCCATTGCCAGACATTATAAAGGAGAGTTTGATGTTGTGAGTAATCCTGAATTCCTGCGGGAGGGTGTAGCCGTGGAAGATTTTATGAAACCTGACAGGGTAGTGATCGGAACGGAGTCCGAAAAAGCGAGAAAATTAATGGGCGATCTTTATGCACCGTTTGTCCGCCAGGGAAATCCCGTGATCTTTATGGATGAGCGCTCAGCGGAACTGACAAAATATGCCGCGAATTCATTTCTTGCTACCAAGATATCCTTCATGAACGAAATAGCCAGGCTTTGTGAAAAACTGGGGGCTGATGTAGACATGGTTCGCCGGGGCATTGGAAGTGATGACCGGATCGGTAAACGATTCTTGTTCCCGGGTATCGGCTATGGTGGAAGCTGTTTTCCTAAAGATGTACAGGCACTGGTCCGGTCTTCATCCGAAGTGAACTATTCGTTCGAGATACTGAACGCTGTCATGAAAGTGAACGAGGACCAGAAGCTTTATTTATTACCCGGTATCAGGAAATATTTCAAAAATGACCTGGAAGGCAAGCATTTTGCTTTATGGGGACTTGCTTTCAAACCAAATACCGATGATATCCGTGAAGCGCCGGCTTTGTATATCGCGGAGGCATTGCTGAAAGAAGGGGCTACTGTTTGTGTGTTTGATCCTGAAGCGATGAAGAATGTGAAACAGGAAATGGGGGACAGGATCAGCTATGCAGAGAATCAATATGATGCTTTAAAAGGAGCCGATGCGCTGATCATCGCAACCGAATGGAATGAATTCAGAACTCCTGTTTTTGAAAAGATCACGACAAGCCTTAAAAACAAAGCTATTTTTGACGGGCGTAATTTATTTGACCTGGATGCTATGAGAGCACTTGGTTTTCATTATGAAAGCGTAGGCAGGCAAATTGTAAATTAATTCACATGCAACGAAAGAGAGTATTAATAACAGGTGCGGCAGGTTTTTTAGGCTCCCATCTTTGTGACAGGTTTATCAGGGATGGTTACCATGTTATCGGTATGGATAACCTGATCACCGGTGACCTGAGGAATATCGAACAGCTATTCAAACTCGAACAATTTGAATTCTATCATCATGATGTGACTAAATTCATCAATATTCCCGGTTCCCTTGATTATATCCTTCATTTTGCTTCACCTGCCAGCCCTATCGATTACCTGAAAATCCCTATCCAGACACTGAAGGTAGGAGCCATGGGTACACATAATTGCCTCGGGCTCGCAAAAGCGAAGAATGCAAGGATGCTGGTGGCAAGCACCAGTGAAGTATATGGTGACCCGCTGGTTCACCCGCAAACAGAAGAATACTGGGGAAATGTCAACCCTGTCGGACCAAGAGGAGTATATGATGAAGCAAAAAGATATATGGAATCCATCACCATGGCTTATCATACTTTCCATGGCGTGGAGACAAGGATCGTTCGGATCTTCAATACTTATGGTCCCCGTATGCGGTTGAATGATGGAAGGGCCTTACCTGCTTTTATCGGGCAGGCCTTGCGTGGCGAAGACCTGACTGTATTCGGTGATGGTTCACAAACAAGAAGTTTCTGTTATGTAGATGATCTCATCGAAGGTATCTGCCGCTTGCTCCTGAGTGATTACCACCTCCCGGTCAATATTGGTAATCCCAACGAGATATCGCTAAAAGATTTTGCAGAAGAGATACTCGCACTGACCGGAAGCAACGTAAAGATCGTTTACCGTCCCTTACCTGCAGATGATCCTAAACAGCGTAAACCGGATATCAGCAAGGCGAAAAAATTGCTCGGGTGGGAGCCCAGGGTTGACCGCAAGGAAGGATTGAGACTGACCTACGAATATTTCCGGTCGCTCCCGGCAGAAGAATTGAATAAAGAACACAAAGTTTTTGTGAGTAATAAATAAAAGAAAATAAAGGGATGTATAAAGAATTAGTAGATCGGAAGGCCAAGCTGGCAGTTATTGGTTTGGGATATGTAGGATTACCCATTGCCCTGGAATTCGCCCGTAAAACATCCGTGATCGGGTTTGATATCAGTGCGAAACGGATCGAAATGATGAAGCAGGGAATTGATCCAAGTAACGAACTGGAGGCAGCTGATTTTGAAGGATGTGATATAACGTTCACCGATTCTCTTGATGTACTGAGAGAGGCGAAATTTTTCATCGTGGCAGTTCCCACTCCTGTGGACGAACACAATGTGCCGGACCTGGTTCCGGTAAAGAAAGCATCCGAAACGATCGGCAAAGTGATCAAGAAGGGAGATTACGTGGTCTTCGAGTCAACGGTCTATCCGGGTTGTACGGAGGAAGATTGTTTACCGGTCATTGAAAAATTATCCGGGTTGAAGAATATCAAGGATTTCAAACTGGGTTATTCCCCGGAACGGATCAACCCGGGAGATAAAAATCATACCCTTACTACTATTGTAAAAGTGGTTTCCGGATGTGACGCCGAATCGCTTGAAGAGATCGCAAAGACCTATGAACTGGTCGTGACAGCCGGCGTTCACAGGGCTTCCTGTATCAAAGTGGCAGAAGCGGCCAAGATCATCGAAAATACACAGCGGGATCTCAATATTGCTTTGATGAATGAACTATCCATCATTTTCGGGATGATGGGTATCAATACATTTGAGGTACTCGAAGCGGCAGGCACCAAATGGAATTTTTTAAAATTCCAGCCGGGTCTCGTCGGCGGGCATTGCATTGGTGTGGATCCCTATTACCTTACCTACAAGGCCAATGAATTGGGTTATGATGCGGAAGTGATATTGGCCGGGCGGAATATCAATGATAATATGGCGAAATACGTTGCCAAAAGCGTCGTGCAGCATATCATCAAGCATTCCGGGGATGTAAAATCGTCCAAAGTGCTTATCAAAGGGGCGACCTTCAAAGAGAATGTAAGTGATATCCGTAATTCCAAAGTGGCGGATGTAGTAAAGGCACTGCAATCTTACCATGTGAACGTGGAGGTAGAAGATCCTCATGCGGATTCGGAGGAACTGAAGCATGAATACGGGTTTGGCCTGGTAGAAAAATCCGCGAATGATTATGATGCCGTGATCATAACCGTTCCGCATAATGAGTACAGGGAACTGGATGAAAAATATTTCGCTGGTATCACGAAACCTCATGGGCTGGTGGCCGACCTGAAAGGGATCTACCGTAATAAGATCACCAACCGAACTTACTGGAGCTTATAAATTATACTATGCCTTTCACCGCTACTGATTTTCCCGGTCTTCTCATCTTTGAACCAAAAGTATTCGAAGATAGCCGCGGCTATTTCTTTGAATCATATAATGAAAATATTTTCCGGGAGCATGGTATCAAAATTAATTGGGTCCAGGATAATCAATCGTCCTCCAGCTATGGTGTGATCCGGGGATTACATTACCAGCTGCCACCTCATGCCCAGTCAAAATTAATCAGGGTATTAAAAGGAAAGATACTTGATGTTGTAGTGGATACCAGGAGGGGATCGCCAACTTATGGGAAAACATTTTCAATCAAATTGTCGGCAAAGAATAAAAAACAACTTTTTATCCCGGCTGGATTTGCCCATGGGTTTTCCGTGCTGAGTGCTAAAGCAGAAGTCCTGTATAAATGCGATGTTTTTTACAACAAGGAAAGTGAAGGGGGTATCATTTATAATGATCCTGCGCTGGCTATTGACTGGATGATCCCTGCCGGGGATCAGATCGTTTCGGACAAGGATAAGGGTTTGCCGGTACTGGCAAGTTGTAATAATAGTTTTGTATTTGCCCGCTGATGGTAATGAAACAAAAAATACTGGTCACCGGTTCTAACGGTCAGTTAGGACAAGAAATAAAACAAGCCGCCGTTTTCTATCCCCAGTTTGAATTCCTTTTTTTATCAAAAGAAGACCTGTCTGTTCATCATGTTGATGAGGTCAGGAGTTTTCTCAGCAATTTTCGCCCGCAATACCTAATCAATTGCGCTGCTTATACAGCAGTCGACAAAGCTGAGCAGGAAAAGGAACTTGCTTTCCGTGTCAATGGGGAAGCGGTGGGCGTTTTGGCGGCAGCCTGTAAAGAGCAGCATGCCCGGTTTATTCATGTTTCCACGGATTATGTATTTGATGGGACAGCAAAAATTCCTTACACAGAGGATGCTCCGACCAACCCACAAAGTGTGTATGGAGCCTCCAAGCTGGAAGGGGAGAAGCAGGCCTTGCAGTATAACCCTGACACAATTATTATCCGGACTTCCTGGGTGTATTCCCAGTTTGGAAAGAATTTTGTAAAGACCATGCTGAAACTGCTGCAGGAGAAGGAAGAAATAAAAGTGGTCAATGACCAGTCAGGTTCACCTACTTATGCTGCAGACCTGGCTGAGATGATCCTGTTCATCATATCTTCACAGCAATGGCAACAAGGTATTTATCATTTCAGTAATGAGGGTGTGATCAGCTGGTACGACTTTGCTGAATTCATTAAAGAACTAAGCGGCAGTACTTGTAAGATAAACCCAATCCCGACTTCGCAGTATCCTACCCCGGCAAAAAGACCCCCTTATTCTGTACTTGATACAAGGAAGATCAGGCAGGTATATGGGGTCAGGTTAAAAAATTGGAAGGATAGCCTGGCTGAATGCCTGGTAAAATTGAAGGGCAGCAGCGAATAAGCAATTATTTATTTTTAATTCGATCCACACCGGTGCAGGATCGCTGGTCTTTTCCCAACCGCGGACATGTTATAGGTTGTGATCTTCATTTATCTACTCGTACCCACCGGCATTATTTTTACCGATATTACCAGACTTAGGATTTTCCTTTTCTTTACTTACCAGCTCCGGGTGGGGAGTACCGTTAGCCACTCCGTCATTATAGTTGGGGTCTTGTTCGCTGCCCTGGTTAAATGACCCGCTGCCCGCATTCTTATCTTTTTTATCTGTAATGCCTGCCCGTTGCTTACTACTGTTCTCAGTGATATTTTTTTTCATACGTATGATAATAATATAAGTTTTGTTATACTAGCCATGAATAAACTGCTTCAATGTTTATCCCGGCGAGATAAGGATCAAGATGACATGTTGAATCAAAAAAGAAAAACCCGTCAATGCTGTTCTGTGTTTTATTGCATCTTATCTCAATATAAAACCCATCTACCTGGCATAAAAAATAACGGAAATGCTGGTCTTCCCTTTTCGCCAGGTCTGTACCCCTGCTCCAGATGATGAATTCCTGGTCTGCTTCACTTAGATTTTTAAATTGTTGAAAAGTCATCTTTAGGCAGGAGGCAGTAATTATGCCAGACCTGGCAGGTAGAAAACTGTGATTGGCGAACCCCGGTTCCTGCACCCAAATTAGCAAGTGGGTATTCAATTGCCCAGGCTACCCAATTAAAGAAAACCAGGGGGCTTGCTTTGACCAAAATTGGAACACTTTTTTTCAATTGCGCGATGAAACCTTGTTTTTTGGACGATTGCCTGTGGCAGCATTATTGTAGCCTAATTGTCATGGAACTAAACGGGAAAATAAAACCTACCGTACTCGTGGTAGACGATGATGAAGACATGCTGGTGCTGGTTCAGCATAAATTAGCGGCCGACGGTTTTGATCCTATTTGTTCTCCTAATGGAATGAAAGTAATGGAGATCATTGCCCGGAAACACCCGGACCTTGTATTACTTGATATCCATATGAATGGGGTGGATGGGGGGAATATCTGCCACGAAATAAAATCCAATCCCGCTACGGCACACATCCCAGTTATTATCCTTTCGGCGAATCATGATATCGAAGCAGTCGCCCGCAATTGCGGGGCAGATGCGTTCATCCAAAAGCCTTTTACCAGCGGAAAATTCAGGCAAACAATTTCGGCATTTCTGAAAAATAACAAGGCCGTTTAAAAGGAATAACCTTATATATTAATATGAAAGGTTATGAAATTAATTCTCGCCGGTTTCTAATATATCCAATATTCTTTATTTTGGATGGTAAATGCGATCATCCTTTCATACAGGCATCTTGGGGTAATAGACAGGGTAGCCGCCACAGTAGCATTATCATGTTTCAATTCAAGCTGAGATAGAATTTGTTCTTTTTGCCGGAATAGCTATGCCCGTAAGGATCTCAGCTTCTGTTTCATTGGGTGTGAGGATAGAAATCTTTTTCAGTAAATGATCTGGTAAGCTAATGGCGGGGGCAGGATTCATAATAACATTGAAGAGAGTTGTCCGGAATGGGATTTACTAAAATAAAAAAGGAGAATTGCTATAAACAATTCTCCTCTAGTTGACCCATAAGGATTCGAACCTTAAATGACTGGACCAAAACCAGTAGTGTTACCATTACACCATGGCTCAAACTTGAGGGTGCAAAAATAAAGAGGTGGGGGTAACGAACCAAAAAAAATTAGGGCAGGCTCAAATAATACTGGCTGCCATCATACTCCTTTTCCAGTGCATCTGTAACAACCTTTAAATGAGCCTCGTTGCCTAAAAAGTCCGCATTGGACGCATCTATAAAAATAGTTTTCAGGTTATGGTGCTTAATGTAGTTGGTATAGGTTTCCTGTATGCTAAAAAGGTAATCGTCAGGTATAGCCTGTTCATAAGGCCGCTGCCGCTTGCGTATGTTTTCCTGCAACTTTTTCACCGGGGCATGCAGGTATATTAATATCTCAGGGTGCACCAACTGCTGGTGAATAATATCAAACAATTTCTGGTATAACCTAAACTCCTCCGATGGCAATTTGACCTTAGAAAAAAGCAGGCATTTGGTAAACAAATAATCACTTATCGTTACGCTCTGGAACATATCGTTGGTATGCAGCAAATCCTTCAATTGCTTATACCGCTCAGCCATAAAAAACAACTCCAG
>JANMKG010000446.1:0-5222 GCA_031371915.1 Chitinophagaceae bacterium | reverse complement strand
AACTGGCTGGCAGAAAAGCATTTTCAAAATACCCATTTCCTCATCAAAGGAAGCCGTAGTATGGCGATGGAAAAAATCCTGGAAGCCCTTTAGTTCCCAAAATAGCAACCCGGTTCTCCTGCTGAATAACGAACTTTGCATCTCATTTTAAATATGACGGGGATGGGTACAACAAGAAAGTCGCGGGGCTATTTTTCCTCTTCAATGGGTTGCCGTTGCCCCCGCTGCCGGGAGGGTAAATTATTTAAGCATCCAACCAGTATTAGTTACAAAAAGAATATGGAGATGAACAGGGAATGCCCTGTATGCGGGCAGGCCACCGAGATCGAGGTCGGTTTTTATTACGGCACCAGTTATGTCAGCTATGCCCTTGCACTTGGCGTAAGTGTGTTGAGCCTGGTGGCCTGGTGGGTATTGATCGGGCTTTCTACAACCGATAACCGTTTTTTCTTCTGGCTGGGTTTTAATGCTGTACTCCTTATTGTTCTTCAACCCTGGCTGATGCGGGTCAGCCGCAGCCTGTGGATCTCCTGGTTTGTAAGCTATGATCCTGACTGGAAGGATCACCAACCGGTAGATTTCTCCGAAAGAATGAATGCCGACCAGGCGAATAATTGGTAATGCAAACTCTTCTCTACTGGATTCTATACTTGTTTGCACAGTAGTTTAATGGGAATTTAATTTCAACGCAGAGAGCCGGAGAACGCAAAGTTTACGCAGAGAGCTCTGCGAAAACTCCTTATCTTTTTTCTTTGCGTTGAAAAAAATTTGCATTTTTTCTTAAAGACCAGATAAAAAAGGGTTTTACAGCTATTTATATTTTAAATGAATTTTATTCAACGTAGAGAGCCAGAGAATGCAAACCTTACGCAGCGTGATTTAAGAGTAAATACGCTGTTTTTTCAAAAACCAGCCCGTTACCAGGTTTGACTTCCTGCTAACTTATAACCCCGGATTCCTTATTTTTGCGACCCACCAGCCTGAAAACTGGTGAAAATGGAGACTTGTCCGAGTGGTTGAAGGAGCACGCCTGGAAAGTGTGTATACGGGAAACTGTATCAAGGGTTCGAATCCCTTAGTCTCCGCTGCCGGCCTCCATTGCTTAGCGAAGGAGGTCATTTATTTTGAACGCTAATTACGCTAATTATTTTAACCGCTGAGATAGCTTTTACAAACCGATCTGAATGGCAACTATTGCAAGAGAACTGACAACAAAGAACCGGGTGATCCCCAGTTACGAAGGTTCCGAGAATATCGACCAGCAGACGGTCTCTTCCTTTGGCGAAGAATGGAGTTCCTTCCATGGGTTTACAGAAAAAGATATCCTGGCATTGGGGGAACAATATTTTGACATCGTACATCCCGGTCTGCTAAATAAAGATTCACAGCTGGCCGATATTGGTTGTGGCAGCGGGAGGTTTATCAAATACCTGCGCACCAAATTTCCCGCGGTATCGGTTACGGGTATCGATCCCAGTTCGGCAATACTGGCAGCGGACAACCTGGTGGGTAAAGATGATAAGGTAACACTGATCCAGGCGGCAGCAGACAACATTCCTTTCCCCGATGGACATTTTGATATAGTGTATAGTCTTGGTGTCTTACACCATATTCCGGATACCGCGAAAGCATTAAAGGATTGTGTAAAGAAAGTAAAGAAAGACGGGCATTTCCTTGTTTACCTCTATTACAACCTTGACAACAAGCCTTATTATTTCAAGATCATTTTCTTTTTATCCAACCTGATACGCCGCGTGGTTTCGCGAATGCCGGCAGGATTGAAAAAGGTTTTTTGTGCTATTCTTACGATCGTACTCTACATGCCTTTTGTATTGCTCTGCCGTTTTCTCCGGGTGATCGGTGTGCCCAAACGCATCCGTCAGAATATCCCTTTACAGGTTTATGAGAACCAGTCCTTTTATATCATCCGGAACGACAGTCTTGACCGGTTCGGTACCCCGCTCGAACAGCGGTTCTCCCGCAAACAGATCCAGGCCATGATGGAAGAGGCCGGGCTGGCACATATTGTCTTCTCTGAAAAGACACCCTACTGGCACGCTATCGGGCAGAAGTTATAGAAGCTGAATCAACACAGAGTGACAGAGAAACAGAGTTTCACAGAGACTTCCCGTTTAATTTCTCTGTGTACCTCAAAAACTCTGTGACTCTGTGTTGAAATTTTAAAGCGGAAATTGGTGATTTTACGATTGCTTATAGTAACTCTACGATAAAAAATCGGGCAGTTTAACGCTATCGTATCAGGAGGGAAGGGGGTAATATTGTATCAAATATCCCTGTTATGAAAAACCGCAAATTCTCCATGCTCGAGATCCTCTTTGTAGAGAGCTTTTTCTTCTTCGCTTTTTTTATCCTGCTAAAGTTTATGGATATGGGTAATCCCCGCTTGTTCATCACTGTTGCCATTGTATTGCTGGTCGGTTTCTTTTATATCGGCACCGCCCGCTATATTGATATGATGAAGAAAGAAGAAATGGGTCACCCCAATGCTTTCTGATCAGTGACCTTTACTCCAGGCTTAAAACCCGAATAATTTTTCCGCATTCGCAGTAGTTACTGCTGCGATCAAAGAAGTGTCTGTGCCCTTTACCTGTGCTAATTTTTCTACCACGTATTTAAGGTATCCCGGCTCATTTCTTTTGCCTCTGAATGGAACCGGTGCCAGGTAAGGCGCATCTGTCTCCAGCACTATATTCGCTAGATCTGTTTTTTCCATTACTTTATCCAGCCCTGAATTTCTGAACGTGAGCACGCCACCAATACCAAGATAAAAACCAAGGCCAATGATCTCCCGGGCTTGTACTTCGTTGCCGGAAAAACAATGAAAGACTCCTTTTAGTTTTCCTTTTTGTTGTTCGGTTATTACCTGTATACATTCATCTATCGAATTGCGGGAGTGGATCACCACGGGAATATCATAATGCAGCGCCCATTCGATCTGTCGGTTAAATGCCACGTATTGCTGTTCAGTAAAAGTCTTGTCCCAATAAAAATCAAGCCCCGTCTCTCCCACCGCCCTGAATGTTCTTTTTTCAAAATGGGTTGCTGCAATTTGAAGTTCCTCCAGGTAATTTTCTTTCACCGAGCAGGGATGCAAGCCCATCATGCTAAAACAGCAGGAAGGATATTGTTTTTCAAGGTCCAGCATGGAGGAGTGGGTACTGGCATCAATTGCCGGTAACAGGATCCTGCCAACTCCTTCTTTTCCAGCCCGTTCCAGCATAGATTGCCGGTCTTCTTCAAACTCTGGCAGGTAAATATGGGAATGTGTATCTAGAAGGTTCATTTTCAATACTGTTTGGTATACAAAACTCCGCAAAAAACTTTAAGATTCCTTTAAACTTAAACCAATAAATTCCATCCTAATCCCGTTAATTTGTTCAATTCAAAACTCCCCGTTTATGAAATCCCGCTTTAACCTAACCAAGCTGTTTGCGCTGGTCTTTATTTTCTGCCTCCTCACTGTCGTTTCCTGCAAAAAAGAAACCAGCAGGTCGGGTACGGCTGACCAGGAAGAGATACAGGCTTCGCAGGTCTCCGGTGAATCGGATGCCGAGGCCGAAGGCATATTCAGCAGTCTTTTTGATGATGCTATGGGAGCAAACAATGATGTGGGAGTATCCGGCTCAGGTGTATTTTTTGGAAGAACAGATACGCTGATGCCTGTAGTCCGCTGTTTCACCGTAACCATCACACATCCTAACAATACTCCTTTCCCGGTGAGGATCGTGGTAGATTTTGGAACAACAGGTTGTCCCGGTCCTGATGGACATGTCCGCAGGGGAAAAGTGATCACCGATTATACCGGGCGTCTTACCTACCCGGGATCAATTGCCACTACTGAATTTGATGGGTATTATGTAGACAATATTAAAGTGGAAGGAAGACACGTTATCACCAATATCGGAACCATTGTACCGCTTAGCCGCAAATTCCGGCTGGAGCTCATCAATGGAAAATTGACAAAGCCCAATGGCGACTATACCGAATGGAACAGTACCCGTACGATCACCCAGATCGAAGGGCTGGGCACCCCTGATATCCCCGTAGATGATATATTCAAGATAGAGGGCACAAGCCGTGGCCGGACATTGCGGGGAAACCTCCTGGTGGGTTGGGAATCAACCATTACCGAACCCCTGATCAGGAGGGTAACCTGTCGCTGGATCGTAAAGGGAAAAATAAAAACGGTTCGTGTGAACACTCCTGGAAACAGCCCCTGGGTCGCGGTTCTTGATTTTGGAGACGGCGTTTGTAACGACCAGGCGACGATCACAATCAACGGCAGAACTATCCAAATTACTTTGCCGTAATTAAAAAATTATTATACCTTTAAACCAGTTTTCATAGGGTACGGATTAAAAACGGGCCAGGGTTTCTACCCAGGCCCTAACTTTTTTATACCCGAACCGGTACTGAATATCTCAAAGTGATCTGAAAACATAGCCTTCCCTGGCAAAAAATTGCAGCGTTTCGGGTAAAACATCCCTAAGAAGCCTGGAAGCTTTCTCGCTATCATGAAAAACAATGATCGACCCTTCGCGGGCATTATTAATGACGTTTTCTTTACACTTTTGAGCACTTAAACCCTCGTCAAAATCACCACTCAATACATCCCACATAACAATTTTTGAGGATTTATCCCCCATCGCCTGCTGAAAGCCTTTCGCCTGGGAAACTTTTATCCTGCCATAGGGCGGTCTGAACAAATTTGATCGTATATGTTTGGCTGCTTCGGCAATATCCGCGAGATAAATATCCCTGGTTGTTTTCCACCCGTTCGGGTGGGTGTAGCTGTGATTTCCTGTCGTATGCCCTTCCTGTAATATTCGCTGGTAAAGCAAAGGATGCTCTGCTACATTCTTCCCAATACAAAAGAAGGTGGCGCTTGCATTGTATTTTTTCAACTCATCCAAAACGAAGGGAGTAACAACGGGGTGAGGCCCGTCATCGAAAGTCAGGTAAACCGCTTTTTCTTTGGTAGCTACCTTCCACAAACGCCGTGGATAGATCCTTTTCAACCAACCCGGCGTTTTAACAAAATAAGCTGCTCCCATCCCGATCAATTGTAAAAGAAAAGGATTTCTATTCCAGTTCCCTTCTGTTTTTGTTGTTCCCATGATGTTGTATTGCCTCGTTCAAAACTAATACAATTTAGAGCCTTCCCTATAGTGACGGGGAGTTTATCTTTGCACCCTATGAGC
>JANMKG010000445.1:0-7217 GCA_031371915.1 Chitinophagaceae bacterium | reverse complement strand
TGCCCTCTCCACTTGTGGAGAGAGAGCTGAAAAAATACCTTTGCTATCCTTAGATATTGTCCTTCTCCACTTATGGAGAAGGGTTGAGATGAGTCGTCCTTCTCCACTTGTGGAGAAGGGTTGGGATGATGCTATAGGCCGATGGAGAAAATAAATACATGCTGCCCCTCAAAAGTAGAGAGGGACTGGTTATTAGGACCGGCTGTTTCCTTAAAATTCTTCAGGCCTTTTTCTTTGAGTTGTTGAATTTTTTTTCCTGCATCAGGGCTAAAGTAGGTGATAGCGGGGTAATTAAAATGGTCGGTCTGGTGGAGCCCAATGATCATCAGGCCATCGGATAGAATGGCGTGGGAGTAAGGTGTTGCTGATTCATATTTTACGGTATAGCCGATCTTTTTCCAGAAAACCAATGAAGTGGCAAGGTTCGCAACAGGATGACAGAATTCACCAAAGACCCCGCATTGTTTATTGGGATATTTTTCGGCGTTAGCATAATCCTCCTGTTTCATATTGAGCATGGTGATCCCGTTGGGTTGTACAAAGCCTCCCAGGTTGGAAGCCAGCATGATGTTGAAACCATCAGGGCTTTTGAAGTAATAACGTTTGATCGGGTCACCGGGTTTTGGCTGCTGCGTGAAGACGATCCCGTCCTTCTCCAGTTGCGCGGCCACTTTTTCAACATCCGTCGCATAATACGTAAGACCTATATAAGGTGTAGCATCCTTTCTCATCATAACCAGCAGGCTGCTATCGCTTACCTGCGCCCAGGGAACGGGAAAGGTATTGGACCCTGTTTTTTTAAAATCAAGCTTCTCATAGAAGGCTACAGACGAATCAAGATCGGGGCTGGTAACATACACACAAGCTACTTCGCCAAGTTTGGACTGCGAGAAACAAGTTGTTGCAATCAACAGTAAAGCCGCTATCAAAATATTTTTCATGATTCGTTTTTAATAGTCGGAAGTCCGGAGTCCGGAGCCGGTCGTTTACAGTACAAAGATTTATATTTCCTACGAAGCCTTCTTCACTTTCTCATTCCTTATTCCTCATTTCTTATTCCTTATTCTCATCAGGCATTATTATACACTTTGATAACCGGCTCCCGTAATACCGCGCCTTCTTTACTGCTGTAAAAATAAATAACATCCGCGATCGCTTCCGGTCTTACCCATTTATTAAAATCCGCATCCGGCATTGAAGCCCTGTTTGGGGGAGTATCGATCGTTGAAGGAACGATCACACTGGTCACCACATCTTTTCCTTTGGCTTCTTCATTTAGCAATTCGGCCAGCCGGAAGACAAGTGATTTGGCCAACCCGTACGCGACCATCCCCTTGCTGTTCTTCATATCCGATCCTGGTTTTGAACCGATCAAAAAGATCCTGCCGCTCCCCTGCTGCATCATCTGCAGGAAAACAGGCCTGGCAACATTGTAAGCTGTTTCAAAATTCAGTTGTACTTGTTTTGTCACATCTGCAGTTTTTGTGGCCGCAATCTTTCCCATCGCAAAACCTCCCACCGTGAGGACCGCCACATCAATGCGCCCATGTTTGATCGCAACGAGTTCGGCGAACTGGCGGGCAGCATCTTCATTCACCAGGTCCACTACGGCCGTTTCAAAATGATTGCCCTGGACAGCTATGATCACCGTATCATTGGGGACAACAGTACCTACGACAAAATAACCCTCGGCAAGGAATTTTTTCACCACGGCCTGCCCCATATTACCGGAAGCCCCGGTTACAATGGCTGTTTTCATGATTGTTTGTTGAGACACGAAAGTAGTGAAACGAGTCCGAGATCCGGAGTCCGAAGCTGGTCGGCCTCCCCAAACCCCTCTGAAGGAGGGGCTTTAGTTTTCCGAAAGTTCGAAACACCCCATCTATCAGACAGCTTAACTTTCTAATTCCTTATTTCTTATTTCACATTCCTTATTTCTTAAGTAACTTTAGATATCCCTTTTTATGGGTAAAAAAACTGCCTTATTACTCTTCTCCTGTACGTTGCTTATCCGCCTGCAGGCACAGCTCTGTACAGCACCGGGAACAACCCCTGTTACGGCCATTCTTGTTTGTGGCTCCGCGGCTTTTCCTGTGAATACAGGGCACTGCGGGCAAAGTGTTATCCCTGCTCCCTGTACAGATGGATTTCCCTACACAAACAAAAATCCTGCTTTTTACCGGATGTCGTGTTTCAGTGCGGGTACACTTGGATTCCTGATCACTCCCGCCGATCTCTCCGCGAATTACGACTGGCAACTTTTTGATATCACCAGTACCAACCCGGATGATATTTTTACCAACCCTGCCTTGTTTGTAGCCTGCAACTGGTCCGGTGATCTTGGGGAAACAGGTGCTTCAGCCGATGGTACCAGTCTTACTGTTTGTTCCGGACCCCAAAATGTTTACAGCCAGATGCCGGATCTTATCCAGGGACATACCTATCTACTAATGATCGTCAATCAAAGTGGTAGTGGCGGCCCATGTGAATTGTTATTTACTGGTGGAACTGCCAGCATAACAGATGCGGTAGATCCGCACTTACAAAGTGCAAGGGCCAGTTGCAACAGTACAGAGGTGACAGTACGCCTGAATAAAAAAGTACAATGTTATAGCATCGACCCAGGCGGTACCGATTTCACGTTAAGCAGCGGGGCCACTATTACAGCCGCCACACCCGGTGTTTGCGATCCGGTATTTGGGGCAGATTCTGTGATCCTTTCTTTAAGCCAGCCTCTACTCATCGGTAGCTATACTATTACACTTGGAACAGGATCCGATGGCAATACCCTGGTAGATGCCTGTAGCAGATCGATTCCCACCGGCGAAGTTGTGCCATTCAATGTTGCCGTTTTAGTTCCTACCCCCTTTGACAGTATCACCCCTCCAGGCTGTTCGCCAAAATACCTGGATTTTGTTTTTGATAAACCCATGCGCTGCAGTTCCGTGGCAACAAATGGGAGTGATTTTATCATTACAGGGCCTCAACCCGTGACTGTAAATTTTAACCCCGCCAACTGTAACGCCAACGGGAAAAATTTTATTATCCGGATGAATTTAACCACCCCTTTATTGACAGGTGGAACTTATACCGTTCAATTGACCAGGGGAACAGATGGAAATACGATCCACGATGAATGCGGGCTGGAAACACCCCCGGGAGGGATACTATCATTTACTATCAATGCTCCTGTATCCGCAATATTCACGTATAATATGCCTCCCTCCTGCAATGCCACAACAGCTTCTTTTTTCCACGATGGAAATGGCAATACTACTACCTGGAACTGGAATTTTGGGAATGGAGACAGGAGCATTGAACAAAACCCTGTGCGTGTATTCAATATACCCGGGCCAAAACCTGTAGAACTGATCGTTTCCAATGGCAGTTGTACAGACACGACATCGCAAACACTGGTCATTGGCGGTCACCTTCTCGCCGACTTTGCTGTTACCAGTATTGTTTGTCCCCTTGATACGATCCATTTTGACAATAAAAGTAGCGGTGGGATTGACAGCTGGAAATGGGATTTTGGAAATGGGAATACCAGCAATGTGAAAATCCCTGTTGGGTTCTATTACCCGGAAATAGGAAGAGATGTTTATTATACGATCACGCTGATCGCTTATAATTCCCTATTGAATTGTGGTGATACGGTTAAAAGAGTTGTAAAAGCGCTAAGTCACTGCCATATCGGTGTTCCGTCTGCCTTTACTCCAAATGGAGATGGCCTGAATGATTTTCTTTACCCGCTAAACGCGGTAAAAGCCGATCAATTGGAATTCAAAGTCTATAACCGCTACGGACAACTGGTATTTTTTACCCGTGACTGGACCCGGAAATGGGACGGCCGCATAAAAGGCCTGTTACAGGATACTGGTATCTACGCCTGGATGCTCCGGTATACGGACCGGGATAGCGGGGAGAAGGTATTTTTGAAAGGAACCACATTATTGCTGAGATAATAGATAATAACTAATAGATAATAGTTCATTAAAGCACTATCAGTATTATAGATTAGAACCTCGCTTTAAAAAGAAGTACATAATTATTCTTTTAATTGAGCGATTCTTAGTATTATGAAAACTTCAATTTTGAAGAACTATTATCTATTATCTATTAATTATTATCTAAACGATATAGTTCCACCCATAAACATCTTCTTCCCTGCCGGAGCGAATCGCTTCGAGTTTTGCTTTGATCCTGTTCATTAGATTCCCGGGAGCATATCCTGGCAAATGATAATCTATATTATTGATATGGATTGTTTGAATAGGCGCTACCACGGCCGCTGTACCGGCACCAAAAGCCTCCGTGATGGTCTTATTGCGGAAAGCGGACTCCAGTTCATCAAGGGATATCTTCCTTTCTTCTGTTTTATAACCCAGGTCATGGGCCAGCGTAAGTACTGAATCTCTTGTAATACCATCCAAAATGGAATCGGATAAGGGCGGTGTCACGAGTATATCATCAATTACAAACATTACGTTCATCGAACCTGATTCCTCGATGAATTTATTTTCGATACCGTCTGTCCACAGGACCTGGTCATAACCCAGGTCGCGGGCCAGTTTAGTGGGGTAATAAGCGCCTCCGTAATTACCACCGCATTTGGCAAAGCCAGTCCCGCCCCGCACGGCCCGTACGTAATTAGTTTCCACTTTCACTTTGATGGGTCTTGCAAAAAGTTCCGGCACCGGGCCTGTGAAAACTACAAAACGGTATTGCTCCGAGATCTTGATACCAAATCTTGCCTCGCTGGCATACATAAAAGGGCGGAGGTATAAGGAGGAACCCGGTTGTTTCGGTACCCAGGCTTTATCCGTCTCCACTAATTTCAACAAACCTTCCATGAATATCTCTTTTGGTGGCACGGCCATGCACATCCTGTCGAGTGACCGTACAAATCGTTCATAATGTCTTTCGATACGGAAGATATTCACACGGCCATCATCCATGCGGAAAGCTTTCATCCCTTCAAAAACGGTTTGCCCATAATGCAGGGCCAGTGTAGCCGGGTTGAGGGAAAGATTCGCAAAGGGAAGGATCATGGGTTGCTGCCAGGTTCCTTCGGCGTAATCACAAATAAGCATGTGGTCGGACACATATTTACCAAACTCCAGCTGGTCGAAATCCACTTCGTGGATCTTGGAATAATTGGTTCTTTTAATGGGGATGTCAGTAAGTAATTCCATATAGTTGGGTTTAATCGTTAGCGATCGTTTATTTTTTCCTGTTAATGATAAAAGCGTTGTCAAGTTTCTCCATCCCCACTTTGGGATAATACTCCATGGCAGTTGGTACAGAAAGCAGGAGAACCATGGATCGTTCGCCCACCTTTTCTTTGGTGAGTTGGATCAGTTTCTTCCCGATCCCCTCTTTCTGGTGATCTTTCCTTACCGCCAGGTCGGCCAGGTAACAGCACCAGCAGAAGTCGGTGATGGACCGGGAAACGCCTGCGAGGGTCTTTCCATTCCACGCGGTAACTACGAGATTGGAGTTATCATACATTTTTTCAATCCTTGTCTTGTCGTTGGTTGGTCTTGGAAGACCGGCGTCATCATAGAGTTCAATGATCTCTTCTGCCGTGGGGATGATATCCGTTCTGTAAATAATTTCCATACTGTTATTTTAATTCGTTGTGTTCTTTGTGTACCCTTTGTGCCCTTTGTGCTCCGGAAAAAAGGGAACACGAAGTGCACCAAGAACCACGAAGCGCACAAAGGGTTTTCTCTACGTTGTGTTCTTCGTGCCCCCTTTGTGTGCTTTGTGCTCCTAAAAAATCTCATTTGCATAAGAACTATCAAGAGAAAATTACATTTTCACTAAATAATAATTTTCAGCAGCCTCCACTGCTTCTTCTATCCCGATCTCCATTTTTACATTGGCTCTTTTGTACACATCGTTCTCCACTTCGAGATGCCGGAAACCCAGCTTCTCGTATAATTTGATAGCCCCCGCATTTTTTCTATTGGAATAAAGGATCACTCTTGCGGCGCCCAATTCATTTGCTTTTTTAAAACTGGCGTAACTGATCGCTTCCGCGATACCCAACCTGCGGAAAGCCGGGTCTACAGCCATTTTTGTGAACTCGAAAGTCTTCTCATCAAATTTTCTCAATCCTACTGTACCCGCTGCTGTCCCTTTGTAAAAAGCCATTAGAATAGCCCCGCCCGGTTCGAGGATGGCTTTACCCGGGTTGGTCAGCACCCATTCATCGAGCGGCTCCATTTCAAATAATTCTTCGATCCATTGCCGGTTAAATTTTTCAAAATACAGCTGGTGTTCCGGCCGGTAATCCACGATGGTAATGTCATTCATGTTCCAGTTTTTTAGATTCATGATTCACAATATATACACCCGTCAGCGTGATCAGCATACCCAGCAACATGATCATATTCATTTTTTCCGCCAGCAACCACCACCCGAGTACAACCGCGACGATTGGATTGATATAAGCATACACAGAAACTTGGGTCGGCGGAAGTTTGCTGATAGCAAATACATAAGCCGAATAAGCCAGCAAGGAACCAAACACAATAAGATAAGAAAGCGCCAGGATAGAGGTCTGGCCGGCTGTTGCTAGGTTAACATATTTACCGGTAATACCACAAACGATCAGCATCAGTATGCCCGCGATCAGCATCTGCAGCCCCACACTGAAAAGTATCTCGATCTTAGGTTTTTGTTTGGCGGTGTAGACCGTACCAAATGACCAGGACAGAACAGAAAGAACAGCAAGCACTACTCCCAGTAAAAAAGATTTGTTCTGTAGCTGTCCCAGGTAATCATAGAAGATCGTGATTACACCGGCCAGCCCGATGCCCAGCCCGATCAGCATGATCCGCGTGATCTTTGCGCATTTTGAAAACCAGACCGTAAACAAGGCAATGAACAGAGGCACCAATGCGGCGATGATAGCGGCCAACCCCCCGCTGATATATTCAACAGACCAAGTCAGCAAGCCGTTGGCGATGCACAATAAGAAAATGCCTTGAATAGATATGCGTTTCAGTACTTTCCAGCCGGGTATCTTATATCCTTTTAGTAAGAAATAACTGACCAGTACCAGGCCCGACAGGAACTGCCGGGTTCCGGCCATAAACAATCCGGGCATGTGCTGCGCCCCGATCCTCGAAGCAATATAGGTAGTCCCCCAAAAGAAACTGACCAGCCCCAGGGCGATATATGCATTTCGTGTTTCCTTTTTCATAGTA
>JANMKG010000086.1:0-14338 GCA_031371915.1 Chitinophagaceae bacterium | reverse complement strand
TATCCAGGAGATTTTCCAGTTCTTCGTAAGGCAGACCATTCTCTTCGGGCTTGTCGAAATTCACCGAATAGGTAGAAAGATAATAATCGAAATCTTTGCTCAGCATACCGTGGCCAGAATAGGCGATGATCACTTTGTCATGCACGCCCGTATTCCTTAATTTGTTCTTAAGTGCTTTTACATTCTTAACGGTCACTTTCTGGTCAAAAAGTGTATCGATCACAATATTTTCCTTATACTTTTCCCTTAAGTGCCAGGCCAGGTCGCGGATATCTTTTACACTATAGTCCAGGTTATATTTACTATTGTAAAAAGTCGCAATCCCAATACCTACGAAATAAGTTTTTTCTTTTACCTGCTGAACCGGCGAAAACCTGACAAACAGCGGCCGGTGATAACTCTCATTTCCCTTTGCATTCATGACGGCTGTTTCGATCTTATTTAGCCCGCTTGAGAGTGAGATCGTAATGACCGTATCGAAAGATGTCCTGGCTGGCGAACGGATCAGAAGACCTTTCGATCCAAAACAAGGAACTTCGTTCACCCAAATATTAAACCGCTCCATCGAATGACCCGAATCAGTTCCCTTAATGTGAAGTGAGAGCTGACCGGTTGTTTGTTTATAAGAAATTTCACTGCGATTTAAGAAATCGGCTTCCGGAAGTTCCGTCTTGGTTTCAAATTGTAACGTATCGATCCCAAGCTTTTTGATCCTTTTATTATATGCTTTGCTATACGATTGAATAAGCGTGGTGTCGGTATTTCCGTAAGCTTTCATCACGAGGTCCGGGCGATTATATTGTATGTCGAGTTGCTGAAACGAAATCACCTCTAAGCCGGGGGTGACATAGTGAAGCATTTTGGCCGCGCCCGGCGAAGAAAAATAGTAACGGGAAGGAAGCTCAACAAAAAAATCCGAGCTATCAATTGCGATCGCCCGGCTGATCTTTTTTCCGGTAAACAGGTCAAACAGGATGAGTTCATAACTGTTTCTCGCTAAAATATGTCCCCCGTTAAAATCAATTCCTTCAACTCCCAGCCCGCCGATGCTGGTCCGGCTGATCAACTGGCCGCTGACAAAATCCCTGTACTCCAATTCCAAACCAGCGTTCTCCCTTTTCCAGATAGTGATGAATTTTCCGTCTGGCGAAAACGAAAACTGGTCGTAATACGAAGCCAGTAGCCTGCCATCCTCGGTGGAATGTAATGAACTTGTTTTATCCTCCCGGATAATGATGGACAGGCAGTCCGGAGAAAAAAAGGCAGAATAAAATTTAGCTCCCGTTTCTTTTTGCCAATTGACCTTTCCCGATTTTGAATCAAGAAGAAGGATCGCATTATCAAAACATAGCAGTAGATTCTTACCATCGGTGGAAAAGGAAGTTGAATTTGTACCCCCCGAGTCCCTGAAGTGATTTAACACCGCGCCGGACAACGCATCCCAGAGACGTATGTCATGATTTCCCGATTCTGTAAGTACGCGGCTATTATCTGGTGAGAGAATGGCTTTTTCAACATACGAGGTATTGCCTGGGAACTCCATTAATATTTTCCCGGTTTCTGTATCCCAAATTTTAGCTGTACTGTCTGAAGAAGCTGAAAGAATTTTTTTCCCGTCAGCAGAAAAATCGCTAACCCATAGCCCATCCCTGTGCCCATTTAGTTCCAATATTATTTCACCCGTAGCGGCATCGTGCAACCGGAAAGACTTGTTGTCGGATACCAGCATTTTTTTGCCATCCGCAGAAAAAGCTACCCGGTTTCCCCGCATGCTTTTGATCGCTTTGCCGGTATTCATTTGCCAAAGTGTGACAGTATCAAAGAGCCACGAAGTAGGCGTTACTATTCGCTGCGCTTCTTCTGAAATTGCATTGATCCCAAATCCCTTCATGGAGGATATCAGTGCACCACTCATGGAATTCCATACTCTTACCATGGTGTCTTTGGAAACGGAAATAATGTTTTTTCCCGAATTAGAAAAGAGGGCTCGGTTGAAAGCAGTTGTATGTCCTCTCAATTCATGGAGAAATTCGCGGTCTTCGATCACCCATACCTGGCAGGTTCCATTGTTCAATCCTGCTAACAATCTTGTGCCATCCGGTGAGACGGATGCGGAAGCAATTCCGTCTCCCGGGAAAAAGAAACCTTTGAATTTTCCAGTCCTGGAATCCCAGAGGTGGACCCCGCCTGATGAAGTTGTAAGGATTGTTTCATCACCGGGTAAAAAATGTGCGGAAGTCATTTTCTCCCAAACAGGGTTAACAGTGAGGTCAAATAGGAGTTGTTTCGTTAAAAGGTCCCATACTTTCGCTGTAGTATCTTCCCCGATACTGACAAGTTTAGTGACGTCAGTGGAAAAGTACGCATGAACGGCTGATCCTTTATGTCCCGGAAGTGTCATCATTAATTTTCTCGCGGCTGTTTCCCAAACTTTTATTTTTCCATCAGTGCATGTAGTTACGAACATAGAGCCATCTCTTGAAAATTCAGCGGAGGTTATATTCTCATACTGGGGAGAAGGATTGTCAAGTTCAAACAAAATTTTTCCATTGGCTGCATCAAGGAATTGCACTTCGTTCTGGCTTTCCGTTACCAGCAATATATATTTTCCATCAGGGGAGAAACAGGATGAATAAAAATAAACGTCAATGTTGGTACTCCAAACAGGAGTTGCAGTTGCTGTATTCCAGGTTTTAATTCCCCCGGAGCCGGCGGTCATAAATTGTTTTCCATCAGGTGAAAAACAAACGGATTTGATATCTGTTTGGTCCGCTGTAAGTGATGCTATCAGTTGCCCGGTTTCTGCGTCCCATAACCGGGCATTTTCCTCTGACGCCGTCAATACATGTTTTCCATCCGGGGAAAATGCTACTGCTTTCACTCCATATACATGCCCTACCGGAAGTATGAGGGTAGGTTGCTGTCCAAAAGAGGTCGTTGCAAATAAAATCAGGCAAAATATTTTGGTTAGTAATCGCTTTAGTAGCATCAAATAATTTTGGTTAAAATAACCAAATAAAGCACAGCGTTGCTACCAATTTGCAGGTAATTATCGATTATGCCGTTTAGTGTGGAAAAAAACAATTTCTGCCTTTGTATTTCCTGCGGTTTCGAAGCAAGGTATATTACCAAATATCCCAGTCAACGGCAATCGTCTCATTCCTCGAGGTAGGTTTCTGCAATCCTTTGGTCAGTTCCTCCACCCTTTGCCCCACGATCTTTTTCAGCTCGCTTATTTTAAGGGTGGAATATTTATGCATGGCTTCCAGGATCGCATAGGTGAACACACCATTCTTCAGGTCATTTCTTTCCAATGCGAACTGGGTACCTGCCGCGGCAGAGATGATCGTGGCTCCTGTACTTTTCCCCACGTTCACAAACAATGATTGCATCAGTTCGAAACTGTTCTTTAATCCCAAATGTCCTTCGTTCTTATAGGCCACGGGTTTGAATCCTTTGATCAGGGAATCGGAAGAAGCATTTAATGTTATAAGATCTTCCTTATCGACTTCCCCACTGTGACAGGCATCGATCAGCAGTAATTTTTTGCGGGCGGGAATACTGTCCAGTAGGCTTTCGAGCTCCTCGTAGGGCAGGCCGTTTTCTTCGGGTTTATTAAAATTGACATTATAAGTGGAGAGATAATAGTCGTATTCTTTGCTGAGCATACCGTGACCGGAGTAGGCGATGATCACTTTATCGTTTACGCCGGTATGTCTTAATTTTTCTTTCAATGCTTTTACATTTTCGAGCGTAACATTGTCATTGAAAAGGGTATCAATGATCAGATCAGTATCAAATTTCTGCAGGAACATCGTGGACAGGTCCCTGATATCCTTACTGCTGAATTGAAGGTTATACTGGCTGTCGGCAAAACGATCTATCCCGATACCGATAAAGTATAGTTTTTCCTGGGGTTTGGCCAGAGGATAATAATGAACTGTCAGGGGCTTTCGGTAGCTTTCTGTACCATTGATATTGGTAATAGACGTTTCAATACGATTTTTCCCATCGGATAATTTCACTGTAACCGTTGTATCGATAGAGCGTCTGTCTCTTTTTTTGAGGTTGATGCCTCTTTGACCATAAACAGGGACTTCGTTTATCCAAACATTTAATCGATCAAGGCTGTAAACATTATCTGTTCCGCTGATATGAAGTCGTAACAGGCTATCTCCCTGATTAAATCCGATCTCATCCCGGTTCACAAAATCCGTTACCGGGACACTATTGCCAATATTGAAACTCGTTGTATCGACTCCTAATCTTTGCATTCTTTTTTCCCAGGCCTGCCGGTAGGACCTGATTAGTGCAGAGTCTGCATTACCTAGGGCTTCCAATACTTTGTCAGGCCGGTTAAATTTTGTATCAAGTTGTTCAAGCCCGATGATTCGGTTGCCACTGACATAATGCAGCAATCGGGCGGCCCCAGGCGTACACATATAATAACCGGAAGGCAACTGGATGATGTAATCTTTTTCACCAAAAAAAACAAATGAGGCTATCTCTTTTTGTTTTTCCAGGTCCCATATTCTCGTTGTTCGGTCATCAAAAGGTATTACAGTCCTACGGGCAGCCGGGATATAGGGCAGAAAAAGTACTTTATCCCGGACACCCTTTATGATACGTGTCACCCGTTTTTGATCAACATTATAAATATTCAGCGTTCCTTTTGTTGATTGGTAGATAATAATGCTATCCTGTTCATCAAACCGTTTCCAGTTATCTCCCGCCAGGTCAGGGACGGTGCATATTAATTGTCGGGATGACAGGTCGATCACCTGCCCGTTATCCCGCAACAACCATTTACAGGAATTACTTAAAATAAAATATTCATCGCTGTCCTGGCTTACAAAATAGGAAGCACGGACACGGTGATTGACCAGGTCATAATCAATCAGCGTATCCTCCGTTACCAACATCACAGACAAAGCATCAGGAAAAAATTTTGCCCCGGTAATTTCTTTCTCGACTGAATAAAAGTCGACATTGGAAGCTGTTGAATCCAGTGATGTTACACAGAACGTACTGTCATCAAAAGCCAGGAATAATAGTATTCCGGAGGCATCAGGCCTGTAAGCGGTGATTTCCTTCTCATAATTGTAAGCTCTTTTATTCTTTAAATCACGAAGATCCCAAAGTTTCACCTCGTAATCATATTGTGAGCTGGTCAACATCCAGTGCTTATCCCAGTTCAAAAATAGTGGCCCCAGGGCTGGTAGTGTTGAATGCCACCGCACAGCCTGGTAATAGTTATTAACGATTCCTCCTTCTGTATAACCCAGGAGTTCTTCAGAACTGCCGATATTACGTAAATCCCGATGACTGATTTCCCAGTCTTTCACAGCAGTGCTACCGCTAAATAGGATACGCATCCCATCGGGAGAAGGATAGGCTCCTTTAATACTATTGGCAGATCGCTCAAAACTGCTGAGCAATTGATTTGTCCTTGTATCAATGATGCATAAAGTGAAATTCTCGAATATATCTGTTGATAAAATTGCAGCCATCTTTTTATCTGCCGACAGGCTAATGCTTTTTAGCATACCAACAGAATTGTGTTCAATAATATCCGCGTTTTCTCCTGTCCTGAAATTCCAAAAATAAATATAACCCTCTTCGGTAACAGAAATAAGTTTACTACTGTCTAAAAACCGAAAGTCAATTACTTTTTTAATATGTTTTAATGTAGTAAGTAGCTCACCAGAGTGCATATCAGTAACGGTAAGCTCCCCGGAAGGGCTTTTGACATTTCTCCAGTCAACCCCACTGACGAGGACTTCGTTCTTATAATTTTGAAGCCAGCTTTCGCCAAAAACGTCAATGGCCCTTATTTTTTTAAATGTGCTGTTATAGAGATGGGCACCGTCCCCATCAACAATACAAAAGCCGGCTTTTGGAAGAAAATAAATATCCTCTGCCACCTCTCCTTCTATTGGAATGGATTTAAACAACTTCCCCCCGGCTACTTTCCAGATCATAACTTTTCCTGAAGGATAAGATGAAGTGGCCAAAAAAGCGCCATCTCCACTTAAAGCTACCTTTCCTGTATATTTGGTTTTCGGGTCAGGAGCTATACTACTTATCTTTTTCCTTGAACCGATAGCCCAGTTCACAATATTTCCTGACGTATAAATAAGAGATACCGTGGAAGCAGTTTCATTCTCAAGAGCACGGTAGATTTTACCGGGAAACGAAACGGAGTAAGTAATTTTTCTTTGTCGCCAGTTCCAGTAACTGATCGTTCCTTCTGCCGAAATAGTTATTAATGTTTTTCTGTCTCCCAAAAAAAAGGCGTTAAGAATTTGTTTTTCATAGGTCAGGTACCCGGAAACCCTTGCGGATGCAACTTCCCAGATAGTAGGTCTGAGATCTGCCCCATAGGTAAGTAGTTCCTTTCCCCCGGGGCTGAAGACACCGGAAACGAATCCTGTATGTCCCTTTGGTACTACCAATTTCGGAGTTTGTCCTCCCGCAGCATTTTGTTGTAGCTGCTGTGCAAACGTTATAGTAGAGAAGGCAAGAAATATTAAGCTTAATAAGGACTTGGGTTGCATTTGATATAAAAAAATAAGATATCACTATTCTTTCTATTTATCAATACCTCTGAACAAAAATATTTTCTCTTACCCATTACCAAATGCTCCAGTCCACCGCGATTGTCTCATTCCTCGAAGTAGGTTTTTGTAATCCCTTTGTCAATTCTTCAACCCTTTCACCCACAATTTTTTTCAATTCACTGATCTTTAGCGTCGTGTATTTATTCATGGCTTCCAGGATCGCATAGGTGAACACACCATTCTTCAGGTCATTTCTTTCCAATGCGAACTGGGTACCTGCCGCGGCAGAGATGATCGTGGCACCGGTGCTTTTACCCACGTTCACAAACAGTGATTGCATTAGTTCAAAACTATTTTTTAATCCCAGCTGACCTTCTTTTTTATAGGCTACGGGTTTGAATCCTTTGATCAAAGAGTCAGAAGAGCCCTCTATAGTCACCAGGTCTTCCTTGTCTACTTCCCCGCTGTGACAGGCATCTATCAGCAGTAATTTTTTGCGGGCGGGGATGCTGTCCAGCAAGTTTTCCAGCTCATCGTAAGGCAGCCCATTCTCTTCCGGTTTATCAAAATTGACAGAATACGTAGAGAGATAGTAATCGTAATCTTTGCTCAGCATACCGTGACCTGAGTACGCGATGATCACTTTATCGTTTATACGCGTATGCTTAAGTTTTTCTTTCAGGGCTTTTACGCTTTCAATACTTACCTGTTCATTGAATAAAGTATCTATACTAACCGAATCTTTGAACCTTTCCCTCAGTTTTGCTGCGAAGTCGCGAATGTCCTTACCACTATATTGCAGATTGTACTGGGCATTTTCAAACCGGTCCATTCCAATCCCGATGAAGTGGACGTGTTCTACCGGCTTCACCGCAGAGACATGACTAATGATCAAAGGCATCCTGTAGCTTTCCGTACCGTTTACATTAGTAATGGAAGCTTCGATCCGGTTTTCACCCTCTGAAAGGATGACCGAAATCGTCGTATCGAGGGCGTTGCGATTGGATTGACGTATACTGATCCCCCGTTGGCCATAAAGAGGGAGCTCATTTATCCAGATATTAAAACGGTCTAGTTTGTAAATGCTGTCATCCCCTCTTATATAAAGGCTTAGATTATCATTCTTTTGCTCATAAGAGATATCCGCCCTGTTTGTAAAGTCCGCTGCAGGTATACTATACCCAGGTCTGAAAGTGCTGGTATCGATAGCAAGCTTCCTGATCCTTTTTTCCCATGCTTTGCGGTAAGACCTGATAAGAGCTGTGTCGGTGTTCCCGATTGCTTCAAGGACCTTATCCGGCCTGTTATACTTAACATCCAGCTGATCAAAGGTTATCACCTTCATGTCACTGGACACATAATGTAAAAGTTTCGCGGCTGTTGGTGAACATTGATAATAGCCGGAAGGGATATAGGTCAGGTAATCGATCGTATCCAACGCGATGGAGGTGTATACTTCCTTGATGGTTCCGGCATTACCCGGGCTGTCAGTACCCGTAACAATTTTATAAACCCGTACTCCAAAGTTTAAACCAACTGCAAATTCATTTTTCAAGGTAAAAAAAACATTATTCCACCCCGTCGAATTGGTTTGTACTTCACCTTCTGTTTCTTCGGGACGTTCAGGATTATGAAGCGTAACCTTACCGTTACTTGCGGCGAGAAGGAATTGCTTGTTATAATCATCAAGGCTGAAAGAGACAAGGTCGCCATTTTCACCCGGGCTCTCTCTTTCAATCAATACTTTCCCGGTAGCAATATCATATTGTGCAAATTGGCCGGGTCTGTCATTTGAAAATTTTGAATTCCCTGAAAACAGCACGTTGACTTTTTTACCATCCTCCGTGAGTTCCAGGCCCACCACCTGCGTTCCAAAATGAGTGGTGTACAAAAGTTTGCCGGTAACAATATCCCAGCCATATACAGTTCCTTCATCCCCTCCTGCTACTACGAATTTGTTGTCTAAGCTTATTCTGACAAAAGCAAGTCCTTCCGGGGCGCGGAATTTTTTAAATAATTTCCCGTTAGTGGTTCCCCATATTTGAATGCTGCTGTCCCAGGAAGCTGTAAGGGCAAACTTCCCGTCATGGCTAATATCAACTCCTTCCACATTGTCATGATGTTTATTCATACGCAACAATAACTTACCGGTCGCCACATCCCACAATCCTGCTGTATTATCCCAGGAGCCGGTAATAAGTTTTTTTCCATCAGAACTAAATTGAACATCTACAATCCAATTGGCATGAGCTTCCCATTTATTTAATAGAGCACCGGAGGAAATATCCCAGGTGCTGAGCTGTCCACTTTTGGAGACAGTGGCAACTTTTGATTCATCGGGAGATAAGGATATTTCCGTGATCCAGCTGTCATGTTCATTTGATGATCGTATTAGCTGGCCATACCCGGTTTTCCAAAACCTGACACTCCCATCGATCTGACCAGTAACGAGGATCTTATTCTTTTTGCTATATACCTGGCTTGTTAGCTCCACGACCTCTCCTTTTAAACTTTTCAGGAAAGCGCCTGTTTTTGCATCCCATATTATAGAGGTACAATCAGATGAAGAGGTGATGATCGTGTTGCCATCCGGGCTGAAAGCCGCGTGCTTAATGTTTGTCAAGTCCACATCATTCCGGGATCCGGTATGCCGGTAACCGTCGAGCTCGTAGATAAGGGATCCTGTGTTGGGGTCCCAGATTTGTACTTCCCAGCTTGCATAACTCAGGACCTTATCAGAAGCCGGGTTAAAAAAAGCACCGTACTGGTTATGCGTACCTGTAATCCTATGTAAAGAATCCCCGGTGCGCGGATCCCAGAAAACAATCACTTCATCTTCCCCGGCGGATACCAATCTGGTACCCTCCTTATTATATCGTACCGAAATGATCCGTTCTGTATGCCCCCGGCGGTCCACCACCAGTTTTTTATTTTCTATGCTCCAGACCCTCAAGTGACCATCCGTTGATCCGGATGCAATGTATTTACCGTCGGGGCTTAAACTAATGCAGGTGAACTCAAGGCCTGGGATTGAAAATTTTTCACTTACTCCGTTTGTTATAGGTTCCTGAACTGTAATGCCTTCATTTTCCCGCAAGATGGCCAAATTCGACCCGTCCCCGGAAAGTTCAGTTGCTATAATTTTTTCAGTAATATGATCATCCTCGTATATCATCTCGCCGGTAAGGGCATCAAATAACCCGGCAGTTAAATAGGTAGTAAAAAGAATTTTGTCCCCCGTCTTTGTAAAGCAGGCAGATTCGATCCCTGTGGATTGAGTGAACGTTGATACTATTTGCCCGGTTTGTACATTATAAACAGCTACGGTTTTTTCATAACGTACCAGGAAGTACTCACCAGTTTTACTAAAACTTACCTGGTTCGCGAAGCGGTCAAATCCATGCACAGCATATAGCTCAAAGCCGTTCCTGTTCCAGATCTTGGCCTGGCCGTCGTAAGAACTATTTAAATATTTTTGACCGTCGGGTGAAATATCGCCGGACAATACGGAATTGGTGTGTCCTACAGGAATAATCAGCGAAGGTTCCTGCGCACCTGCAACGGAACAAACTAACAGCAGTGTTATTATAAGGACGGATTTCATTTACGATCTTTTGCCCAAGATATCTTACATCTGATTGAAACCAAGTTTTATTCCTAAGACAATTCACATTAAAATGGGTGCTAACAGGACAATTCCGGAGAAGTTGAACATTTAAGAAAAAAAATTCCTCTTCATATATAAATAAAATAGCCTGGATTACTATACATTCCAGTCCACCATAATAAGCGGTTCGCTTTTTCTCGGGTCTCTTGCACCATTCGAGTTTTTTTAACTTTTTCGGGCTGATGAGCTTTCTTTAATATTTTTTCTTTAAGCCGGGGGTAAAGCCTTCCTGAACAGGGGCCTTTTACCACAAGTTCCAATCCACGGCGATCGTTTCATTCCTGGATGTAGGTTTCTGTAACCCTTTGGTCAATTCTTCTACCCTTTCCCCCACGATCTTTTTCAGTTCACTTATTTTCAACGTGGGATATTTATTCATTGCTTCAAGGATAGAATAAGTAAAGACACCATTTTTCAGATCGTTTCTTTCCAGCGCGAACTGGGTACCCGATGCGGCGGAGATGATAGTTGCTCCCGTGCTTTTGCCAACATTTACAAAAAGGGATTGCATCAGTTCAAAACTATTTTTTAATCCCAAATGTCCTTCGTTCTTATACGCTACGGGTTTGAATCCTTTGATCAAAGAGTCAGAAGAGCCCTCTATGGTCACCAGGTCTTCCTTGTCTACTTCCCCGCTGTGACAGGCATCGATCAGCATCAGCTTTTTTCTTGCAGGAATACTGTCAAGGAGATTTTCCAGCTCTTCATAGGGAAGTCCATTCTCTTCCGGTTTATCAAAATTGACCAAATAGGTAGAAAGAAAATAGTCGAAATCTTTGCTCAGCATTCCGTGACCGGAATACGCGATGATCACTTTATCGTTCTCGGTTGTATGCAGCAATTGCTGTTTTAAAGCCTTTACATTGTTTAGGGTAACCTTTTCATTGAACAAGGTATCAATGGTTAAATTGTTTCCATATTTCTCTTTTAGTTTTTTAGACAGGTCCCGGATGTCCTTGCTGCTGTATTGAAGGTTATATTTATTATCTGCAAATTGATCAATGCCGATACCGATAAAGATGGTTTTTTCAGACTGCTTTACAGGCGGAATATAATTTACCAGCAGCGGCATACGGTAACTTTCTGTTCCATTTACATTGGTAATACTGGTTTCGATCCTGTTCTCCCCCTGTGATAATTTTACCGCCAGGGTCGTATCGATACTGTTGCTGTTTTTTCTCCGGATACTGATACCTCTCTGTCCGAATATTGGCGATTCATTGATCCAGATATTGAAACGATCCAGTTTGTAGATACTATCTATGCCCTTGATCCGCAAAAGAAGGGTTCCGTTCTTCTGTTCATATCCTATATTATCCCTGTTTTCAAAATCACATTCTGGTATGGTGAATCCGTCACTGAACTGTGTGGTATCAATCCCTAGTCTTTTTATCCTTTTCTCCCATGCTCTCCTGTAACTTTTGATCAATTGGACATCTGCACTGCCTAGTGCTTCCAGGACCTTATCGGGTCTGTTGTATTTGATGTCCAGTTGATCAAAAGTGATCACCTTCAAATCTTTGGTTACATAGTGTAATAGTTTAGCGGCACTATTGGTGGCGCGGTAGAAACCGGATGGAATCTGGCCAAAATAGTCTGTACTGTCAGCAATGATAGAAAAAAAGGAATAAATAAGTTGGCCCGTTGTTGCATCCCAGATCTTCCCCGTATTATCTTTTGAAAAGGTCATTATTCTTTTTCCATCAGGAGTAAACTCTGCTGAAGAAATTAAGTAATCATGGCCCTCCAGTGTATATAGTAATTTGCCCGTTTGGGTGTTCCAAACCGTCGCTGTTTTTTCGAAATCCGTCGCCAGGATTTTTTCTGACCCAGGAGAAAAGGAAATGAAGTTAGTCGCTTTGTTACCTTTTAGCTCAAAAAGCAGTGTCCCGGAAACGGCATCCCACAGTCTTATATCGCCTCCTGAAATGGTAGCTATTTTTTTACCGTTGGGAAAAAAATCGGCGAACCGGACCTGGTCTTCATGGTTTAATACAAGCAATAGTTTGCCGGAGAGAGCATCCCATATTTTAGCAGTTAAATCCAAAGAAGAAGTAATAATTTTTTTGCCATCAAGGGAAAATTCGGCAGATTGAATACCATACATGTGTCCATCTATCGGGTGAAGCATTTTACCGGAATTGACATCCCAGATCCCGGCTATACTATCGTAGCTATTCAGGGCGAAAGCCACCATCAGCTTCCCGTCGGGTGAAAAACGGGCACGATTAACATCTTTATCAATTTCTTCTTTTAACTCCAGTTGAGAGAGCATCATGCCCGAATGGGAATCCCAGATTTTTATGGATTTCCAGGAAACAGTAACAATTTTTTCTCCATCAGGAGAATAGAGAGCAGATTCGATCTTACCATTCCCGTCCACTAAAGAAAGAAGTAGTTTACCCGAAAAGGCATCCCATATTTTTGCAGAATCCCGGGAAGCCATGAGGATTCTTTCCCCTGACGGTGAATAAGAAACAGAAGTAATTTCTTCGGTTGTTTGTTGCAGGTATCCTGTTAATGCGCCTGTGCTCATATCCCAAAGCTGGCAGTTGTCATCTATCACAGCGAAGGCCTTTCGTTCTGTTGGTGAAAAAGACCCGGAATAAATTTCACGGGTATACCCCTTCAGGACACTTAAGAGTTTACCGGAATTCGCCTCCCAGACTTTTGCCGTCTGGTCAAATGAGCCGGAAACAACTTTTTCCGCATCATAACTGAATTGAGCGGTACGGTACAATTCGGTTTGTTCTCCGAAACGTTGTAATAACTTCCCGGAATTGGCATCCCATATGGACATATCATTATAAGAAGCAATTAATATTTTTTTTCCATCGTAACTAAACTGCCCTGCTATTACCGGGGCTTCATGCTTTAACGTATACAGTAATTTTCCTGAAACAGCATCCCAAACATAGGCTAACGAGCTATTCCTGCGATCTTCCCAGACTTTTGCAATAATTTTTGTTCCGTCCGGTGAAAAACAAACAGGAGTTTGATCAAAGTCCTGCCCCTTCAGGTCAAGGAGTAATTTACCGGATTGTGCATCCCAGACACTTATGATAGTATCGCTGGTATTTGCCATGGAAGCTGTAACAATTTTTTTGCCATCGGGTGAAAATTGCACAGACGAGATCACCAAATTATGTCCCTTCAGATCAAGAAGTAATTTACCCGATGTTGCATCCCAGACCTTTGCTGTTTGACCTGAGTTGGTGATAATTCTTTTATTATCGGGTGAAAATGAAGCAAACGAAACCAGGTTGCTATCTTTTATATCCAGAAGTAATTTACCGGATGTCGCATCCCAGACCTTTGCGGTACTGTCATGTGATGCTGTAAGAATTTTTTTTGCATCCCCGGAAAATAAAGCGTGACGGACAGTACCCCTGTGTTTCAAATCGAGAAGTAATTTACCCGATGATGCATCCCAAACCCTGGCGGTGGAATCCATAGAGGCCGTCACGAATTTTTTTCCATCGGGCGAAAAACAAATTGCTTCTATAGTTGAAGTATGTGCTGGCAGGTCAGCCAGTAAAAGGCCTGTACGAACATCCCAGATCTTCGCCGTTGCATCGCAGGATACAATTTTTTTCCCGTCCGGTGAGAAAACTGCAAGATTTACTATCGTATTATGCCCCACAGGCAAAATCAGTTTGGGGGGCTGTGCTTTCGCGAAAGCAGCCAGGAACATGAAAAGAATGGACAATATCCTGGTTGCTGTCATAATTAAACTTTGCCAAAAGATAATTCTATTGCCTGTTTTAGCCATACCCTGCTGCTGGTATCTTAAAGCTGAACAGTTTTTCCAGCGCAAAGCCTGGGGAAAAAATCATGATTCTATTGTCTTTTTCTAGTGGTTAAGTCTGCTTACGTGGGTACTTTTATAAAATAATCCCCAAAATATTAGCTTTTAATTGCTAAATCATTTAGTTTTGATTCTGGACGGGGATTTTCCCGACTTACAGTACGCAAAAACATAACTTTAACCCATGGCAAAATCAGAAAAAACCACCGACATGTCAACCAACAACAGTGAAAAACTAAAAGCCCTCAAGCTTACGATGGATAAGCTGGAGAAGGATTATGGTAAAGGCAGTGTGATGATGCT
>JANMKG010000371.1:0-2204 GCA_031371915.1 Chitinophagaceae bacterium | reverse complement strand
GAAGAGACCGTCAGGGAAATGGTAAAAGGAGCTCTCTCGGCATTACAGGTAGATTTTGCCCTGGCTACTTCGGGTATTATGGGACCTGGTGGCGGGAGCGAAGAAAAACCGGTAGGAACTGTCTGGATCGCCGTGGGAAATAAAGAAAGTACCGAAACCTTCCAACTCCACCTTCGTTTTGACCGGCCCAGGAATATTGCGATGACAGCCGGGAATGCGTTGAATTTCCTGCGGAAATTCATACTGAAGAACTGAGATTTACCCGATTAAACCGGATTAAAGGGAAACATTTACCTTTGAGACTTCTGGTTGTCTTGCTTGCTGCTTCTGTCTCCGGTAAAAATTTGTACAGCATTACAATCTGAAATCTTCAATCAAAAATTTTAAATTGTTATATGGCTGTTGTTGATCTTATAATGCCGAAACTGGGAGAAAGTATCATGGAAGCTACTGTGCTGAAATGGTTTAAACAACCCGGTGATACTGTGAATATGGATGAGACTGTGCTGGAGATCGCTACCGACAAAGTAGACAGTGAAGTACCCAGCACTGCGGCCGGGGTGATAGAAGAGATCCTTTTCAATGTAAACGATGTAGTACCTATTGGTACTGTAATTGCCAGGATAAGAACCAATGCTGCTGAAACAGTATCTTCCAAACCTATTGTTTCTACTCCAACAAAAGAATCACATGCACAGCCAGCCCAGGAAGCGATGGTCGTGGAAACGATCCAACCCCCAACATCAAACTTCAAACCTCAAACTTCCAACGGTTCTTCAAGCCGTTTTTATTCTCCCCTTGTGCTGAACATCGCGGCGAGTGAAGGCGTAAGTATGACGGAATTGGAAACAATACCCGGGACAGGTAATGAAGGACGTGTGACGAAAAAAGATATTTTGCAGTACGTGAGCGGAAGAAGGTCGGGAGCCAAAAGCCAAGAGCCAAGAGCCAAGAGCAATGACATGGTCATCCCTGTTTCAAGGATTGAACAGCAACCAGCAACCAGCAACCAGCAACAAGCAACTAGCAACCAGCAACTCACCACTTACCAGGGAAATGTTGAGATCATTGAGATGGACCGCATGCGGAAGCTGATCGCAGAACATATGGTGCGGAGCAAGCAGACCAGCCCGCACGTGACCAGTTTCACCGAAGCCGATGTGACAAATCTCGTACAATGGCGAGATAAAGTGAAAAAGGATTTTGAAAAAAGAGAAGGGACAAAGATCACGTTCACTCCCCTCTTTATTGAAGCGATCGTTCGCTGTATCCGGAAATTCCCACTGATCAATTGTTCACTCGACGGCAATAATATCATTATCAAAAAAGATATCAATATCGGGATGGCAACGGCTCTCCCAAGCGGTAACCTGATCGTCCCGGTTATCAGGAACGCCGACCAGTTAAACCTTGTTGGACTTACCAAACAGGTAAACAGCCTGGCCGATGCAGCCCGTAACGGTAAGTTGAAAGCTGATGATACAACCGGTGGCACATTCACACTTACCAATGTCGGAACATTCGGCAGCCTGATGGGAACACCTATCATCAACCAGCCGCAGGTAGCTATACTGGCGGTGGGTGCAATCAAGAAAAGACCCGTGGTGATCGAAACTCCTGCCGGTGACAGTATCGCTATTCGTCACATGATGTACCTGAGCATGAGTTATGATCATCGTATCGTGGACGGAAGCCTTGGCGCTACCTTCTTAACGGCTGTCGCGAAAGAGCTGGAGAATTTTAAGCCGGACAGGGAGTATTGACCTCACCACACCTCACCCCCACGCACTTCATCACGTCCTCACCTCACCCCCAATAGCATTCCGTTATATAACGAGTTTCAATTCAAATTCCCCCTCTCCTTTTGGAGAGGGGGAATTTGGCAAGATTGCGTCTTTGAAAAACAATGCTTATCGGGGGGTGAGGTGTTGGAAGAAACCTCACTTCTCCGGGTTCGAAGGATAACCATATTTCTTTTGTGAAAATTCCATCTTTCCTTTTCTTTTCCGGATGATATACATATTATCATATTCCGAATCCTTCAGATCGGCAGGAATATGATTTTCCCCGGTAAGGCGGTTGACAATATCATCTACTGTATTAGAATGTCCAACTACCAATACGCTCTTCTTGTTTATGGCTTTAAGCCTGGCGATAAATGCATCCAGTGAATCTTTGGAAGGACTATACTGCTGGATAGTTAT
>JANMKG010000085.1:0-10001 GCA_031371915.1 Chitinophagaceae bacterium | reverse complement strand
TGCCCGGCATTTCTTCACACACGATTACTGCTGCCCTGTTCTCTATCGCTTTTTCAATGAACTGGTGACCATCCGCCGCTGTTCCTTTTACTGCCACAAACAAACTCCCTTGTCTTACCTTCCTCGAATCAATCTGGATATCGTTCACTTCAACTCCTGTACTTCCTGCGACCGACCTGATATTTACCTTATATAGTATATCACTTAATAACACGTGCTCCGCTTTAACTCAATTCAAGCATTACCGTTACTCCTTTTGCCAGTGCTGTTCCCGGAGGCACGGATTGGGAAATGATCTTTCCCTTTCCTTTTACCGCTATCTTGACCCCCATATTTTCCAGGAGGTAAACCGCGTCTTTCAATCCCATTCCCCTTACATTCGGCATCACCTGCTGGCGGATCGTCGTTGCTTTCATCACGGGCTGGTAGTTACTGGCATATACACTGCTCCAGTTGTTTTGCGCAACGGAATCCGTATAAGAGATATTCATTGCCTTGAATACATTTTTGAGATCACGGGTGAATCCCGCATAGAAATAAGCTGAACTGTCTTTGCGGGCAGCATAGTTCGAAGGATCTTTCTTCTCCACGTATAGGGCATAGAGTTTTGTCGCGATCTCCCTGAATACAGGCGCAGCCAATGTTCCGCCGAAATGGGACGCTGCGTGAGGTTTGGTTCGGATCACCACGATGCAGGTGTACTGGGGTTTGTCGGCGGGGAAATAACCTACAAAAGTTGCCTGGTATACCCCATCGTCATATTTGATCTTCCCGTCGGAGACATGCGCAGTACCTGTTTTACCTGCCACGGCAAATGGCATATCCTTAAATGCTTTCCTGGCTGTTCCCTCTGTTACTACCATTTCCATGGATTCCCTGGCCGATTGCACGACGGATGGTTTACATAGACTTTCTTCCATCACCGTCGGGATTACCTGCTTACGAACAATGCCATTACCCTGGATACTGTTTACCAGGTAAGGTTTCATCATCTTCCCGTTGTTGGCGATCGCATTATATAAGGTAAGTGTATGCAGTGGGCTTACCTGTATACCATAACCAAAACTCATCCATAGCATATTACCTTCAGCACTTCCTTTCTGATCAAGGGGAGCCATCATCGGTTTGGGAACATCCGTGAGATCGATCGGGGACCTGGAATCGAGGTGAAACCGGTGCATATATTCCTTGAGTTCGGCAGGACGCTGGATAAATGCCTTGTAAGCAAGTTTGCTCATCCCGATATTCGAACTGTGCGCAAAACATTCTTTTACTGTAAGAAAAGGTTTGGGTGATCTCTCTGCATCGGTGACCATTTTAGTTCCAACCTGTGCACGACCAGACCCACCAATTTCAACAACATCAGTAAGAGAACTTGTTCCCTTCTCCAATACGGCTAACAATGTTGCCAGCTTAATAGTAGAACCTGGTTCGGTTGCACGGAGAGCATAATTGTCATCTTCCCAGTAACTGCCATCCTGCTGGCGGCCCAGGTTGGCCATGGCTTTTATCTTGCCGGTAGCAGTTTCCATCACAATAGCGGTTCCATATGGTCCTTCGCATTGCAACATCATTTTCATCAATGCCGTTTCGGTGATATCCTGGATATTTATATCCAGCGTAGTATATACATCCTTACCATTTTCGGGATCAGTTTGTGAACCTTCAACCGGTATAGCAGTATTCCCGGCGATATAACGGACCAGTTTAAGTCCGTCATGACCATTCAGTACAGTATCATAACTCCTTTCTAATCCTACATTCTGTTTTTTTGTTTTGCCGTTACTGGCTACATGTTCTCTTGACAGGCCAACGGTCCTGTTCGCCAGCAATTTGAAGGGTGTGAGTCTTTTGGTATTGACATCTACCATAACACCGCTTTTATTCCGGCCCATCCGTACAAGGGGAAAGTCACGGAAAGCTTTATAGTCTTCGAAGCTTAATTTCTTTTTGAGCGGGTAGTATCTTTCTTCATTCTTATAGGCGAGCTGTAATTCCGTTTTATACTGTGTCGCCGATTTATCACCGAAATAATCAGCCAGTGCGATAGCAAAAGAATCAACGTTCTCTTTGAAACGTTTCCCGTTCTTTTCCCTCAACCCGTCTGCATTAAAATCAATATTGATATCAAAAGTGGGGATCGATGTGCTGAGCATCTGGCCGTCTTCGCTGTAGATCGTACCTCTTTCTGCCATCAATGGAACATAGCGCTGGTGGAGACTGTCGCTCATACTACGCCAGTGACTTCCCTGGAAACGCTGGATGTAGAAAGCCCTGCCGAGGACAAGGAGACTCAGTATTATTATACCGATAAAGCTGAGGTACACTCTCCACAATATGTCGCGTTTGACGTCCAATGTCCGCTGTTACCCGCCGTAGCGAAGGCAGGTTTGATTTTAGTTGTTAGTTGTTCCTTTTATCCGTCCACCCTTGCGAGTCCCGCCCATGCGGGCGAAGCAATCCAGGCATTTTTAGTTCTTCCCGGTTGAATCTTTCAGCACCACCGGTGATTGCACCAGTTCCTTCAATCCCAATGGTTCAACCGCTTTTACCAATTCACTGGGTTTACTTTGAAACATCACTTCACTTTTTACCGCGGTGTACTCGTACCGCAGTTCTTTTACTTCTTTGGCCGTGCGGTTGATAGTACGGATGGTCTTGTCAGCATAGTGACCATTGTAGATATACACCACAGCCAGCATGGCGAGGAACAAAAAGAACGGTACCTGCTTTACGATAGACTGATAATTCAGCCATCGCTTCCAGCCCTGTTGGGCTGTTTTCAGATCCCGCTCTTTTGGATTTTCCTGTTCCTGCATAAATGAGTTGTTAGCTCGTTAGTTCTTACCTGCCGTATCCGCCGGCTGGCGGAGAAAGCAGGTTGGTTTTTCTTAGCCCGCCGAAACTTTCTCCAGGGCGGGGGTTGATTTCAAAGGATATAGATTTTCTAAATCTTTTACCTTGTATGTTGACTGTTCTAAGTGCTATTTTATACCATCATCACTTTTTCGGCCACCCTCAGTTTCGCGCTTCTTGATCTTGGGTTCTGTTTCATTTCGCTGTCAGCGGGCAGTACTGGTTTCTTCGTGATCACTTTCAGTTCGCTTACCGTTTCGGAATTGATAAAGGGGTTCTCTTCCGGCTCATCAAATGAACCGCGGCGAAAAAAATTCTTTACCAGTCTGTCCTCAAGGGAGTGAAACGTAATGATGGCTGCTCTGCCCCCGGGTTTTAACAAGGATGGGATCTGTTGAAGTAGCTCTTTCAATGCACCTAGTTCGTCGTTCACTTCAATTCTCAAAGCCTGGAAAACCTGGGCGAAGTACTTGTTGGGATTTCCTTTTACTATTTCCCGGACTGCATTTTTAAATCCATCGATCGTTTTGAAAGAAGAACTGCTGCGAACAGTTGCAATGGTTTTGGCCAATGTTTTAGCGTTGGTCACTTCGCCATACTGTTCAAAGAGTTTATGTAATCGTTGTTCAGTATAGCTGTTCAGCACTTCAAAAGCTGTTAATACCTGGCGTTGGTCCATTCGCATATCGAGGTCAGCGTTGTAACGGATAGAGAATCCTCTCCCCGCTTCGTCAAACTGGTGACTGCTTACTCCCAGGTCTGCCATGATACCATCTACGGCTGTTATGTTGTGCAGGCGAAGAAACCGCTGGAGATGACGAAAGTTCTGAGGAACGAAAAGGATCCTTTCATCACCGGGCAGGTTCTTCCTGGCATCATCGTCCTGGTCAAAAGCGACCAATTTGCCTTTTGCACTTAGTTGGCCCAGGATGGCGTTGGAATGTCCGCCACCACCGAATGTGCAATCCACATATATACCGCCAGGTTGAATATTGAGATTCTCTATCACTTCATCAAGCAGAACCGGTATGTGATACTGTTCCTGCAAGGTGAATGATTATTCAGGTTTGCCTCCGCCCAGCACCTGGTTACCCAGGTCACTTAATGCATCCGAAGAAATTGAATCAAAGAACTGTTTGTACTTATTACTATCCCAGATTTCTATTTTATCGCCTGTCGCCATCAGCACAATGTCTTTTTCCAGTCCCGCGTACATCTTCAGACTTGGTGGCAACAGTATCCGGCCTGCTGTATCGGGTTCCACGTAAGTGGCACCATTCAGGAAAGCCCTTCTGAATTCCCTTTGTTTGGGATCGAATTCATTCAGACCGGTAATTTTTGCAAAGAGCGGCTCCCAGGTCCTCATCGGGTAGAGAGCTAAACATTTTTCAAATCCCCTGTTGATAACAAAGCGCCCGACTTCCCCTTCCAGCAATTGCTTTTTGAACCCTGCCGGGAGGAGGAAACGCCCCTTGGCGTCCAAAGTAGCCTCGAATTCTCCGAGAAAGCCTGTCATTATCAGGGGATTGAGTCAATTTTAAAATAATTGACACAAAATAACACTTTTTCCCACTTAACAACCAAATTTTTAAAGATTTAATTTGTCCCCATCCAATTTTGCCCTGTAATCCTTTACCATGGCTGTTTTAGACAAATCCTGACTCATTTAGGTCAAAATGTAGGTGAACAGGCTGTGAATAGCGGTGGATAACCTGTGTGAAACCCAATGGGTGACCGGGTTGCCGAAATTAATTCGCATCTTGAATTCAAATCAAACGCATGCCTGCAGGATATTCTGGAACACCCCTGGTAAACAAACTAGGTATTAAACCCGGGATGAAAATATTGCTGATCAATCCCCCTGCTGACTATTATACACTCATCGAAACAGATATCCGTGACCAGCAAGTAGAGAAGAATGAAATACCGGAACTTGTACATCTTTTTGTAAAAACAAAAAAAGAATTTGAGAGTGCTATGAAGCAACTTAAACCTACTTGTATAAAGAATACTTCAGTTACGATCTGGGTATCCTGGTATAAAAAATCCGCTAAGATCCCAACCGATGTTACGGAAGATGTGATCCGGAATTATGCTTTAAAGAATGACCTGGTAGACGTAAAGGTCTGTGCTGTGAGTGAACTGTGGAGTGGGCTGAAGCTGGTGGTACCGTTGTCAAAACGGTGAGTTATTATTTTCTACTTGCCTATCTTAAACTCCCTGGCCAGCCGGAAATAGTTTGTTGCGCGGAAAAAATCAACCGGGTAATAAACGAGTTCTTCTCTTTTTAAGATCGTCGCATAGAGCCTGTCATTCAATTTCTTTTTAACCGGCCCGAAATGATACTTCTTCAAACCAATACTGTTAAGCACTGCAGCACAGAATTCAGAACAGTAAAGCGTATCGTCGTTGTTCAGCCTGAAAGAAATGTCGAAAACGATCTTCCTGCCAGGATAACTTTTCAATATCCTTTTCAGTCCTTGCATGTTTCTTCCTGTAGTTTTGCAGGCCCATATACTGAAATAATACACATCAGAAGCCGCTATAAAGGAATTAACGGAATCGATCAGCAACGCATTATCATACCCTTTCAGATCAGTAACATTAAAGATGCGGAATGAATTATGTTCTGCATATCCCACTCCTACATGGGTGATATTGGTATCCTTCAAATTAAACCGGCTCGCGATCAGCCCGGATTTACTTTTCGTTCCCCGGCAAAAAAGGTAAATATTGTTATTGGAGAAGGTGGATCGTTTGAGCGATTCGAGAATTTCTTCCCGGGTTTGAGAAAATACTGTCAAACTATACGTTATGAAAAAAAGAAAAAAGAAACAGGATCGCACATTTCAGAGTTTGCGGTAAAACCCAATGGTAAGAGAGGTTCTGTCTGTCCTGATCCTGTCCTGCGCTCTTTTAAAAGATTGGATAAGATCTTTTTGTCCCAGTAATCCTATATCAAAAGAAAGTACAGGTGTGATCAAGGTCCTGAATCCAATACAAAGCAGGCCAGTACCATTCCATCCGAGGTCCTTATCTTTCTCTACCCGGATTATTCCCCCGTCATTGATCTCTTTCCTGTCCAGGAAATAATAAACAGGAGAAATGCCGACTTCCACAAATCCTGAAGATCTTTTTGCCAAAGGATAATATTTTTTTAGCGAAACCGGGAGCACCACGAAATACTTCCGGTTGAAAACAGCTTCGCCGGTATCGCTCGTATAACTATAACGTAACAGAGATCCGCCGCCAAAGACCGAGAAATACAATTTATTGTTGATCGACCATTCCATACCTCCCCTGGCTCCCGTTTGCAACATGATTGCTTTACTATCCGGCATCGTTGCGACAGCATACCCATAATCCACGGACAGTTTCAATTCCTGCGAAGAGAGTTGCTTCACAAAAAAAAGGGACAGGGCGGTAACAAAATATTTCATAAAAAAAATTTTAAAAAAAGCAGGCCATGCTGGCGCATAGCCTGCTGCACTGCTAACTCAATGCTCCCGCAACACCTCCAATGACAGCACCACCTAAACCACACAAAAAGCCGCAGATCGAATAACCGATCACTCCCCCGATAAGAGCACCTGCAGCTATACATTGTGCTTGTGTGCCCGGGCCTGACCCGTAAGGCCCATTGATCCAGCATCCTCGTTCCCTCGCGTTGGGAGCATCTCCCTGAGTTAACGGGTCCGCAATATGATATGCCACTGCCACTAAGGAGAGCACAAATTCTTTTTCCCTGGCCGGTATATCTGATGTAAGCACCTGCTCGGTTTTTACACCCAGGTCTTCCCTGTAGCCCATATTGTCCAGGTGATGATCATTATTAATGATACTTTTTATAAGACCCCTGGAAAAAGGAGACAAGGAACTGTTATCGATCACATTCGTATAACTGAATGCCTGGCTCTTCATGGTATTTACGATCGTGGCTGCCATATCTACAGACACCTGGTTTTTCAACGGGATACTTGCAGAATAATAATTCAGTGTTGCCTCACTAAAGTCGGTCGCCCTTCCTGTACTAAAATCTTTTTTTATGATGCCGAGGGAATTGACATAATCAATCCCTGTCTTGTCAAAGGAATTATTAGGCTGTGCCAATAAAACAACTGGCGAAAACAAGAGGCAGACTGGTAATACATATTTTCTCATGATCATAGTTTTTTTGCCTACTCTGTTTCACCGGTTTTCGGCATTACCCGTGGCATCTGGCCCAATGATGGAACAAAACTAATTGCCACCATAGCCGTTGCCATGAGAAAACAATCGTGAAAAATTGTTCTTTTCTGAAACCTTCCCTGTCAATGAAACAGCGCTATAGGATATTTTATCCTTTACAAAGATCTTCGCTCTTAAAATTGATGGATATATGTTATATAGTTCCGGGAAAAAAACCGTTTTAAATTGTTTTTTCCGGCGTTGTATCTCCCGGTAAGAGAGCAGGAAATAAAGTTTATCTTTGGCCCGAAACAAATACAACAGTTGGTTGTGTTATGACAGATCCCCGGACCATATCCATCCATGATTATAGTTACGTTCTTCCCGAATCAAAGATTGCCGTTTATCCCCTGGCTGAAAGAGATGCTTCCCGCTTACTTATTTACCGGGATAGCGCCATAACAACCGACAGGTATAAAAATATCAGTGAGTACATTCCCGCCGGTTCATTGCTGGTTTTCAATAATACCAAAGTAGTCGAAGCAAGACTTATTTTCCAGAAACCCACGGGGGGGGTTATCGAGATATTCTGCCTGGAACCACATGAACAATACCCGGATATTACCACGGCTATGCTGCAAAAAGGCAAAGTGTGGTGGCAATGTCTTGTAGGAGGTGCTTCCAAATGGAAGACCGGCCAGGTACTGGAAAAAAAGATACCAGGCAACAACGAGACCACACTTCATGCAAAATATATTGAAAAGAGAAGCGACTGTTTTATCATTGAACTTACCTGGGAGCCATCCAGCCTGAGTTTCGCGGAAATTTTGCACGAGGCAGGCGCGATCCCGTTACCACCATATATCAAAAGAGCCGCGGAGCTAACTGATACAGAACGATACCAAACCGTTTACGCCCGTTTTGATGGATCGGTGGCCGCTCCCACGGCAGGTTTGCATTTTACCCCCGGTATTTTCAACGCCCTGGAAGAGAAAAGTATTAAAACAGATTATGTTACCCTTCATGTGGGTGCAGGGACCTTTAAACCGGTAAAAAGTGAAACACTAAAGAAGCATGAAATGCATGCCGAGTTCATTGATGTCCCGAAAACCACGATTGAAAATATTCTTTACAATATTGAAAATAATATTATCGCGGTAGGAACTACTTCCTTACGCACACTGGAGAGTTTATATTGGCTGGGAGTGAAATGGCGAGAAGGGTATGGCAAGTGGCGAGTGGGAAGGGCTGAAGAACTTTTACAATGGGAGGCCTATGAGCTTGTAAAAAAGAAAATCCCGGTAAAAGAATCCCTAGAAGGATTACTGGAATGGATGAACAAACATGAGCTGAAGCGGTTAGTCACAAAAACCCAGCTTCTGATTGCTCCCGGTTATGAATTTAAGATCGTGAAAGGGCTGATCACTAATTTTCATCAACCCAATTCAACTTTACTTTTACTGGTGGCTGCATTGATTGGCGAGGACCTGCCTGGCGGACAGGCGGGCTGGAGAAAAGTTTATGATCATGCATTAAAAAATGATTTCCGCTTTTTAAGTTATGGCGATGGATGCTTACTATGGAAAACTAACCCCCACTAGCCACTCAGCACTCGCTGCCATCATGAGTCTAACGAAGGGCCCCACTAGCCACTTGCCGCTCGCTGTCACCCTGAGTTTATCGAAGGGCCCCACTAGCCACTCGCCCTTTGCCACTAGCTCTTCTTCAAAGGGATATCCAATGTAAATGTACTCCCCTTACCGAGGGTACTTTCTGCTTTTATATCACCATCGTGGGCCTCGACCATGGTCTTTACATAACTCAACCCAAGACCAAACCCTTTTACATTATGTACATTACCGGTGTGGGCCCGGTAAAATCGTTCAAAGACCCTTTTCACGGTCTCCCGGTTCATACCGATCCCATTGTCTTCGATCTTCATGATCAAATTCTTCCCGTTCGACTGGGTGCTTAGTTTGATCACCGGTGGTATATTATCCTTGGCATACTTGACGGCATTATCCACCAGGTTGTTGACGAGGTTGGAGAAATGTATCTCATCGGCGTTGATCAGGTCGTTCTTTGCATTCAGTTCCATCTCTACCTTCCCATGTTTATCCTCCAGCTGCAGGGTAAAATTATCCACCACATCCTTGATCACTTCATGAACATGTACAGGTGTTAAATTCAGGTCGACTTCCTGTCTTTCCAGCTGCGAGGCTTTTAAGATCGTTTCCACCTGCCGGTTCATCCGTTGATTCTCTTCTTTGATGATACCACTAAAATAACCCATCTTGTCACGGTCCTGTATCACTTTTTCATTCCGCATAGCATCTACGGCCAGCGAGATCGTGGCGATCGGGGTCTTGAATTCATGCGTCATGTTATTGATAAAATCATTCTTGATCTTTCCCAGCTTCTTTTGCCTCAGCATGGTCTTAACGGTAAGATAAAAGGCAAGCAGGATGATGATGGTAAAGGCGACGGAAGTAATAATCCTCCAGCGCAATGATTTCAATACAAAGTTTTTCAATGCCGGCACTACTACGATCAATGCTTCATCCGCGGAAAGATTCTCCAGTGCACTCCCGCTTGCCGGGGTCAGGAGTACAACCATCGATTTATTATGAACAGAATCTTCGTAATAAGCCGCAAAATTATCCGATTGCATAGTCGTATAGCTATCGATTCCGTTCTTACCTAATGAAATGATACCAAATTCGAACCGTATATCCTCGAGATTATTATTCAAAAAGGCTTTTGATAACTTAGACCTAATCTCATCTTTGGAGAACTGCTGCCCGATCGAATAGGGTTTGAAAATATCCAGAGAAAGGTCATCCGGTACGATCTTCTTCTTTCCCCCCGCGGCATAGCTACTATTGTGCTGCGACAGTTCATCGCCCACTTCTTCCTCCGCCTTTTTCAACCGCTCCTTGATCTGTTCTTCGCGGAGCAACACCATATTCTTTATCCAG
>JANMKG010000292.1:0-7488 GCA_031371915.1 Chitinophagaceae bacterium | reverse complement strand
GGACGCGGTGGGGAACGGGAAAAAGCCTGGGCGGAGTTGTCCATCGGGCGCTTTACATGTCGGAGAGCGAGACCGCTTATCAATTATTTGAACAGCACTACCAACTTTTGCAGGATTGCTACCGTCATTTCTGGGCTTTTCTACAACCCTTTGCCCGTGAGGAATATGACCGGCTGCAGGATGAAACAGGGGGCAACCGACAAAGAAGCCCACTTGAATAACAAATCATTTATTTTTGCCCATACACTTTTATTATGAGAAAAGCTATAACACTACTTGCCCTGTTTCAACTATTCTTCATCTGTTTAATGGCCCAGGGAAATCTTCCGCCGGTCGATAAGTCACCGATGGATATGAGTTATTACCCGAATAGTTATCCCGTACTCAAGATCCAGGACAAAATAACGGACCCGCTGATCGCCCGGGTCATCTACAGTCGCCCCCAAAAGACCGGTCGCACTATTTTTGGTGGCCTGGTAAAATACGGGGAAGTCTGGAGAATGGGTGCGAATGAAGCCACCGAGATCGAATTCTTTAAAAATGTTCATATTGATGGAAAGAAAATAACCAGGGGACGTTATACGTTATATGCTGTAGTGAACGAGACCAGCTGGACGATCATTGTTAATAAAGAGACGGACACCTGGGGTTCTTTTAAATACAACACTAAAAAAGATGTTATCCGGACAGAAGTACCCGTACAAAAAACGGATACTGTGCTTGAGTCATTGGCTATGGCATTCGAAAAAACAACGACTGGTTGTAACCTGGTCATAGCATGGGATAATGTAAAAGTATCCCTGCCCATCAATTTTTAAAACCCGTTTATGAGAATACTTGTTTCCTCGCTGATCCTTTTGTTGATGGCAGCCTGTAACAATAAATCCGGCAAGGAGAAAACAACAGGGCAGGAGACGGGCAAAAGAGATACGATTGCCATTACAAATCCCGATAATAATACTAATCCCTATGCACCGGTGGATGTTTCACCGATGGACATGAGCTATTATCCTGCTGATTACCCAAAACTGAAAATGTCCAAATCGACCACCGCTCCCCCACTTGCCAGGCTGGTCTACAGCCGGCCCCACCTGCAGGGAAGAGAACTCTTTCATGATATATTAAAATATGGAGAACCCTGGCGCCTTGGTGCCAATGAAGCCACCGAACTTGACCTTTACACGGATACCAGGATACAGGATAAAACCATCAAACCCGGGCGCTACATATTATATTGTATCCCCGAACAGGATAAATGGACGATCGTGCTGAATACAAATATCGACAGCTGGGGACTTGAACCCGATCCCTCAAAAGATATTGCCCGCTTCATTGTTCCGGTAAAGCAAACAACTAATTCGCTGGAATTTTTTACCATGGTATTCCAGAAGGTGGGTGCCGGTGCCGAACTGCTGATGGCATGGGACCATGTGGAAGCAAGACTTCCTCTTTCCTTTTAGTTTTCTTTTCCAGCAAACTTGCCCGGGCTGCGGGAAATTATGTAGATATTTACAGCATGTGTGGCATTGCAGGCATCATACAAAAAGATCCTTCCTTTTATCACAAGGAGCAGCTGAAAAAAATGACAGGGGCGCTGGCTCATCGCGGTCCTGACGGGGAAGGATTATGGCAAAACGAGGAGGGAAAAGTTTTGCTGGGTCATCGCCGTCTTTCTATCATCGACCTGACAGATGCAGGTCAGCAGCCCATGCAATATGCCAACCGCTACACTATTATTCATAACGGTGAGATCTATAATTATATTGAATTAAGAGAAGCCTTATCAAAAGAAGGTTATTCCTTTCATTCACAAACGGATACCGAAGTGATCGCCGCGGCCTATGCCCATTGGGGGGATCTGTGCGTGGATCATTTCGATGGTATGTTTGCCTTTGCTATCTGGGATGAAAAAGAAAAAGAATTATTCGCAGCCAGGGACCGGTTTGGCGAGAAACCTTTTTACTATTTCCTGGACGGGGACCGGTTCTTATTCGCGTCAGAAATGAAAGCCCTATGGGCCGCTGGTATCGATCGCATTCCCAACCAGCAAATGCTTTTTAATTTTATCACCATTGGTTATACGGATAACCCCGCCCAACCCGGGGAAACTTTTTTTGAGCATATCTACAAACTACCTCCCGCTTCTGCCTTTAAATTTACGGTTGCTGATCACCAGCTCAGCCTGGAAAAATACTGGGATATCGATCCTGAAATACAAGACAGGAAAATTACGGATGCTGACGCCCTGGAAAAATTCCATGATCTTTTATTTACTTCTGTAAAAAGAAGACTCCGGAGTGATGTCCCGGTAGGCAGTTCCCTGAGCGGGGGGCTAGACAGTTCATCTGTAGTTTCATTTATCAACGAACTTCAAACCAACGCCCCGATCCCTATCGGCGATAACCCACAAACTTTCACTGCTATTTTTCCCGGGTTTGAAAAAGATGAACTGGCTTTTTCCCGGCAAGTAGTCAGCCAGTTTGGTCTTCAGCAGCATACGATCGCCGTTACTGCAGAAGATATGATGAACGACTGGGAGAAACTCTGTTACCAGCAGGAAGAACCTTTTGGCTCTGCCAGTATCTACGCCCAGTATAAAGTTTTTGAACTGGCCAAACAGCAGCAGGTAAAAGTGTTGCTAGACGGGCAGGGAGCCGACGAGGTGCTGGCTGGTTATCCTAAATACTATAAATGGTTCTGGCAGGAATTATTCCGCAGAAGAAAACTATTCGGCAGCGGGGAATTAAAAGCGGCCAGGGAAACAGGTATCCAGGAATCTTTTGGTTTAAAAAATATGATCGCTGCTTATTTCCCGGATTTTGCCACGGTGGTCATGGAAAAACAATACCTGCTGAAAGCGATCCGTCAGGAAGACCTTGCCAAAGATTTTGTTCGGCTGCAAAGTAAAGAGGCTTATTATACAACACCTGATCATTTTACCCTGAATGGCGTTTTACATTTCAATACCTGTACCCATGGACTGGAAGAATTGCTCCGCTATGCCGACAGGAATTCGATGGCACATGGCCGGGAAGTTCGTTTACCTTTTCTTTCCCATGAACTGGTCTCGTTCATTTTTTCCCTGCCAGCCCAGTTCAAAATCCGCAACGGATGGACAAAATGGTTACTGAGAGAGAATATGAAAACAAAACTACCTGCTGAAATCACCTGGCGAAAGGATAAGGTCGGTTTTGAACCTCCTCAAAAAAACTGGATGGAGAACAAACGGGTGCAGGAGGCTATACAGGAAGCCCGGAAGAAATTAGTCAATGAGAAAATCCTGAAAGCAGATATTTTGCAAAAGGCTATTCTTCCCATGGCCGCTCATGATGCCGATAATTACGATTGGCGGTATTTTTCCGCGGCTACCCTCTTCAAGTAAACTGAAATCAGCATCTTTGCAGTTCTTAATCACCCGGTGATGGGTCTGTTAGGGTTTCACGCTGAGAACGCTGAGAGCGCAGAGTTTAAACTAAGCATTTGTCTCTGCGAACTCTGCGTACCCTGCGTGCTGCCTTCAAAAATACCCATCCCACATTTTAACTCAGTTATATGAAGCTTGCTACAAAATTCATTCATGCCGGTGCCGTTCCGGATCCTTCTACTGGTGCGATCATGATCCCCATCTACCAAACCTCTACCTATGTACAGGAGGCCCCGGGCAAAAACAAGGGTTTTGAATATGCCCGTAGCCAGAACCCTACCCGTAAGGCATTGGAAGAAGCTTTGGCGGCGATCGAGAACGGGAAATTCGGCCTGGCTTTCAGCAGTGGTGTAGCAGCTACCGATTCCGTGATCAAATTATTACAACCCGGCGACGAAGTGATCTGTGGCAACGATATGTATGGCGGTACCTATCGTCTTTTCACCAAAGTGTTTGAAAAGTTCGGGATCAAATTCCATTACGTGGATATGCACAGCGTGGAGAATATCAATAAATATATCAACGCCAATACAAAGCTGATCTGGCTGGAGACACCCACCAACCCGCTGATGAATATCTGCGATATTGCCGCGGTAGCCGCCCTTGGTAAATCAAAAAAAATACTGGTATGTGTTGACAATACCTTCGCCTCCCCTTACCTGCAAAACCCCCTGGATCTCGGCGCTGATATCGTGATGCATTCCGTGACCAAGTACCTTGGTGGTCATAGTGATGTGATACAGGGCTGCCTGGTGATGAACGATCCGGAGCTGCGGGAGAAATTATATTTTATCCAGAAAAGCTGTGGCGCAGTACCCGGACCCATGGATTGTTTTTTAGTATTACGAGGTATCAAGACCCTGGGTGTAAGAATGAAAGCACATTGCGAGAACGGGAGGATAATCGCCAACTGGTTACGGAACCATCCTAAAGTTGCAAAAGTATACTGGCCAGGTTTCGAAGATCACCCGGGTCATACTATTGCCAAAAAACAAATGCGGGACTTTGGCGGTATGATCTCGTTTGAATTAAAGAACGACAGTGTGCAGGAAGCGACCCGGGTCTTGTCCTCTACACATTTGTTCTCCCTGGCGGAAAGCCTTGGTGGCGTTGAATCACTGATCAACCACCCGGCAAGTATGACCCATGCGTCTATCCCCAGAGAAGAAAGAATTAAAAATGGATTAAGCGATTCGCTGATCCGGCTAAGCGTAGGTATTGAAGACGTGGATGACCTGATCGATGATCTTAATAAAGCGATCGGGTAATTGCTGCTTCCCTTTTTTTATTTTACTGGTTTAATAAAGGCAAATTTTGCCGGAAGTGGGAAAGTATTGCCACGTAACCTGTTTTAATAATCTATCTATCAATACTCCATAGACATTTTTTTAAAGTTGTATTCCTGCTGGCACAAAATTAGCATAACAGGTAAGTGAAAAGGAAAAGTGATATTTTAAATTAAAACCTATTTTATGCTTTACATTATTGCAGTTATCCTGATCATCGGTTGGCTCCTCGGATTCTTTGTATTTTCCGCGGGAGGAATAATTCATATTCTTTTAGTTCTGGCAATTATCGCAATTTTGATCCGTTTGATCCAGGGAAGAAACCCTGTCTGACGGAGCAATCAATGATTAAAACCAATTCTTTATCCGACTTGTTGAACAGGAAGGTTGATCTCTATAATCAGCCTTCCTTTATTGTTTCTGACCCTGTTTCTATACCGCACCTGTTCACAAAAAAACAGGATATAGAGATCGCGGGTCTTTTCGCTGCAGTTTTTGCATGGGGCAACCGTACTACGATCATTCAAAAGTCAAAAGAACTGATGCAGCTGATGTGCAATTCTCCCCATGATTTTTGTCTCCATCATTCAGTAGCAGAATTAAAGGCTCTCAGCCAGTTTAAACACCGCACGTTTAATACGACCGACCTCCTCTACTTTATTGAATTCCTGAACATGCATTATTCGCGGGAAGGCAGCCTGGAAACCGCCTTTACCCGGCACGGTGAAACGGTGGAAGAAATGCTGGCCGGATTTCATCATTATTTTTTTTCGCTGGATGATTTCCCTGCAAGAACAAAAAAACATATCGCCACGCCCGAAACGAAGTCCAGCTGTAAAAGACTTAACATGTACCTCCGCTGGATGGTGAGAAGAGATAATAAGGGTGTTGATTTTGGCTTGTGGAAGAAGATCTCTCCGTCAGTGCTTATCTGTCCCATTGACCTGCATGTGGCCAGGGTGGCACGACGACTGGGGTTACTGAAGCGAAAACAAACCGACTGGCTGGCTGCCATTGAATTGACAGAGAATCTCCGGGCTTTTGATAAGAAGGACCCGGTTAAATATGATTTTGCCCTTTTTAGTATGGGCGTGATCGAAAAATTTTAGCCTATATGACACGCATCGACAAAAATTTAGTTACCGGTATAAATGAATCACTGGAAATAAGCCTGCCGGATATTACCAGTTATGAAGACCTGCATAAAAAACTAAGTGATCACATCAATTTTCTTATCAATCAGGATTTTGAAAAATTGGTCTTTTATCTCTACCGTATTGATGTGGACGAATCGAAAATGAGACGTTTACTGGAGGAAAAAGAAGGAGAGAATGCGCCCGGGCTGATCGCTACCCTTATTATCGAACGGCAATTGGAGAAAATGAAATCCCGCAAGCAGTTCCGCCAGCGGGATGATAATATTGATGAGAACGAAAAATGGTAGGGTTATTTCTCTTTTTTCTCGAACATTAATTCCTTTACTTTCTCTTTATCCTCTTTTTCTTTTTTCAGGTCGAACATGGTACCAAAGACATGATCCCAGATGGTAGAGCTGACACCGTAACCATTATGTTCGTTCTTGTAATGATGGAGATGATGGTTTCTCCAGAGTCCTTTCATCCATTTAAAAGGAGGGTTCCAGGCATGGATGGCGTAGTGCATGGTGCCATACATCAGGTAGCCCAGCATAAAGCCCGGGAAGAACATGAAAGTTTGCTGGCCGATGACCAGGTACATAAGACCAAAGATCGCTGAAGCAATGATCAGGCTTGGCACTGGTGGCATGAAAAGGCGTTGTTTATCTCTCGGGTAATGATGATGATTACCATGAAGGGTATAAATAAATTTTTTTGCCCGCCCGCTGTTAGCAATCATATGAAAAAGAAACCGGTGCGCTAAATACTCAAAAAAAGACCAGAAGATCATCCCGCCTGCAAAAGTCAGGAAGATGCGACCCGTTGTAAACCCGATAGTGCCGCTATAATAGAGCATGTACACGATGACCGGTACATACATTCCCCAGATCACCAGGGGATGTGTTTTGGTAAGCATTTCCAGGTAGGGATTCCTGAACAGCCTGGCCTGTCCTTTATTGTGAATTTTCTCAAACTCCATGTGACAAAGATAAGCGGGAGAAGGGGAATGGCGAGTGGGGGGCGGGGGTTTTTAACTATTATTATTCCCCTGCTGCTCCTGCAATAAAAGTTCATCAACTCTTTGAAAATGATAGCCTTTAGAGCGGAGATATTTTATCAGTTCGGGGAGGTGTTTATAAAATTTATCGGTTCGCCGGGGGTCGGTTCCCAGGTGGATCAAAAGCATAAAGCCATTGAGGCCGGCAGGGTTAGCGTGTTCATAGTCGAGAATAGAGTTATATATAATATCACTGCTTTGATAATTCTTTAAGCCGGGCCATGTATAATCGGCCGTACTTTTTGTTCCCGGGGTAAAATTGATCAGCTGCAACTTCAATTCATTTGTCCAGGCGGCGATCGAATCGTTATACCATTCATAAGGAGGTATAAAGAAAGATGCGTTCTTTCCGCTGATCCCCCATCTTGCCATGGCTGTATAATTATCGGCCAGGTCAAAGCGGAATTGTTTCTTTGTTACCAGCAGGCTGTCTCTTTTATTCCAGTCGCAATACAACAGGTGCTGATCCGAATGTGGGCCCAGGTAATGACCCTCCTTTTTCAGTTTTCGTATTATTTTACTGAAGGCATTATTGCGGTAAAACCGGCCGGTAAAAAAGAAAGATGCTTTTATATTTTCTTTATC
>JANMKG010000289.1:0-15005 GCA_031371915.1 Chitinophagaceae bacterium | reverse complement strand
CATTTATATTAAAAATCCTGTGAATAAGCAAAACCAAACAAAATCTATTCCTTATCTCGACATGATTTAACACCGCAACCACTAACCATTATGTTCTTTCTGCAAGCCACCAATAGTTCCGGAGTCTCCCTTGTGCTCTTCCTGGGTACACTGGGTATGGTGGTGCTTACCGTCAGCCTCATCGTCTTTATCATCATGCACCAGCGGCGGGTGCTTCGTTTCCAGAACAAACTGCAGCAGATGGAACAGGAACAGCAGAAGATCCTGCTGAACGCTTCCATCAAACTGCAGGAAGAAGAGCGGCAACGGCTCGCCGCCGACCTGCACGATGATGCCGGTCCCCTGCTGGCCACTGCCCGTTTGTACCTGAACGAGAACCTCGTAAACCAGGACAAAGCCACCCAGTTACAATCTATTTTCCAGGCCCGCCAGATCATTGATGATACCATCCAGCTGGTCAGGAATATCAGTCATAGCCTGATGCCCCCCACCCTGAAGAATTTCGGGCTGGAATCCGCCGTGAACGACCTGTTCCAGAAGATCAGCGGTTCGGGTGCTATCAATGCCAGCAGCCGTTTCCACGAATACAAGGACCGCCTGAAAGGAGAAAAAGAACTGATCATCTTCCGCGTAGTACAGGAACTCATCAACAATATCCTGAAACATAGCAGCGCCAGTTTTATCCATTTAACGCAGAATGTACATGCCGATAAATTTTACCTCCGCATTCACCATGACGGACGTGGTATCGTACAATCTGATTTTGATAAACTAAACAAGAGTAATGTCGGCCTTGGACTGAAAAATATCAGCAGCCGTCTCCGTGTTGTACAGGGTCATATCAATTTTGAAAAAGACATTTCGCAAACCTATTATAAGGTCACCATCGAGCTACCAAAAGACGAACCCTACCAGTAAGCCACCAAGTGAGCAGAATTAGCTAATTTTATCCATTATCTTATCTTAAACTATGGGAGTTATCAAGGTAGCTATTGCAGACGATCACAAGATCTTCCGGAAAGGAGTTATTCTTTCCCTGCGTCCTTTCACCAATGTCAAGTTTGTATTGGAAGCTGAGAACGGCGAAGACCTGCTTAATGGTTTACCTGCTGCGCAGCCCGATGTCGTCCTGATGGATCTCCGGATGCCGGGCAAAGACGGGATCGAAGCCACCAAAACGATCAGCAAGCAATACCCGCATATCAAAGTTCTTATCCTGAGTATGTACGAGGACGAACGCTTTGTTTATCACCTTATGGAAAATGGTGCTAATGGCTACCTGCTGAAGAACGCCGAGCCCCAGGAGATCCGCCGCGCCATCATGGAAGTATTTGAAAAAGGATACTACCTCAATAATTTTGTGAACCGGATACTTCTTAAAAAATCCCATTCCCGGCAAAAAGTAATTCCTTCCCTGAACAACGAGATCACCTTAAGCGATAAGGAAAAAGATGTGCTGCGTTTTATCTGCATGGAATTCACGGCGCAGGAGATCGCCCAGAAAATGGAGATCAGTCCCCGCACCGTAGAAGCCATCAAGGACCGGTTAATGGAACGTTTTGGCAGTAAGAATACTGCAGGACTGGTCTTTTTTGCGGTAAAGAATAATCTTATTGACTAGTTTTGTTTTGAAAAACTGAAAACATTTTTCATGACGGAAATAGAAGAGATAGAAAAAAATGAGCATGAGCGTAAGAGTGCTTCAAGGAGTAACCGGTGGGTTAATTGGGTTGCCAGCGTTATCGGTATCCTTTTCGAGTTCATCGGTCAGTGTTTTGCAGGATAAGCCTACCTGGAGAAATTCCCCCCGATATAAAATAAGAAATAAGGAATAAGAAGTTGGTAGCCGGATGAATTGAAACGTTACCCCTACTAGCTACTAGCCAATCCCTGCTCGCTTAAAAAGTCATTTCGGGAATATCACCTTCGATAATCAGTTTCCCGGCAGTCTTCGCCTTTATTTCATCTACAGATACACCAGGAGCCCTTTCCAGCAACTTAAAGCCATCAGGGGTAATATCGATCACCGCCAGGTCAGAAACGATCTTCTTTACGCATTTAACACCAGTAAGAGGAAGAGAACATTTTGGCAATAGCTTAGACTCGCCTTTGGGATTGCTATGTACCATCGCGACAATGATATTCTTTGCACTGGCCACCAGGTCCATTGCCCCGCCCATTCCTTTTACCATCTTACCGGGTATCTTCCAGTTAGCGATATCGCCTTCTTCACTTACTTCCATAGCGCCTAATACAGTAAGGTCGACCTTACCGGCCCTGATCATACCAAAACTCATGGCTGAATCAAAAAAAGCAGAACCGGGAACAGTGGTGATCGTTTGTTTTCCTGCATTAATGAGGTCAGGATCCTCTTCTCCTTCAAGCGGGAAAGCCCCCATACCCAGTAACCCGTTCTCACTCTGTAACACGACATCTATTCCCTGCGGAATATAGTTGGCTACAAGGGTCGGGATACCAATCCCAAGATTGACATAATATCCATCTTTCAGTTCCCTTGCGATACGTTGGGCGATCTGTTCTTTTGTCAATGCCATAATGCTCTTTTTAAACTTTCTTTCTTACCGTCCGTTGCTCAATCCTTTTTTCATAATCCCTTCCCTGGAATACCCGGTGAACATAAATACCGGGGGTGTGGATCATATTCGGATCCAGTTGACCTGAAGGAACTAGCTCTTCCACTTCCGCGATCGTTATTTTTCCTGCCATCGCCATCAGGGGGTTAAAATTCCTTGCTGTTCCTTTATAAATAAGGTTGCCATCGGTATCGCCCTTCCAGGCTTTTACGATCGCGAAGTCAGCTTCAAAAGCATATTCGAGCAGGTAATCTTTCCCCTTAAAATGGCGGGTTTCTTTTCCTTCCGCCACTTCGGTACCCACACCCGCCGGTGTGAAGAGGGCGGGCATACCATACCCTGCAGCCAGGCAACGGGTTGCCAGGGTTCCCTGCGGTATAAGTTCTACTTCCAGTTCACCGCTGAGCAGTTGCCGTTCAAATTCGGCATTCTCCCCAACGTAGGAGGAGATCATTTTTTTTACCTGTTTTTGCCTGAGCATAAGCCCAATTCCAAAATCATCCACGCCGGCATTGTTCGATATACAGGTTAGTTTTTTTGTTCCTTTTTTTACCAGCGCCGCGATGCAATTTTCCGGTATGCCAGACAAACCAAATCCTCCCAGCATAAGAATGGCTCCGTCAGTTATATCACGAATGGCTTCATCTGCAGTAGCAACAACTTTTTTCATCTCGGTATTTGATTAGGGGATAAAATTAAGGAAGTTGGAAGTAACTCTTCCTTGTTAATCAACTCTGGGCAAGCTTATTCTCCTCGCCGGCCTGGAGGTATCACCCAAAGGAGTTGAAACTGGATGACGGGTTGTATCATCGGGCGCTACTATTTTTGTAGGAGCCGTCACCGGTCTGTTGCTCAATGAATCCATGATCACCTGCAGGACCGCGGGATGGGATTCGTACCAGGAAAAACTATGCTGGAACTTTTCTTTGGTAATGGAATGGATCGCAAAAACCTGCTCGTACATGTTGATACTTTCAGTTTTCTTATTAAGTCCCGTGTCCCGCAATACAAAATCAGAAAGGAATTTATCGGCGCGCATCATATCCCATAAGACCGCCTGCATTTTTGGAGGAGGCAGGATATCACGGGGAATTTTATTAGTGTTCCTGCAACCCGTGAGACTTACAAAAAAACAAATTATCAGCACACCTGTTTTCATCAAAGTTCTTTATAGGCTGCTCCATTAGTTACATCAAGCCTGGTTAGCATATCCCTGGCCCTGGTCTTATGATCCGCATTGGCTTTACTGAACACTTTTACCAGTTCATTACTTTTGCCCTGGAAAAAGAATTGCAGGAACATGGAATTAGGGTTCTCTGTGTTGAGGGTATTCAGGAAATTCAGGCAATTAAGAATACTTGTACGCCCGGCATCTTCGTTCTCATAAAAGATATCCATTCCTGACCGGTAATAGGAATAAAGCGCATCATGGATCAGCGCAAAACGATTGTTGTTGAGATTCTCCGCAAGCCAGTAGCGGTTCCGCAGGCTTTCAAAGGACTTCCATCCCGTGATATCACGACCTTCCGGGGCATTGCTGACAATATTCCAGGCCTTTTGGAAATAAGTATTGCCTCCCCGCAGGGAGAAGGAATCGTAGTCAAGACCCAGGATAATGTTCACATAAAAGGCAAGTACAGCTGTAATATTTGCTGCCAGGGGATCATTACCCTGTATACGGTTCTCATTAAATTCTATCGGTTGAAATTCGACATACCGGAAGACGATGTTCTCATCCAGGAAATTCATGATAGGCGAATCATAATTGGTATTGAAAATGGGTCGTGCGGCCTGTACGGTCAATTTGCCTTTATAGAGATTGTTGCCGAGGTCCTGGTCAATATTGAGCAGGAAATTACATTGGATCTTTTCGGATGGTTGAAATGCATCGGTTGTCCAACGGCGGTTATTCAACAAATTAGACAGGGCTGTTTGCAGCGTCTGGAAAACCTTTTTATCTACCGTAGTGCTGATCTTGCTGCTGATGACCGTCAGGCGTGCCTGTATCTCCTGTGCTTCTGTAAAGAGCACCGCAAGGAGGAAGGTAAAAACAAGTAAACCTCTTTTATGCATAATAAAGGCGGATTATAGTGTCAACAATATCCTTTGCTACTTCTGTTTTGGGTTTCATATCAAACCGGAATTCCTGGCCTCCCTTTTCGAATATAGTGATCTTATTGGTATCATGACCAAACCCTGCCCCCGGATCATTCAGGGAATTCATAACGATCAGGTCGGCATTTTTGTTTTTTAACTTATTAAGGGCATGGGATTTTTCGTTGTTTGTCTCCAGCGCAAATCCTACCAATACCTGGTCCTTCTTTTTCTTTTCTCCCAGGCTTTTGAGAATGTCTTTGGTTCTCGCCAATTCAAGGGTGAGCGTATTGTCTGTCTTTTTTATTTTTTGGGTCGCACTGTTTACCGGTCTATAGTCTGCTACAGCCGCGGCCATGATGCCGATATCGGTATCCTGGAAAATTTTATCACAAGCCTTGTACATCTCTTCAGCCGTGGTTACATTAATGACTGTAATCCCATTTGCCGAATAGGCCTGTTGAGAAGGCCCCAATACCAGTGTTACTTCAGCACCACGTCGTTCCAGCTCTTTTGCAATGGCGATGCCCATTTTTCCCGAGGATTGATTGCCAATAAAACGAACGGGGTCAATAGGTTCGTATGTGGGTCCGGCCGTGACCAGTGCTTTTTTATCTTTCAATGGTCCCGCCAGAGGCGAGATCAAAAAAAAATCCTTCCCAAGGTATTCCAATATGGTTTCAGGTTCTGCCATCCTCCCCTCACCATTCAAGCCGCTGGCGAGATCTCCTATTTCTACGGGAATGACCCTGTTTCCATAGGATTCCAGCTTCGCAATATTTTCTTTTGTGGCCGGATGGTGCCACATATCCTCATCCATAGCCGGGGCCACAACCACCGGGCAGGTGGCGGACAGGTAAACGGCCATTAAGAGATTATCACACTGGCCATGCGCCATTTTTGCCAGGGTATTACAACTTAGCGGAGCAATTACCATTATATCAGCCCAACGACCCAACATCACATGGTTACTCCAGTTTTGATCATCAAAGAGATCAACCAGCACCGGGTTGCGGCTTAGGGTAGATAGGGTAAGGGGAGAAACAAAATCCTTGGCAGATGGCGTAAGGATGACCTTTACTTCGGCACCTGCTTTTACCAGCAATCGAACCAGGTAGATAGACTTATACGCAGCAATGCTGCCGCTGATACCCAGTAATATTTTTTTGCCCTGTAACATGATCAATCAAAAATACTAATTAACTCATGAAGAGTTTAAAACTCTTCATGAGTTGGGTTAAAACAAAAAAGCGACGGAAACCCATCGCTGTAATTAGTTCATACCGGTCTGTAGACTTAGGTGAAAAGCTCGTCTTCCCCTTTCCGGAAATACACCTTGTCCTCCATGAATTCCTGCGTAGCCAGCAAAGCCGGGTTGGGCATTCTTTCATAAGCACGGGAGATCTCGATCTGTTCCTTGTTCTCGTGGATCTCTTCCAGGCTGTCTGTATGACTGGCAAATTCTTCCAGTTTGTTATGTAACTCTTCTTTCAGGGAAATATTGATCTGGTTGGATCTTTTCCCGATGATAGAAATGGACTCGTACAGGTTACCCGTCTTTGCCTTGATATCATCAAGGTTACGTGTTTCGACATTATTAGTGATACCTGCACTAAGCTGGCGTCTTAATTTGCTCATTGCCTAATTTTTTAATATTGGTTTGTGATAAATTTAAAAATTCGTCTGCTTCTTTTTTGAATTTACTGTCAGGAAACCGATCCGTGAACTCGTTACATTCTGTGATCACCTGTTCGAACCGTTCTGCTTTTTTCTCTTCGATGCTCATCTCTGCAAAACGGTAATAGGATTTTATGATCATCAGTTTGTATTCATCCCCTCTCAGTGATTCGGGGTAAGTGTTCAATAATGCTGTAAAGGAAACACCTGCCGCCCGGAACTGCCCCAGGTCATAATACAGCTGCGCGCCTTTATAATCTTTCGTCTCCAGTTTTCCCCGGCAGATATCTATGATCTCAGTAGCTTCCTTATTCCTTGCAGAACCCGGGTGTGTATTGATAAAGGTCTGCATCATTCCCATCGCCTTGATCGTGTTCGTCTGGTCCAGTTCAGCTTTAGGCGATTGCTTGTAAAATGAATAGGCCCTCATATAATCCACTTCTTCTGCTTTGGCGCTATTGGAAAAGATCTCAAGAAAACTCTTGAAGAGGTTCTCCGCGTTCATGTAATCTTCCTGGTAATAGGCGCAATAAGCGTATTTATAATAAATATCCTCGAACTCCTTTTCCACTTTGTAGTAAGGCATGATATCCTCGTACAATTGCTGGGCCCTGCTATATTTCTTTTTGACAAAATATTGTTCAGCAATCCGAAGCTTATACGCAGGGTCAGGGTTCTTCAACAACTTGGTCATTCCACCCCCGCAACTGCTTAAAACAAGTACCGCAATGATTATCCAGCTATATTTCATAAAGGTTTGCAAAGTTAACTGATACCGGCAAATCTTGCACAAAAAAGATAGGCGACCAAAAAAGAGGGAGTTAAGGTTTTGATAAATGAAAATCATGGACTTAGGCCCAAATGCCGGTTCCAACCTGAAAGGCCGGAGAGGTTAAAAATCCCCTGAATAAAAAACCCTCCCGGTATTCCGGGAGGGTCTATTCAGCAAAAAGTTCAAATTCTTAGTTGTTCTTGCGCAGGTTGGGGTGCGGAGGCTCAACTGTGTTAGGTCCATCTTCGCCTTCTGCAGCAGCACGGATGTCAACTGTATTACAATCGCCACCTTCCTGTCCATAGTTGAAGATAAAGCGGTTAGTGTTGATACCTTCTTTATCCACCAGGTAATTGATCACTGCATTTACATGATCCCAGCTTAACTGCTGTTCTTTTTTGTTAGAAGCGCAGTATCCGATCACCACTACTTTACAACCTGGATTGTCACGCAGTTTCGCAGCTACAGTGGACAATACAGCTTTAGCATCATCGCTCAGTTTGTTAGTACCTGCTTTGAAAGCAACACTTGGCAATGCACCTAATTTTTCAGAACAAGTCTTCTCAACTACTACACCAGTGCCTACGCAACCTTCTGGACATGGGCATTTACCGATACCATCTGCATCAACAGGCTGGCAATATGTAGGAGTGATAAGTTCTTTATCCTTACAATCAGGTACACCATCACCATCAGTATCTTTCGTTACACCATGGCTGTCAACAGGACAACCGGCAGGAGTTTGTTCCTGGTCGAACTGGTCAGTTACACCGTCGCCATCGCTATCAGGCAGTACGGGTTTGGGCAAACGCATCAGGCGGGGATTACGGATCTCGCTATAAGCATAATCCAGAGGATTCAGCCACCAAAGCGGCTCAACAGATTTAGCCCCGAGGTTGATATTAATACCAACTGAAGCGAAGTTATAAGAATCAAAGTCACGGGTAAGAACTGGATCACCGTAAGCATGCTCCTGCCAGCGCTGTCCATCCAGCAGGTCATCTTTAATAAATGTCTGGCGATCTTCTATAGCAAGGTTAATCCTGTTAGTTAATTTGAAAGCAACACCAGCTCCGATCGTACCGGAAGGCTTGAATGTTTTTCCAAATAATTTAGGACGACGCGGACCCTGGTTTTCAGCTTTCGTTTCATACTTACCATCCTGTAAAGATTTCAGTTGCTTGTAAGTATCCTTTCTTTTTGAATAAGCGCTGTTAACAGTAATAGTCGCGTAATTGTATCTACCACCAGCTGCATTTAACGCATCGACTTTTGTATCATACACCATTCCACCTACTCCGGCAATACCGTAGAAATTATATCCTGTTTTTGCTTTGTGGAAACGAATATTATTCAACGTCACAATACCCTCGAGAGATAATTCGTGAATGGTTGTTTTGTAGTTATAATAAACCTCTTCAAAGGGCACAATGGCTGGAGTGCTTGGGAAATAGATCGATTTCGATGAGACCATGTTAACTACAGTACCGATAGGGACCAGGTACGGGGCAGAATAAGAAGTCGCATAGGAACCGTTATTTGCCCATGCACTGTTTTTACTAAAGTTTTCCGCCGGGTTAAAGGTTCTTCCTTTTCCTGTTCCATACATATATTCAAGACGCATAGAGAATATGTATCCAAATGCTTTTCTTACATGCAGACCAGCGCTGGGAAATGCTAACTGGGAGGGAATATCTCCGCTCACGTTCATCAAACCCACTTTTAAACCCAATTCCCACTGGTTCCGTGGTTTTGCAGGGAAATTATAGGTGCCGTTCAGAAACTCCGTATGCTGAGACATTCTTTTGCTCGGAATAACAGAGGAATCTTTTACGTCATAACTGGCTCCTACCCGTTGAGAAAAACCATAAGACGTTAACAGGCAGAATACGCCCGCTAATAATAAATACTTTTTACTTGCCATAACTAAGGATTAAGATTTGTGATACAATGTCCTAAATAATACGCAAAAATAGAAATTGAGGATTAATTACCAAATTTTTATGATAAATATTTCCTCATTTGCCCATTATTTTTCAATTACTTAGTCAACAAAAGGCATTCTTTTGCTGCCTGAAAATTTATTTATTTTTTTGCGGCGTAAATTGCCCACTTTAGGAATGAAATTACCCGAAGATTTAATAAAAGAAGAACTTAAAATCTTTGAAGCGAGGTTCAGGGAAGCAGTAAAAAGCCAGGCCCCCCTCCTGGACCGGATCATGCGGTACGTGGTCAAACGCAAAGGAAAACAGCTTCGGCCCATGTTTGTCCTGCTTTCCGCCAAACTTTGCGGCGAAATAAATGAGCCCGCTTATAGGGCGGCTTCCCTGGTAGAACTTCTTCATACCGCTACTCTTGTTCACGATGATGTAGTAGACGATTCCATGGAAAGAAGAGGTTTTTTCTCAGTGTATGCCCTCTGGAAAGCCAAAGCCAACGTACTGATCGGCGATTACCTGCTGGCTAAAGGGTTGCTGCTTTCACTGGATAACAATGATTACCAGATACTGCATATCCTGTCAGATGCGGTCCGTAAAATGAGTGAAGGAGAATTATTACAACTCGAGAAAGCCCGGAGCTTAAACCTCCGGGAAGATATCTATTACGACATCATCCGCAATAAAACAGCTTCTCTCTTAGCTTCCGCTTGTGCAGCAGGGGCATGGTCCACCAGCGAGGACGCAGAGCTAACAGAAAAAATGCGATTATTCGGGGAAAAAACCGGGATGGCTTTTCAAATAAAAGACGACCTTTTCGATTATGCAAGTGAAAATGTTGGTAAACCAACCGGCAATGATATAAAAGAAAAAAAATTAACCCTTCCCCTGATCTACACCCTCAACAATGTTGATAAGGAAACGCGGCGGAAAATAATTTATATCGTAAAAAATAATAACCGTGATAAGAAAAAAGTGAAATGGGTGATCGATAAAGTAGAGGAGGCAGGTGGTATTGCTTACGCTATGGAAAAAATGAATGTTTATAAAAATGAGGCGCTTGCTATCCTTCACCAGCTCCCTGAAAGCCCGGCCAGGAAAGGTTTAGAAGACATGGTAATTTTTGTGACCGATCGGAAATACTGAGGATTGATTTGTGATGCAAAAAAAAAGATGGAATATACTGACCGCTGATAAGAACAAGATCAGCAGCTTGCAGCAATCCCTTAAGATACATCCTGCTCTTTGTAAGATCCTGGTGCAAAGAGGTATTGAAGAGTTTGACCAGGCCAAAGATTTTTTCCGGCCAAGGCTGGCGGATCTTCATTCACCCTGGTTGATGAAGGACATGGAAAAAGCAGTGGACCGCGTCATTACGGCGATCAGCAGCCAGGAAAAGATCCTTGTGTTTGGTGATTATGATGTAGATGGTACAACCGCTGTGGCCTGCATGTACCAGTTCCTTAAAAAAATTCATGGTTCTCTCGATTTTTATATCCCGCATCGCTACCGCGAAGGCTATGGTGTGAGCAAGGCAGGGATCGATTTTGCTAAAGAAAACGGGTTTAGTCTCGTTATTTCTCTTGATTGCGGTATCAAATCAGCAGACCTGATCGGCTATGCCCGCCGATTAGGTATCGATTTTATCGTGTGTGATCACCATCTTCCCGATGAAGTATTACCGCCCGCAGTTGCTATTCTCAACCCAAAACAAAAAGATTGCCCCTACCCTTATAAAGAACTTTGTGGTTGCGGGGTTGGATTTAAACTGATCACCGCTCTTGCAGAAAGGCTGGAATTGCCGCCGGATACCGCTTTTGAATGGCTTGACCTGCTTACCACTGCCATTGCAGCGGATATTGTTCCTATTACCGGTGAGAACAGGATACTGGCTTTCCATGGTCTTATCAAAGCCAACACCCACCCCAATAACGGGATAAAAGCCCTGGCCAAATTAAGCGGGCTTGTAAAAGAGCTGCATATTACCAATCTTGTTTTCATGATCGCTCCCCGGGTAAATGCCGCCGGGAGAATGGATGATGCACGTAAAGCCGTACAATTATTTGTTGCCGAAAGCGAAGAGGAAGCACTTCATTACGCAGAAATGCTGCATAGTGATAATACCGACCGGAAGGAAGCCGATAAAACGATCACGGAAGAAGCGCTCGCCCTGATCAATGAAAACCCGGGCTGGAAGGATCGCAGGTCAACCGTTGTTTTTCAACCGCACTGGCACAAAGGTGTGGTGGGGATCGTTGCTTCAAGGTTGATCGAAAATCATTTTCGTCCCACCGTAGTGCTTACGCAATCGGGTGAATACGCAGCGGGCAGCGCCAGGAGTGTTCCGGGTTTTAATTTATACGAAGCCATCCACGCCTGCAGGGAACATCTCTTAGGATACGGGGGACATTTTGCTGCAGCAGGGATGACGCTGGAACTTTCGAGTGTCAATGCATTCCGGGAAAAATTTGAATCCATTGTCGCCGCATCTATACCCCCCGAATTACTGGTACCCGAGATCGTGATCGATGCTGAAATAATGCTAAAAGATATCCGGCAGGGTTTCTATGACCTGCTTAGCCAGATGGAACCTTTTGGACCGGAGAATCTTCGCCCGGTATTCATCGTCCGGAATGTAAGGGATACAGGCTGGTCGAAAATCGTCAAAGAAGAACATATCCGCTTCTCACTCTGCCAGGAGAATGTGACCATTACCGGGATTGGTTTTGGGATGGCGGATAAATTCTATCTGCTCCAACAACAACCTGTTGATATTGTCTTTACTATTAATGTGAATGAATGGAAGGACGTAAAAAGTCTTCAATTGCAAATGATCGACCTGCGAATAAGTGAAAATAATCCCGGTTCGTAGCCATACGATTGTTAATAAAAATTTTATCTCCGCGAATTTTATAATGAAAGCTGAATAGCACTACATTTAGCGCTCCAAAAGTTGTACCGATTAATCCGGCTTCTTCCTTTATTTTTTTAGAAAACTAAATCACTGTTACAATGACAAAATTTACATTTAAAAGTTTATTGCTTGTTATTTTTTTAGGAACCATCGGTATGAAAGGATGGGGTCAATTGACCACCAATACCTTTACAGGTGTTTCTGCCTGCCCTACAAATGGAAATAGTTTCAGCGCAGTTAGCAATGCAACTGTTCTCCCGTTATCGCGCAGCACGATCACCTGTACTGCCGCCGCCAATGTTTTTAACAGCACTACATTAAATAATACCGCCAGCAGGAATGATAACAGTTATATCGAATTTAGTATCACAGCAAATTCCGGGTATGGCTTAAACCTGACCTCGCTTTCATTTTTCCGCCAGGCCAGTGCGACAGCTCCGAATTCACTTATCGTCTCCTATAGCACAGATCCGCTGGCCGCTAATTTCAATACTACAAGGGTTGACATGGCTGTATCGACAACCCCAACAGCCGGTACCACATTAACCTGGAATTTTCCCTCCGCCATTACAACCGGGGATGGAGGAAAAGTCACCTTCCGTTTTTATCCTTACGGAACTCAACGGGCAGACGGAGCGGCAAGTCCACCAGCAGCCGCCACCGGAACTTTTAGGCTCGATGATGTTTCATTATTCGGAAGTGTTTCAATAATCGCAGCATTACCGGTTGTTAATCTTACCGTTAGTCCGGCTGCAGGAGCCGAAGCTACGGCAACAGCCATAACCGTAATTGCCACCGCAAGCCAGGCGGTCACGGGAGCTCAAACCGTAAGCCTTGGGGTATCGGGCACAAATATTACTGCGGGCGATTATACATTAAGTACGGGAACGATTACGATTCCTAATGGTGGAACAACTGGTACTGCAACCTTTACCATTGTCAATGATGTGCTGGTAGAAGGTACAGAAACTGCAGTACTTACCATCAGCAATCCTTCAGCGGGGATAGTACTGGGAAGTACGATTACACAAAATGTTACCATTACAGATGATGATATACCAACTCTTTCTGTGGCCGCAGGAAATAATGCTGCAGAGCCATCCACCAATGGCACATTCAATATTACCTTATCAGATCCCGCCCCGGCAGGAGGTGTTACTATTACTTATACACTATCCGGTTCAGCCCTTTTAAATACAGATTACACTGACCCACAAAGCGGGAGCATAACGATACCTCAAAACAGCAGTTCGGGGATAATAACCCTTATTGTAACTGATGATCCAGTTTATGAAGGCACAGAAACAATAAGTGTTACGTTGAATACAGCATCCAATGGATATGCTATTGCTACTGCAACGGCGGCAATCAACCTATCAGATAATGACCCCTTACCCCCCATTGTAATAAACGAGATTTATGGTGGTGGCGGTAATTCTGGCGCAACTTATAAAAGTGATTTCATAGAACTATACAATCCTACGAACTCGGCAGTTAACCTTACCGGCTGGTCTGTTCAATATGGCAGTGCTACCGGAACTGGCGCATGGCAAAAAACTGACCTGATTGGCTCAATTCCTTCACATGGATATTTTTTAATACAGGAAGCAACAGGAGCAGGAGGAACAACAAACTTACCCACCCCGGATGTGACCGGTGTTATCGCCATGTCTGCAACTGCTGGAAAGGTTGCTCTTGTTAGTAACAACACAGCCTTATCGGGCACTTGTCCTACTGCTGGTGTAGTAGATGAGGCAGGCTTTGGGGCTACGGCCAATTGTTTTGAAGGAGCGGCACCTACCCCTGCACCTTCGAATACTACTTCTGTCCAAAGAAATCCAAAAGGTTTTGACAGTCAGAATAACAATACAGACTTTATTGTTTTAAGCCTGCCAACTCCTAAAAATTCAGTAGTGGATATTGTTCCTCCTGTAATTGTATCATTATACCCTGCAGATAATGCAACAGGTGTTATGACATCGTTCTTAGCTACAATTACTTTTAATGAAAATATTCTAAAAGGTACAGGGCTTATTACGATCAGGAAAGTTTCCGATGGCTCCGTTGTGAGAACAATTGATGTTACCACAGCTGATGTTTCAACTTCGGGAACAACTGCATTATTTAATGTCAGTTCATTAGCTTTTAATACAGCCTATTATTTCGAGATCAGTGCCGGTGCTTTTAAAGATGGGGATGATAATGATTTTGCCGGTATAAGCGGTTCTACCGCATGGAACTTTACTACTGCTTCAACACCTCCTGCAGGTTTATTGGGGATCACTTATAACTTCAATACCTGTTCAGGCAACTTGCCGGATGGATTTACACAATTCAATATTTTAGGCCCGCAGATCTGGGGTTGTACTTCATTCGGAAGAGATGCTGCCAACCCGCCTTCCGGAAGCGCTCCCAACGGCTTACAAATAAATGGATTTAGTGGCGTTAATATCCCCAATGAGGATTGGCTTATTTCGCCTTCCTTTAACCTGACTGCTACCACCTACCCGTTATTATCCTTCTGGAGCAGAACTGCCTTTACCGGCGCTTCACTGGTACTAAAAGTCTCTACAGATTATACAGGAACGGGTGATCCCAACCTGGCCACCTGGACAGATATTAATGGTAAATTCCCTTCGCAGGTCTCAGATGTCTGGAAACTGAGTGACAATATAAACCTGTCAGGTTATAAGTCACCCAACACTTACTTTGCATTTGTATATTATTCAACCACTGAAGATGGAGCCAGGTGGACCCTGGATGATATCACGCTTACCAATTCTTTAACTCCCCCTCCTCCCAGTTTGACCGCAAGTGCAACGGATATCCAATATACATTTGTTGCCAATGGCTCTTCCGCAGATAAGACCTTTACATTTACCGGGAATGATCTCACTGGTGCTGTAACGCTTACTTCAACAGGTGCATTTTTATTATCTAAAGATGGAATTACATTTAATTCAGCCATTACATATACTGTTGCTGAAGCAAATAATATTACCAAAACGGTTACAGTT
>JANMKG010000264.1:0-8456 GCA_031371915.1 Chitinophagaceae bacterium | reverse complement strand
ATTATTTTGAGGGTTTTGTTTTTGTTGTATAGTAATCTGTCAGCAAATGACATCAACATAGTCGGACAGTATTTGAAAACTAACGACGATATTGTTATCCCACAAAGGGAACATCCCGTCATAATTATTCGCCCAGCAATTTCCTTCAATAAAAAGGATATGTTGCTGGTCATATTTCCGGATAGCAGTGGTAATATCTTTTAATAAATTCTTTAAAGCAGTATTGTTCTTTTCCGAACAGCCATTCTTATCGGAGGCATCATCAAACCCCCAGTTGGGTTCGTTGATCATATCATACCCGCCGATCCATTCTTCGGTTGCATAACGGGCCGCCAATTTCTCCCATAAAGCGATCGTTTTTTGCCGGTTCGCTTCATCCTGCCACAAAGAAGGCTGCAAAGGATCCCTGTCAGCGATCGCATTATCGTTGCCCTGTCCTCCCGGTGTCGCATGAAGATCAAGTATGAGATAAATATGATTGACTTTACACCAGCTTAGCAAACTATCCGTCAACGCGAATCCTTTTTCCAGCCAAGTGTTCTTTCCTTTCACGGGTTCTTGTTCCACAGGTAAGGTGAACAGGTTATAATGCATCGGCAGACGCACCGAATTAAAACCCCAGGCAGCAAGGGAGTCTATATCTCCTTTGGTACAGTGATTGGAAAGCCATGCATCATAAAATTTCAGCGTATTCTTTTTACCGATAAGGTCTTCGATCTTTTTCCTGATCTCGTGTTGTGCCATAGCGGCGCCTGAAAGTTTCAGCATGTAAGGTTCCTGCAGCATCCATCCACCCAGACCTATACCCCGGAGAATGATCTCCTGGTCGCGGCCATCGCGGATACTGGTTCCTTTGGCGCGTAAGAGAGCCTGCCCGTTAGCCATGATGCCTACCAGGAAAAATATAATAGAATAAAATATCCGCATGTAAAAGAAAAGGATTCAGGGTCGCTTAAAAGAGGGTGAGTATTTTACTACTCACCCCTGATTGCTAAAACTAGAACTGCTTACATTTTTTATCAGAATGAACGGAGCCGGAATGTCCACCAGCCGCCACCGATATTTACGCCTAAGATCAGCAGGTCGTAATTACCTGCTGTGACATGAGTCGCCGCAAGTACATCATATGTGATGGAAGTAGCAGGACCCGAAGTTACCTCTCCGCCATTCCTGACCTTTTGAAGACCGATATGTGCACCGAGCCCATTGACAGTGAGTTGTCCCAGGTGATTAACACCTGCGCCGGCTGTAAATGTATAAGTGAAAGAACCGGAACCCCAGGGGGCCTGCGCGGCTGTATAATTGGACGAAGGTTGACAGGCAAATGAATTGTTACCCAAATAACCATCCCCATAAAAATCACCTTTATTATCATACGTAAAGGTCCGCGCAGCACTAAAGGCAAAAGTATATTCATCGTTGAATTCACATGACCTCGCCGTTACATCACCTGAATTATTACTCCACCAGCTGCCATCATCAGGGTTGGGTCCTACTTTATAAGCAGCAGCGGCAGGATCAAGTTTCCATTTTTTCGCCGTGCAACTGGTAATAAATCCAAGCGGTGTTCCTACACAGGCGGTAGGATCATTCGCGGTTACGTTAATGACCTGGCTCGTACTGTCCATCCCGCTTTGTCCAAACACGAGCAGCTTGATCGTATAACTTCCCATATAAGGAAAGTAAACTGTATCAACCTGTTGACCTTTGACAAATCCTGCACCACCTTTATCCCAATCGTACCTAAAACTATTCTGGGAAGTACTGGTCAGTACATATTTGTTCGGAACACCGGATACCGGGGTAACCGTGAAAGAAGCAACTGGTTTCGCGATCAGGTCTTTTACATCATACTTACAGGAGTATAAAAACAGGACAACTGCAAGAAGGAGAAGACCGGGTATAAAACTTTTTTTATTGATGGTATTCATAACGAAAAACTTTTAATGGTAATAAATAGCTACACGGTTTTATTAATAGCCAGGGTTCTGTGGCAGGTTACCGGTCCTCACATCATAATCAGGGATCGGCAACAATTCATGTTTGCCAGCTACAAAACCAAGCGGCCCGAGTTCCTGCACCGCCTTACCCCATCTTACCAGGTCCTGGAACCTTACGCCTTCAAAAGCAAGCTCCACCTGTCTTTCACGAACAATGGCATCAAAGAGAGCCGAACCTGTTGCTGTAACATCAGGCACGCCTCTTTTCTGGCGGACCTGGTTGATAAATCCACGGGCCTTCCCTTCATTAGACTGGTAATTAGCTTCAGCCGCCATCAGCAATACATCACTGTAGCGGAGTTGGCGCCAGTTTGTACCATAGTTCAGTTCCCCGATCGGCGCACCCGTTTGCGTACTGAAGGAACCATATTTACGCTGGAAAAATCCTTCATAATCACGATCACCGGGCGCGGTCCAGTTACCACCGGCTGCGATAAGTTCCGGTTGTGACATGATACTTTGTTGTCTCCTGAGCACACCACCATCGGCGATAAAAGCATTCCATAATTTCAATTTTGGACGAATAAAACCCCAGCCAGCCAGTAAAGAATCACCCGGGGCTTTCGTATAGAAATCACCACGGGGTCCCATCAGTTGGATATGAATATTACTTTCAGGTGCTCCTCCCCAGGGGAAATTACCCCAGTCATAACTACGGGCATTGGAATAGGATATCTCGAAAAGAGATTCCTGGCCGAATTCGCCGCTCGGGGCAAAAACAGCCGCTATACTTGGCGCCACACTATATACATTGGAATTGATCACGAGGTCAAACTGTACAGCAGCTTCTGCATATTTTTTCTCAAACAATAAGGCTTTACCAAGCATGGCCTGCGCAGATCCTTTGGAAACACGGAATTTGTCTGACCCGGAATAACTTGTTTTCAACGGGAGATCGACAGCAGCGTCTGCCAGGTCTTTTTCGATCTGTTTGTACACATCTGCTTTCGGAGTACGAGGAGTGGTCGTGAACTGGGAAGGCAGGAGGTCATTTAATATCAAAGGCACATCTCCCCACAAACTAACGAGCTCAAAATAATTATAAGCACGTAAGAATTTTGCTTCCGCTCTCAGTCTTTTCCGCAAGGGTGTAAGATCATCCGCCAGGTTGATCACTTTATTGGCGCGGTAGATCGTGTAATAACACATCCTCCACGAATCCCTTACTTTATCATTGGTCGCATCGAAGTTGTAATCATCGAGGGTCTGGTAGCCCGGTTGGTCGCCCGCATTACTGCCCCCGCAATTACTTTCATCCGATAAAAGACTTTTCACCATGTACAGGCTCCCCCAGTTGTTATTATAATGCGCCTGCATCATGTCATACACACCGGTGACGGCCTGTGTCACATCATTATCTGTTTTATAAAAGTCACTCTCAGGGTAAGCACCCGGGATCTCGTTGGTGAGAAACTTTTTGCAACTGGTGGATCCTGTTACCAGCAGCAGGCAAAGTGTTGTTATTTTTATGATTGAATTTTTCATTGTTATATTTTTAAAGAGTTACCAGTTTTAGTTAAAATGTAACGGATATACCAACCACGGCCTTGCGCGGAACGGGATAACCACCGCGGTCGATCCCGATACTGTTTCCCTGGTTGCTCACTTCCGGATCAACACCGGGGTACTTGGTGAACGTAAAGAAATCATCCAGTGAAACATAAAGCCTCGCGTTCTTACCTTTTATTTTATTCATGATACTTGCAGGTAATGTATACCCAAGTTGCAATTGTCGTACCCGCAAATAGCTTCCATCGAAAACCATGAGATCACTATTATAGATATAGGGATCCGATGTATTCGCGGCAAACCATGTATTGGTGCTGCCGGCTCCTGTCCAACGGTTGTTATAAAAGAAAGCAGGCTTGTTGGCCGTCTGGCGGTCAGTCCGGTTGAAACCCATCAGCATATCATTCCCATACTGACCCTGCACAAACACGGTCAGGTCAAATCCTTTATACGCTACATTGGCATGTGCACCATAAATAAATTTCGGATGCGGGTTGCCGATCTTGGTCATGTCCCCCGGAGATATAAGTTTGTCATTGTTCATATCGACCACAATCGGGTCACCGGGTTTAGGTGAATAACCAGTGATACCTGTTTTAAGAAGATAAGCTGTTATCTCCTGCTGGGTCTGGAATATCCCTGCTGTTTTGTAGCCGTTAAAATACCAAAGTGGCTCTCCCACTTTTGAAGAAGTAGCTGTCCAGCCGGTTCCGATCCCTGCACCCGGTAATTCGGGAGAGTTAGGATCGAGATAGGTTACATTATTTGTATTGAAAGAAATATTACCGCCTATTTCATAAGCGATCTTGTTGCGGTTGGCCTGGTTCTTATAACTCAGGTCAAATTCCCAGCCTTTGTTTTCCACTTCGCCTGCATTCACCGTAGTAAGTACATTACCCACAAAGATGGGTGGCACACCACCGGTAAGTAATCCTTTGGTGCGTTTATTATAATAATCAACTGTAAAATTTAGTTTGCTGTTGAAGAAAGCGAGGTCGGCGCCAATATCTGTTTGCTGGCCGTTCTCCCAGATAAGTTCATCATTGGCTAGCCTTGTAGGATAAGCTCCAACAACAAAACCGCCATTTCCATCAGGATAAATGATGCCTGCGCCAATCGAGTTGAGATAATCTGCGAGGCCAAGGCTTGCTACACCACCATTCTGACCCCAGCTGGCCCGGATCTTTCCGTAATTAAGTACACGGGAGATCGATTCGGGAAGGAATTTTTCTTTGGTGAATACCCAACCAGCAGAAAAGGATGGAAAGGTCTGCCAGCGGTTGGCAGGAGGAAGTTTGGAAGATCCATCCCGGCGAACCGAAGCACTGAAAAGATACCTGCCATCATAATCATAATTAAGTCTGCTGTAAAAGGAAGCGCCGGTAACATCAAAAGCGATACTGCCGATACGGTCATTTGCATCAGGAACAAAATCTGCATAAGAGAATTTATCTTCTTCCTTGAAAAGACCGGAATAGCTTCCGCCGATATGCACTTCATGCGTGCGCTGCTGCGATGCACCTGCCAACAGCACGAAATTATGATTGCCTTTCTTCTTTGTATAGGTCGCGAAATTTTCGAGTAACCAGGTAAACCATTTATCACTGTAATCATACCCGTTGGCAATCGTATTCTGGCTTTCGTCGGAGAACCAGAAGGTCGGTGTCCACCCGTGACCGGTCTGGAAAGCCGCGTCGATACCAAAGCGGGAAGTGAATTTCAATCCTTTTAAAGGTTCGATATCCGCATACATATTCGCAAATATCTTATCCTGTACATTTTCTCCCTTTGCCATATCGATCCTTGCAAGAGGATTACCATATTCTCCTTTCAGGAAATTCGAAATACCATAGTAATTTCCATTGGCATCCCTGCGTAAGGGTTTGCCGGCTGCGATAGCAGCTTGTACATGCGCCGGTAGGGCTCCCGTGTAAATAGTGGGTGTAATGGGATCCATTACGGTAGCACTGCTTAAGATAGAACCAAACTCTGAGTTATCGGAAATGGCTTTGCGTGTATGATGTATATAAGCGAACTTTTCACCGACCGTCAGCCAGTTCTTTACTTTATTCTCTGTATTCACCCGGACCGTGTATCTCCTGAACTGGGCCTTATCACCCCCTACGATACCATCCTGTGTGAAAATATTTCCCCCGAGATAATAAGTTGATTTATCCGTTCCACCACTAAAGGATAAAGAGTGATGTTGCTGTGGCGCGGTCTGTACCACCTCTTTGATCCAGTTCGTACCATTGCCTGCGGCCTGCACATCGCCTGCTGTAGGTGGATTATTAACACCTGCTTCTACCAGGTACTGCTGGTATTGCGGCGCATTCATCATTTTTATATAATCATCCTTTACCGAAGTAGTACCGTATTGCCCGGAATAAGTAAGCGTTCCTGGTCCGCGGTTACCCGATTTTGTTGTAATAAGAATGACCCCGTTGGATCCTTCTGAACCATAGATAGCAGAGGATGCTCCATCCTTTAATATCTCAACAGAAGCAATTTCTGACGGGTCGATCGATTCGATACCGCCCGATTTGATACCATCTATAACATATAAAGGTCCCGTAGCCCGGTTGGATGATGTTCCCCTGATCTTTACACTCACACCCGAGCCCGGTTGACCGGATTGGGCGCCGACAGAAACGCCGGACACGCGGCCCAGCAAGGCTGATTCGATCCGTGAATTAGTAACAGTCGTTAACTGGCTGGCCTTTACCGACGAGATCGCACCGGTGGTCAGGCTTTTTTTCTGCTGACCATAACCAACGACAACGACCTCGTCAAGGGCGTCGTTACCTGTTACCAATGTAAAATTTTGTGTACCCGCACCGCTGACCTTTAATTCCTGGCTAACCATCCCTACGTAGGTGATCCTCAGAACACCGCCTCCTTTGGGAACGGAGATCGTATACTTCCCGTTTACATCGCTGAGAGCCGTAACATTTGTCCCTTTTACGGTAACAGTGGCTCCTTCCAAAGGAGCATTTGATGTTTGGGAAAGCACCTGCCCTGAGACTGTAAGATTTTGGGCGTCAACATTCAACGTAAAGAAAGAAGCGGTTAATGTAAGCAATGCACAGAGCAAGAACCTGCTGAGTTGTTTCATAATGCAATCGTTTTGTAAGTTTTCAAATGTGGAAAAAACCGTCAGGTAAATATAAGGTGGGGTCGCTCAGGTTGCTAATAAAAACCTACTTCACTACTACTTCACCTATTAATTTACAGTGATTTATGGATTTTTCCGGTACATCATTACTACATCATTTTGATTTTTGTACTTTCACAGCCTCCTTTGACTAAATAATGACAAAAAAACTTTTCCTTTTTTATTCTTTGCTGATTGCTTTCTGCAGCCAGGCACAAAACACTATCGGTTTACCCGATATTCTAAATTATAGTAAGCGGCAATACCAGGGTGGCGCACAAAACCGGCAGATACGGCAGGACAAACGAGGGGTACTTTATTTTGCCAACAGCGAAGGTGTTATGACCTATGACGGGATCAACTGGAAGACCTACCCCCTTCCCAATAAAAGCATCGTCCGGTCACTGGAATTTGGGCCGGATAACAAACTCTATGTGGGTGGACAGGATGAGTTCGGCTATTTTTCCCCTTCTGCCAATGGCACCCTGGTCTATCATTCCATGAAAGATCGGTTGCCCGTTAATGAAAGGTCCTTTACAGATGTGTGGGGGATATACTTCTTCAAGAACTCAATTTTTTTCCAGACCAGTAATAATATCTACCAGGTCGGTGACAATTACCGGAACATCTTTAAAAGCACCCATTGGCGGTTTATTAATATTTGCAATAACAGGCTGATCGCACAGGATTATAACAGGGGATTGCTCAGTTTCCGGGACGGCGTCTGGACACCCTTTCTCGAAAATTCAGAATTACCTGAAGATTATTTCGCTACTTCCTTAACGGAGATCGGGCAGGACAGTGCGATACTGACCACCTTAAAGAATGGCGTGTTCCTGCTCAGTGGAAATAATATTACCCGGATGCGATCCCCTTTCCTTGATGGGATCGCAGAGACCCATATCTCTTCTTCGGCCATGGTCAACAAGGATCATATAGCCCTTACCACCAACCTTGATGGCTGTTATATCATTGACAAGAAAGGCATGCTGATTCAAAAGTTCTCGGTGAAAGAGGGGCTGCAGAATAATAATATCCTGGGTATCTTTCTTGATAAGGAAAAAAATCTCTGGCTGGGCCTTGATAACGGGATCGATTTTGTCGCGTACAACAATGCCATCAAGCATATTTACCCAGATTACCTGAACGAAGGTTCGGGATATGCTGCTTCGATATTTAATAATGAGTTATACATCGGCACTTCTAACGGTTTATATAAAACATCGCTCTCGGCGGAGAAAGACCTGAGCTTTGTCAAAGGCTATTTCGTTCCGGTGACGAATACCAAGGGACAAGTCTGGAATTTATCACAGGTCAATGGCAAATTATTAATGGGTCACCATGAGGGTGCTTTTGTCATTACCGGTAATACGGCTGTTCCGATCGACAATACCACTGGTTTCTGGACCTTCCTCCCCTATTCCAATGTCTTACCTTCTTCTATAATGATCGCCGGGACGTACCTGGGCATTAGTTTCTACAATTTCGAAAATGGTTTATTTACTTCCAGGCATGTAATAGCTCATTTTGAATCAGCCCGGTTTGTAAGTATTGATAATAATGATATATGGATATCTCATCCTTACAAAGGTATTTACCGGGTCCGGCTAAATGGGATTACCCCGGAAACAAAACAGTATACTCCAAAGCAAGGCGTCCTGTCAATAAATGGAAATTATATTTTCAGGATCAAGAACCAGCTAGTCCTGGCAAGCGAAAATAGGATCTTCGTCTATAACGAAGCGAAGGACAGTTTCGAGCCTTCCGCTTTTTACAATAAGTTGTTTGGCGAT
>JANMKG010000234.1:0-2421 GCA_031371915.1 Chitinophagaceae bacterium | reverse complement strand
TATCTGTACCACAAGGATCGTGGCGGGGGCCGGTGTACCACAGCTGACCGCTGTAATGGAAGCTTCTTCTGTATTAAAAAAACTCGGTATTCCCATTATCGCCGACGGTGGTATCCGCTATACCGGTGATATGGTAAAAGCACTGGCAGCCGGCGCCAACTGTGTCATGATGGGAAGCATTTTTGCCGGCACGGAAGAAAGTCCCGGAGAAACGATCATCTATGAAGGAAGGAAATTCAAGGAGTACCGCGGCATGGGTTCTCTCGGTGCGATGGCTACGGGCAGCAGCGACCGTTATTTCCAGGATGTGGAAGACGATATAAAGAAATTTGTTCCAGAAGGAATTGAAGGACGTGTCGCTTACAAAGGTTTCCTGAAAGAAGTTGTTTACCAGTACACCGGCGGACTCAGGGCCGGGATGGGCTATTGCGGTGCCGCTTCGATCGCGGAACTGCAACAAGCAAGTTTTGTAAAGATCACCAATGCAGGGATGAGAGAAAGTCATGCGCATGATATCGAGATCACGAAAGAGGCACCGAATTATAGCAGGAGGTAGGCCCTCTGTCTCCCTAAAGGGAGGACTTAGATCGATCAGTCATTCTTTTTTTAAACTTGTTGAAAGGAGATGGTGCTTTATTGCCAGCTATTGAACATTTTTCTAATTCCAAAAACATTCGCAGCGTCTCCCAGGTGAATGACGCTGCGAACCTCAAACTTCAAACCTCAAACTTCACTCATCTCCCAGCACTTCAAAAACAATCACCTGTTTTTTGTAAGCTTTTACAGGTATGCCGTTCTGGATCGCGGGTTCCCACCGTGCTGCTTTTCTTATTACCCGGAGAGATTCTTCTTCCATCCCATACCCGTGATCAGTCAGTGCTTTGATATCACTTACATTGCCTTCTTTGTCCACGACAAACTGGATCACCACTGAGTAACGACCTGCGGGAGCATTATTATCCAGGGGAACATTGGCATTAAGGTTTCTTTCCAGGAAGGCTTTCCAATTGCCATTAAATTTGGCATCGACCTCCACTGATCTAAAAGGTTCTTCTGGTTCGTTTTCTTTTGGGGTAATGATTCCTCTTTGTCCATCCAGTTCAGCCGGTGGTTCTGATGTATGAATATCGGGTCTTCCTTCCCTGGTCTCTGCTGCAATTTTGGAACTATCAAGGTCTTCGTTCGTTGGAGGGAGTTCCGTAACTTCCTCATCAGGTTTGATCTGTAGAGTGGTGAACTGTTGTGTCCGAGTTGGGACTTGCTCCGGTTGACGTTCGGGTTCCGGCAATTTTTCGGGCACTTTCTCAGGGATCTCTGTTAATTGAATGCCAGGTGTGATCCGGAAATTTTTTTCATTCTTTTTAAATGAACCTGCAAGGGCCGCTCCTCCAAAAGCCAGGCCTGCTACAAGGGTGGTGACCAATAAAGCTTTTTTGATCCTGTCGGAATAAGTTTTGCGCAATTCATAAGCGCCGTAGTCTTTGTTACGGCCGTCAAAGATGACGTCGATCAGCGAAGCTGATAAAATTTCGTTTGGTTTCATGGTTTATACTTTTCTTATAGATCAAAAAGCATAAACTTTCCATACGGTCATTTTTCTTTCTCTGTAAAAAGCCGCTGTTTGAATTTTTGATAGAAGAAGGAAAGTAAAAGCAACAGTATACCGATCGAGATATAAGCGATGATCTTTTGTTCGGTGGTAAAATTGTTTCTGTCTACCAGTACCAGCTTTCCCAGCGTTACTCCCGTGAGAATAATGGACAGCAACCTCAGCCATCCTGATTTGGCGAGGGCCCCTGCTGTAAAAAGTGTAATGGCCATCGCCACCCAGGTCATGGTGACGGTGATACCATCCCATCTCATCCCTGTATAAAAAACAAGACTGAGCACCGTAAATGTCAGCAGGTAATTGAACAAAAGCCTTTCTCCCGGTAATAAGAGTCGTGAGAATATCGTCTGGAATGCAAAAACAATAAAAGCAGCGCCGGTCACCATGGTCGAACGTTCATCCAAACTACCGTCCGTGAACACCAAAAGGCAAGCTGCGAAAGCGAGGATATTGTTCAGTAAAAAAAGCTGCAATTCTACCACGCCAAGCGGCGCTTTGCTTTTGACTGCATAGATAACCGATGCAGTAGCAAATAAAAGGTATAAAAAAATCATGATCCATATCGCTTCCACGTACAGCTGGTCGGTATATTTTGTAAAAGCCCATGCTAAAAACAATACCCAGCTCACGAGCATGGCAAGCCTTACCATGGCTTTCCATGCCTTTTTATAGGAAAGAAAAACAATACCGGTATTGATCAGGATAATATAGGCAAAGAAAAGATCGGCCCTTCCTGAATTGGCGCTGATCAGGAAAGGAATTCCATAAGCGCCGGTCATTCCCAGTATCGCGATCTCCTGCTTGTCATATTG
>JANMKG010000184.1:0-1506 GCA_031371915.1 Chitinophagaceae bacterium | reverse complement strand
TTTCAAACACAATTTTAATAACACTAGTATTTACATTAAAGTATAAATACAAAAGAGCCAACAAGACAACTACCCGCCCCATTTTTTCAAAATGTTTTTCCGTAATATATTTCTCCAGGCGATAAGCCCAACGAAAAACATACATAGCAACAACCACAGCACCTGCTCCAACTAAAAAAGCCCCGGATATAAAATAAGCGCCGAAATTGGTGCTGTCCCACCCCGGCCGGTAGGTGGTGGCAAATAACCAGGAAGTAACGGTGTGGATACAAAATGCCACCGGAATAATTACAATACAAAGTATTGTTATAGCCCTGTCCCTGATCTTTTCCTGGGCAGGAGTTCCTTTCCAGAATGATCCCAGCCACCGGTATAGTTTGGAAAAAGGCTTACCTAATATCGCTCTTGCCCTGATCATGATCCTGATATCGGGAAGCAAAGTAATGTATAGTAAAAAAAGGCTGATACAGAAATAAGTGCCGATCACAATCACATCCCACATGATGGGAGATTGTAAGCGTCCATGTGTGAACAGGTTAACGAGTCGCTCAGGGCGCCCCATATCAACTATAATGATCAGCGAAGCGAAAGTAATGGCTGATACAGCAATGATCTCCGATATTCGTGTCAGGGGTGTACGCCAGGGTACTTTTGACAACCGGAAAATGGCCGTGATCAGTGAACCTACGAGGCTGATGGCAACAAAAAAAACAAAGTTAGAAATATAAATACCCCAGGAAACATAATCACGCATATGTGTTACCACCAATCCATATTTCAACTGTCGGTAATAAGCAAATGCCCCTACCATGCATATCAATATTAATGTGCCTGTCCAGATCTTACCCCTTCTTCCGAATTTTTGTGGAAGCAGGTCCTGGATCGTTTGCTGTTCGCTTGTTAATAAGATTGAGTTTTCCACTTTCAATTATTTTGTGTGATTCTTTTTGTCATCAGCATTTTGGTTTTCCAGCCCTGATTCAAAAGGGAAATTCCGGTTTACCGGCGGCAGGTAATAAACTCTTGGTTTCGTACCAAGGTCTTCCATCAAACGATAGCCGGCTTTGTCTTTGATGAGCTCACTAAAACGAAATGTTTCTGCGCCATTGGTTACTGAATCTTCATTCTCATCACCAAAAAAGAAAACACCATTGGGGCAGGCCGATACACAATGTGGTAATTCGCCTTTTCTTGTCATGTCAGGACAGAAATCACATTTCCCTACTGTTCCTTTTTTCTGGGGCAAACTGCTTTCACAGGAATAAGGTTGGTCAGCTACAACATTGGCGTGATGAACAGGATTCCCGGATTCAGTTTGATTAGTTGGCAGCGGTTCTTCCCAGTTAAACACCCTGGTTGAATAAGGACAAGCCGCCATGCAAAAACGACAGCCGATACAGCGGTCACTGTCGATCAAAACAATTCCATCCTCTCTTTTAAATGTTGCGTCTACAGGGCAAACTTTTACGCAGGGAGGCTCGTCGCAATGCATACAGGTAGTGGGCT
>JANMKG010000158.1:0-2910 GCA_031371915.1 Chitinophagaceae bacterium | reverse complement strand
ATCAACGATTTCATTTTTTTCAAGCCGGGTAAAAAGGTTAGCAAGTAAATCTTTATCCTCAAATTGAATATAGTCTGGAGAAATTAAAAGTTGTCTTTTTAGCAATATATATTTAAAAGAAACAATACAAATATGAACCGCGATCAATTTTTATACAATAACCGGCAACAGGATGAAGACGATGAACCCGAAAAAGAAGATAAACGGGATGAACTGATGATGCTGAATAAAAAACTGGAAAAACTTTTCTTTGAAAAAAGAAGTGTTTACCTCTGGGGTGTTGTGGATGATAAGTCAGCCAGGGAGATCGTTTCCAAATTATTATTATTGGATGCCGATAAACCCGGCGAGGAAATAAAATTATATATCAATAGTCCAGGCGGCGTAGTTACAAGTGGAATGGTCATATATGACACCATGAAAATGATAAAGAGTCCTGTTAGTACTATTTGTATGGGTCTCGCCGCTTCGATGGGCAGCATTTTATTAAGCGGTGGTGTAAAAGGAAAACGATTCATTTATCCTCATGGCGAAGTAATGATCCATCAGCCCTCAATTGGCGGACATATCCAGGGTGTGAGTACAGACCTGGAGATCCAGGCCAAACAAACCCGGAGAGTGAAGGAGATCGGGGCTACAATATTGGCAGAAAATTGCGGCAAAACCATCGAGCAGATCATGAAAGACTTTGACAGGGACTACTGGATGGATGCTGATGAAGCTATCAAATATGGTATCGTTGACAAGCAAATAGACAAACTTTAAACTCCTAACCTCCAGCCTATTAGAGCTTATTTTAAATAAAGCTATTCCTTATCAGAACGGTTTTATACTTTTGTGAGTTACAAATACGTTTATACAGCGTCTTATTCTAAGAAAAATGGCAAAAAACCCCCTACACTGTTCTTTTTGCGGCCGCAGCCGGGATGAAGTTAAGATACTTATCGCCGGGCAGGAAGGTCATATCTGTGAAAACTGTGTGGAGCATGCCCGTGAGATCATTGATCAGGAACTGACGATCAAAGACGATAAGACCACCTCTGCGTTCAAACTCACTGTAAAAAAACCGATCGAGGTTAAGAAATTCCTGGACGAATATGTTATCGGGCAGGATGATGCTAAAAAAGTGCTGGCCGTTGCAGTCTACAACCATTACAAAAGGTTACAACAAAAAAACAACGAAGCTTCTTCGAACGAAGTTGAAATTGAAAAGAGCAATATTATTATGGTGGGTGAAACAGGAACGGGTAAAACACTTTTGGCAAAAAGTATTGCCCGGATGTTGAATGTTCCCTTTACCATTGTGGATGCAACGGTATTTACCGAAGCAGGTTATGTAGGAGAAGACGTTGAAAGTATTCTCACCCGTCTATTACAGGTCTGCAATTACGATGTGGCCGCTGCTGAGCGGGGCATCGTATATATTGATGAAATAGATAAGATCGCCCGCAAGGGAGATAATCCTTCCATCACCCGTGATGTAAGCGGTGAAGGAGTACAACAGGGCATGTTGAAATTGCTGGAAGGTACCGATGTGCTTGTTCCGCCACAGGGTGGAAGAAAACATCCCGAACAAAAACTTATCAAGATCAACACCCAAAATATCCTTTTCATTTGCGGTGGTGCTTTTGACGGCATTGATAAAATAATTGCCCGCAGGGTGCAAACCAACACGATTGGGTTTAACGTGGACAAAGAACAGCAGGAAAATATGAAGAAGAACCTGCTTCGTTATATCAATGCGACTGACCTCAAATCATTTGGATTGATCCCTGAATTATTGGGCCGCTTGCCGGTGGTCACTCACCTTGACCCCCTGGATGCAGTTACATTAAGAGCCATTCTCACTGAACCAAAGAATGCGCTGGTCAAACAATATAAAAAATTATTTGAGCTGGAAGGCATACAGCTGACCATTGATGAAGATGTACTGAACTTCATGGTGGAGAAAGCGATGGAATACAAACTGGGCGCCCGGGGCCTTAGGAGCATCTGTGAAGGGATCCTGACCGACGCCATGTATGAAATGCCTTCTTCCAAAGAAACTCAATTCATACTGGACCTGGAATATGCCAAACGGAAGTTTGATAAGAGTAAGCTGAGTCTCTTGAAGGTGGCATAGTATTTTGTCAATAAGTCAAATAGGTCATATAGGTCATTTAATGCCGGAGATACTCTCTGGCATTTTTAGTTTCCTTAATTTCAAATCTTAAAATTTTTTTATATGCAGGATTTAATAGACAAATTGAAAGCTGAAGCCGGCCTCACTGATGAGCAGGCTAAACAAGCTATTACTACCGTTAAAAATTATGTGATAGAAAAATTCCCCATGCTTGAGGGAGCAGCGAATAATTTATTTGGAGGAGAATAAAGCGTATGCCTGATCAAAATATCTGGTATCAGCTCATTTAAACTCTTTTGAATAAAGTATCGAATCAACAATTGAAGAGATATTCTCTTTTATTGAATACGAAAGATTGGCAAGATCAATTTCTCTTTGCTACAACTTTTTATACAAACATCCCGGCTTCTTAGCCGGGATGTAGAATTAATGGGTACACTCTTTATTTGGTTTTTCGGTCCAAACATGTTTTCTCCCTTTTCCATTGCGTGGAAAAGAGTTGGGGGATAAGGTTAGCTACATCCTCCCTGGTTACCACAATTATTACATTTATAACAAGTACCGCTACGCATCATGATATGGCCGCATACATTGCAGGCAGGTGCATCACTCTGCATACTCCGGGAAGCTGCATTCATGGCATCTGATCCATTTTCAGCCTTTACTGTTTGCGCTGTCTTTTTCTCCTGGGTTTGCCGGAAAGACGCTGGTTGCGGCGCTATCGTTCCTGATGAAGGAGTAACACGAACACTTGACAATTCAGGATCCTTTGCATACTCCAGCGGGTT
>JANMKG010000126.1:0-13470 GCA_031371915.1 Chitinophagaceae bacterium | reverse complement strand
CGCCCTTTCGCTGCTTTACCAGTTGCAGGCTGTCCATCGTAAAAAGCGCATCCCCGAATAAAACAATACCACCGGGTCCTGCAGTCCTGTTTGTTTCCGAACGAAGAGATATCTGGCGGGTGCTGGTGTATTGCTGTAACTGGTATTTGTCCATTAAGATCGAGCTGCTGTCAACCGGGAGTGCATGAAAAGCGATCCCGTATAATTTGCCGGCCGGGGAATAAGCTATTTTTTTTATTCCCTTTAAGAAAGGCTCCAGGGGTTCCCATATCAACTGGTAGAGCTTTGTTCCCAACTTTGTATCCCGGCTTTTTATATCCAACCCCCTGTAAAAACTTTTTACCAGTGTTGTCGCGGTATTCCCGGCACTGTCAAATAATTTGTCCAGTTGTTTCTTTTCACAAAGAGGTACAAAGTGCGGTACCGCATCTTCTTTACGAAGAATATAGGCGCCGTAAATAACCGAGTCTGTCCAGGTTACATTATACAGCCTGAATTTTACAAACTCGATAGCGGCTTCATCAGCCGCGAGGTTTTTCCGTACTTCCTGTACGGTCACCCGAATGGCTTTTTGCTGATTGCCAAAAGCAGAGGACCTCCGGTTCAGTTCTTTTTCAAGCCTCTCCGCATCTGCTTCTACTGCTTTTAGATCCTTCATCCTGCTTGCTGCTGGTAATGCATATTGTTTTGACAGTAGATTTTTGGCCGTTATCCACTGCGTAAATATTCTTTTTACAGCTGTATCACCGCTGTTACGTACAGCCTCCATTATATTCCTGGTATCAGCCAGGGCAAGAGATTTAAAACCCAGTTCAAGATTATAATTGTTTTCAATAACAGAAGAGGAGGCGCGGGGATAATTGTATAAAAAACTATTATTAAAATCAATTATCTCGCGGTTATACTCCAGGTAATTCCCTTTCTCCTTTTCAGATAAGATGGGAAAGGTGTTGGTAATATTTTGCATAAGAGTGTGGCTGCTGGACAGGAATAAGGGTTCTGCCTTAGCGTATTGATGCAACTGGGCATACAACAAGGCAAGACCATCCTGGGTGTCGAGGTAATAAGGATGCATCTCCCCCAGGATTATTTTCCGTAACCGGATCGATTCAAGGTAAAGGGCTTCAGCTTTTAAGGGTTGCGTTTGTGTTTTGCGGTAGAAAGTAGCCAGGTTGTTTAAACCCATGGCATATTCCGGGCTGTTCTCACCCAGTGCTCTTTTCCAGGTATCAGTTGCTTCAAGAAGAAGTGGCTCCGCTTTTTTGAACTGACCCATGGTAACATACAACGAAGCCAGGTTATTCAGGCTGGTGGCATAGTCAACATGATCAGTACCCAGCATTTTTTTCCTGATCTCCATGGACTGGATAAAAGCAGTTTCGGCCTTTGTATATTTTTCCATGTTCTGCCAGAGGGAAGCCAGGTTGTTAAGACTGGTCGCATAGTCAGTATTATTTTCTCCCAGTATCTTTTTTCTGATTTCAAGGGAAGTGGTATAAAGAGGTTCCGCCTTTTCATATTGTCCCATTTCGGCATAAAGTGTTGCCAGGTTATTCAGGCTCGTAGCATAATCGATATTATTCTCCCCTAATAATTTTCGCCGGATATCTATCACCTGGATATAGATAGGTTCGGCTTTTGTATACTTTCCCATTGAATGGTACAAGGCCGCGAGGCCGTTCATACTTGTGCAGTAAGCCGGGTCATTTTCCCCCGCGATCTTTTTCCGGATCTCAATGGCCTTTAAAAAAAGAGGTTCGCTTTTTTCGTATTGACCCATATGCTCATACAGCCCTGCAAGATTATTCAGGCAGGCCGTATAACTTTCGTGGTCTTCCCCGGATATTCTTTTTATTCTTTCTTTGACATCCAGGTAAATGATCTCTGATTGCTGGTACTGGAATAAATGCTCGTAACTCGATGCAAGGATGGTCTCCAGGCCAATATAAAAGATATTCTCTTCCCCTATCTGTTGTTTTAGCAGGACCACTGCTTTTTGTGCGGCGGGGATCGCTTTTTCGTATTGCCCGTTCATGTATAGATTCCCGGCGTCAAGCACCAGGTCCTCCAGGCTCTGTGCAGAAAGTGTAAAAGAAAAAAATAACAGGCAGGCTGCCATGATCAATTTCATAGCAAAGGTTTTGGCTGATTGGTCTGTTAATTTACGGAATCTGCCGGGAGCAGCAAAAACAATGATGGTAAGGAAGGTTGTTCTATTCAATAAGAACAAAAGCTGCCCAGTAAAAGGGCTCGTATTTCCTTCGCATTTCGGTTTGTGCCTGGTAGAAAGCGGCGTTAATGCTCTTTCCCTTTATCCAGTAATCATAAAAAGAGGTCATTAATTCGGCGGTCTCTTTATCCGGCACCTGCCAGAGGCTCACGATCATTTTTTTTACCCCTGCCATTTTAAATCCTCTCTGTAACCCGAATACTCCCTCATTTCCTTTTACATCTCCCAGTGCTGTTTCGCAGGCGCTTAGTACGACCAGTTCTGTATTGCTTAAATTCAATTGGGATATCTCGTAAGCGGTTACAATTCCATCCTCAACTCCTTCTATTGTCGTTTTCCCTTTCCAGGCATAATTACCTCCCGCCAGGATTAATCCGCTCCTGAGCAAAGGATCATCTGCAACGGCATACGAGTTTTGATTGTCAAACATTTCCTTTTTCCTGCTATCATCCGGCGGCGGCAGGAAGAAACCATGTGTGGCAATATGCAGTATAGGCGAAGAGTTGACGGGTATCATTTTCAACCTGCCCTCCGAAGCATCTGCCTGCGTATATATTCTCGCCGTTAATTTTTGTTGCGTGAACAATACCCCGATCTTTTTTACTTCCGTTGCAGTGCCCGGCAGCGCTGGCCACGCACCATTGCCCCCACGGGTTGGAGGTGACATGGTTGAAACATAATCATTAGCCTCCTTCACGCGTTGTTTAACGATCTGTGCACTATCCATATCAAAGGCCGCGTCGCCAAACAGCACAATACTTCCCGGTTTTGTTGCCGGGCCCTCATCAGCATCCAGGGCAATTTGCCGGGTACTGGTATATTGCTGCAACTGGTATTTATCCATCAGCAGGGTACTGCTGTCAATCTTTAATGCATGAAAAGCGATTCCATATAATTTCCCGGCTGGAGAATACGCTATCTTTTTTATCCCTTTGAGCCAGGGCTCCAGCGGTTGCCAGATCAACTTGTACAGGCTCTCTCCTGTGATGGTTGAACCATTCTCTTTAACAATAAGGCCCCTGTAAAAAGTTTTAGCGGCAGTAGTGGCTGATTTCCCGGCACTGTCATATAGCCGTTGCAATTGTCGCTCTTCAAAAAGCGGTACGAATACAGGTGCCGGATCATTTTTTCGTAAGATACAGGCCGCATAGATCACGCTGTCTGTCCACTGTTTATTATACAGGTTAAAACTTACGAACTCGATAGCCGCTTCATCTTCCTGCATATTTTTTTGAACATCCGCCACTGAAATACTGATGGCCGATTGCTGGTTGCGAAATTGGACGGAACGGCGGTTAAGTTCTTTTTCGAATTCCTCTGTTTTTGTTTCAATGCGTGAAAGATCCGGGTCCCGCTTACTGGCAGGGAGCGAATACTGTTTGGCCAGGTAACTTTTCCCCGCCATCCAGTTACTGAATATTTTTTTTATTGCGCTGTCCTTACTGTTGCGAACCGCCGCGATCATGTTCTTTGTATCAGCCAGCGAAAGTGATTTAAGCGTCAGCTGGAGGTTGTAGTTGTTGATACGAAGAGCGGCTGAAGCCTGAGGGTAATGATACAGGATATTATTGCTGATCTCTGTAACAGAACCTTTGCTGCTGAGGTAATTGCCTTTTTCTTTCTCGGACAGAACAGCAAAGGTCCTGGTGATATGCTGCAGGGTTTTCGTGCTGCTCAAAATGCTCAGGGGGTCTGCTTTGGCATATTCACCTGTTGTCATATATAATATAGCCAGGTTATCAAGACCGATCGTGTATTTTGAACTTTGTTCCCCTTCTGCTATTCTATAAATGCCGTTGGCTTGTACAAAGAGTGGCTCTGCTTTCTTATACTGTCCCATCCCTTTGTATATCAGGCCAAGGTTATTCAGGCTGGCAGCATAATCTGAATGACCGGCTCCCATTATTTTCTTACGGATGGCGGCGGCCTGCACACAAAAAGGCTCTCCCTTGGCGTATTCACCGATCTCTGCATACAAAACTCCAAGGTTATTCAGGCTGGTTGCATAATCGGGATGTTCTTCGCCGAGTATTTTTTTCCGGATAGCAATCGTTTGCTGGCAAAGGGAAATAGCTTCCCTGTACCGGCCTGTTGCCGCATACACCTGCGAAAGGTTGTTGGTGCTGACCAGGTATGAAGGATGATTTTCCCCGAGTACTTTTTTACGGATCGTCATCGATTGGGTAAATAAGGTGGCGGCCTTTTCATACTGACCGATCGCCAGGTATAAGGCACCAAGATTATTCAGGCTGGTGGCGTAGTCCGGATGCTCTTCCCCTACTGTTTTTTTTCTTATCGATACCGCCTGCAGGTACAAGGGCTCGGCCTTTGCATACTCGCCCATTGATAAATAAAGCGATCCAAGATTGTTAAGGCTGGTGATATAATCAGGATTAGTTTCAGGAACAATTTTTTTTCTTATAGCAAGGGCTTGCTGGTAAAGTTGCTCTGCTTTTTCAAATTCTTCTACGGCTGCATAGAGTGCTCCAAGATTATCAAGACTTGTAGCATAATCGGGATGCGCTTCTCCCAATACTTTTTTGCGGACCGACAATGCTTCCAGGTAATAGGGCTCTGCCTTTACATATTCACCCATATAATAATAAAGAATGGCCAGGTTGTTCAGCATGGTGGCATAATCGGGATGGTCTTTTCCCAATAACCTGGCTTTGATCTTTACCAGTTCTTTGTACACCGGTTCTGCTTTGGAATAATACCCGGCCGTTAAATATACCCAGCCAAGGTTTTCAAGGTTGGTCGAATAATCGGGATGATCTTCGGATAATTCTTTTTTTGCTGTTTCAAATGCTTTCTCTGCATAGGGGATTGCTTCCTCGTATTTCCCCTGCTGGAAAAGTTCGACAAATCTTTTATTGAGGTCCAGCAGGCTCTGCCCGGTGACAAGCAGCGATGCAAAAAATAAACAACTTAGAAGGAGGAAATATTTCATGGGAAGCAGCAATAAGGTTTCTTAAATGTAGTTCTAAAAAAGAAAAAAGGCGCATTTCTGCGCCTTCCCTTATCTCTTTATTCATGCTGTATTAAAACTCCGCACTTCCCGGTGTCCTTGGAAAAGCGATCACGTCCCGGATATTAGTCATGCCGGTAACAAACTGCACCATGCGCTCAAATCCAAGCCCAAAGCCAGCATGGGGCACTGTTCCATAACGACGGGTGTCCAGGTACCACCAGAGTTCTTCTTTGGGAATGTTCATTTCTTTCATTCGATCCTGCAGGCGGTCAAGGCGTTCTTCCCGTTGAGATCCGCCTACGATCTCACCAATCCCCGGCGCCAGGATATCCATCGCGGCCACCGTTTTCCCATCATCGTTTTGCCGCATATAAAAAGCCTTGATCCCTTTGGGGTAATCGGAAAGGATGACAGGCTTCTTAAAATGTTTCTCCACCAGGTAACGTTCATGCTCGCTCTGCAGGTCCATTCCCCATCCGCTGATTGGATACTGAAATTTCTTTTTCTTATTATGATTGCTCTCTTTAAGAATATCGATCGCTTCTGTATAAGTTAGGCGTTCGAAATTATTAGTCAGCACAAATTCCAGTTTTTCGAGCAAACCCATTTCACTGCGCTTGTCCTGTGGTAATTGTTTTTCTTCATCCGCTAATCGCTGCGCCAGGAATTCCAGGTCTTCCCGGTTATTCTCCATCGCATGCCGGATAATGTATTTGATGAACTCTTCGGCGAGGTTCATATTATCTTCGAGATCGGAGAAAGCCATTTCGGGTTCGATCATCCAGAACTCTGCCAGGTGCCGGGTCGTATTGCTGTTCTCCGCCCGGAAAGTGGGGCCGAAGGTATAAATATCGCCAAAGGCAGTTGCGCCTAACTCTCCTTCCAGCTGGCCACTTACCGTGAGGTTGGTAGCTCTTGCAAAAAAATCTTGCTTAAAATCTACTTCCCCTTTTTCATTTCTCGGGGTACTGTCAAACGGAAGTGTTGTTACCCTGAACATTTCACCCGCCCCTTCCGCGTCGCTTGCGGTAATGACCGGTGTATGCATATAGATGAAGCCCTTCTCGTTGAAAAATTTATGGATCGCAAAGGCCAATGCATGACGAACACGGAATACGGATCCAAATGTATTAGTGCGGAAACGCAGGTGAGCGATCTCGCGTAAAAACTCCAGGCTATGTTTCTTAGGCTGTAAAGGATACTTCTCGGCATCACTATCACCCAGTATCTCGATCGTTGTTGCTTTCAGGTCCATTTTTTGTCCTTTGCCCAATGAGGGCACAATGGTCCCTGTCACTTTTAAAGAAGCTGAAGTGGTGATGCGTTTAAGTAATTCATCTTCCTGGCTCCCCAATTCCACTACTACCTGTATATTATTATTCGTACTGCCATCGTTCAACGCAATGAACTGGTTGTTGCGAAAGGTGCGCACCCATCCCATAACAATTACTTCCTGCCCGGCAGGCTCCAGCGCCAGTAGTTCCTTGATCTTGATTCGTTTGTTGAACATTTCGAAATTTTAAGAGGGGCAAAGGTAAGATTCGCCCGGGAACTGTGTTCCGTGAGTGTTTCGGCAAGACCCGGAAAACGCCGTAAACAGGTGCCAGGAGCCGGAAGAGGTCTAAAATTTTTGATTTTGATGATTTAAGCGTATACTTGCAGTGGAAAGAGGCTGATAAACATAGTTCCCCAGACAGTTTTTCCATTTTTACCCGCCGATTTCATTCAACAATTAACTCAAACTTTTTCAGATTTCAAGACTGTTCACCGCGAGTTGTGACTAACCTCAAGATTTTTATATGTACGATATCCTCCAACTGAACGATATGCTCGTTCCTGAACTGCTGGACATTGCAGAACAACTTAAAATACCCAATTCCAGGAAATTAGGCAAACAAGATCTCGTCTACAAGATCCTTGACAGCCAGGCCATCGCCGGTTCAAAAGGTGCTAAACCCAATGACGACGGAAAACGTAAGCGGATCATTAAAACCAATACCAGTACCGGTAGCGAAGAAGCTGTTGTAGAAAGTGGTGATGAAAAAGAAATTATTATTAAAAAAACCAATATGCCCCTGAAAAAAGAAGACAAGACTCCTATTAAAAGAGCCCGTAAAAAGATAGATGAAAAAGAAACAGTAGCGGAACTTCCCCCGGAAACGCAACAGGCAGACAAGCAGCCAACAGGAGCACAACCCGGTGATAAGATGGAAGAAAGCCAATTGGTACAGGCTATGCTTAACGAAGGCAACCAGCAGTCGCCGGAAAATCCTTCCGGTGCCGGACAAAATAAATTCTATCCCCCGCGCCGCGAGCAGAACCAGAATTTCAATGTAGAGTTCGATGGCGTGATCCTCGGCGAGGGTGTTCTTGAAATGATGCCGGATGGCTATGGCTTCCTGCGTTCTTCTGATTACAACTATTTATCATCACCCGACGATGTATATGTTTCTCCTTCGCAGATAAAATTATTTGGATTAAAAACAGGTGATACCGTACATGGTGCGGTACGTCCACCCAAAGAAGGAGAAAAATATTTCGCTTTACTGAAAGTGGATACGATCAACGGCAAGAGCCCGGAAGAAGTAAGAGACCGTGTGCCTTTTGATTACCTCACTCCTTTATTTCCTTACGAGAAACTGAATCTTTTCACAACTCCTTCCGACTACTCAACCCGGATCATGGACCTGTTTACGCCCATTGGTAAAGGGCAGCGGGGATTGATCGTGGCACAACCCAAGACCGGTAAGACGATGTTATTAAAAGCAGTGGCCAATGCCATTGCCGCCAACCATCCTGAATGTTACCTGATGGTCGTGCTCGTGGATGAACGCCCGGAAGAGGTGACCGATATGGAACGCAGCGTAAAAGCAGAAGTGATCGCTTCTACTTTTGATGAGCCGGCTGAAAAACACGTAAAAGTGTCAACGATCGCTTTACAAAAAGCAAAACGCCTGGTCGAGTGCGGGCATGATGTTGTTATATTACTGGATTCTATTACCCGTTTGGCAAGAGCACACAATACCGTGGCACCTTCCAGTGGAAAAGTTTTGTCCGGTGGTGTTGAAGCCAATGCGATGCAGAAGCCCAAACAGTTCTTTGGTGCTGCCCGTAAAATAGAACATGGCGGTTCGTTAACGATCATCGCTACTGCGCTGGTGGATACTGGTAGTAAAATGGATGAAGTAATCTTTGAAGAATTCAAAGGAACCGGTAATATGGAATTGCAGCTGGAGCGTCGTTTATCAAATAAACGTATCTACCCGGCGATCGACCTGGTAGCTTCCTCCACAAGAAGGGATGACCTGCTACTCGATAAAGATGTGTTGCAGCGGATGAACCTGCTTCGTGTTTTCCTGACAGATATGAATGCCGAAGAGGCGATGCGGGAATTACAGAACAGGATGAAAGGGACCAAGAGCAATGAAGAGTTCCTTGCAAGCATGAATCGCTAAAGCGAATTTGAAAATGTAACAAATGTGCTGATTTGAAAATTAATACAGAGCCGCTCCTCCAGGTGCGGCCTTTTTTATTACCTGGTATCCCGGATGGCTATTGAAAAAATTCATATTGAACAATTTCTTTCGCTGGCAAAAGATCATCCTGTTCTGGATGTGCGCAGCCCGGGTGAATATAAACATGCGCATATTCCGGGTGCTTATTCTTTGCCCTTATTCACGGATGAAGAAAGAAAGGTCATTGGCACGGCCTATAAACAAGAGGGAAGAGAGCCCGCCATCAAGATAGGTCTTGATTATTTTGGTGTGAAGATGAGAAAGATGGTGGAACAGGCCGAATCATTAATGATTGATCAAAAATCAGGAACCGACTCACAACTCACAACTCACGGCTCACGAATTGTTCTCGTTCACTGCTGGCGCGGTGGCATGCGAAGCGCTGGTGCTGCCTGGCTGCTTGATCTCTATGGATTCAAGGTGTACACACTTATTGGGGGTTATAAAAAATTCCGTCATTATGTACTGGATACTTTCAAACTTCCTTTCCTGATCAATATCCTCGGGGGCTATACAGGTTCCGGCAAAACAGAGTTGCTGAAAAAAATGCGTGAATCCGGGGAAAGGATAATCGACCTGGAAGGCATCGCGCTTCATAAAGGTTCTGCTTTTGGCAGTATCGGGATGCCACCACAACCAGGGCAGGAGATGTTTGAGAATTTGCTAGCAATGGAACTACGCAAGTCAATGATGAATAGTGAATCATCAATAAAAACCGGCCCCTATTCACCATTCACTACTCACCACTCACCGCTGTGGCTCGAAGACGAATCCCAGCGTATCGGGCAGGTGAATCTGCCTGGTGAATTGTGGAAAAAAATGAGACAATCCCCAGTGTGGTTCCTGGATATTCCTTTTGAAGAAAGGCTGGCTCATATTGTACAGGAATATGGCCAATTGGACCCTGAAAAGCTGGTAGCGGCGATTGAGAGAATTACCCAAAAACTGGGCAATTTGAATGCTAAAACGGCCATTTTGCTCCTAAAAGAAGGCAAAATCAGCGAATGTTTCGAAATTTTGCTGAAGTATTATGATAAGTTTTATTTCAAATCCCTGCATAACCGGGAGAATATAAACTCTCTTTTGCGGGCCGTTCCGTGCAAAACCACGGGTCCTCAAAATAGCGGGCTGGTCCTAACAGCTTCTAAAGAAACTATTCATTCAGGTAAGCAAATACTTTGATCATGGCCGCGTCGCCATTTTTGAACATATTCCCGGCTTTGACAACTTCAGAAACATCTTTTATATCCTTTAAATCTTTTTTTACCCCGGCCACTGTCCCGGTAACCTGCCTGAATTCTTTCGTGGATTCTGTTACAAACCAGTATTCGGTTTGTCTTTCGAACAACCTGTCATCAGGTCTGCCGGTCCTGTCGATCGGTGGCACCAATTCCGCTGTGAATTTTTTGTAAACGCTATACTTTGGCCCCTTGTAAAGGCAAGCGTAATAACATTTTCCCGGTGCCCCGATCAATGTTGAATAAACCATCCTGATATCCTCCCTGATCATTTTATCTTCTTTTTTATAGATCAGGAAAGAATCAAGGTCTCCCGGCGACTTTACCAATATCTGGTCCTTGTTGGCGGTAGAAATAAATTCTACGTTCTGGTAATACACATCAAAACGGATGTAAATATTTTTTGCCATTTCAGTAGTCGAATATATATCTCCCAAAATAAACTCTGGTTTATAATAAGGATCTCCTTTCACCCGTAATCCGTCGATCTGGTAATATCCTGTAGCGGGTAAAGAGTTTTTCGGGGTTTTATATTGAAAAAGCACAACCGGCGGTTGGGCTTCTCCTTGCATAAAACGACATAGTAAAAGACAAATAAATAAAAACTGGTTTGTCCTGGTTCTTAACCGCATTGTTGCAAAGAATTTGATGGCTGAATATACTTCAAAACTCATAAACCTGTGACAGGGATTTGCTCCCGGTTAATGTTGTAACTGCCAGGTTTTCAATAAAAAAAGAAGTGGATATTTATTTTTTTTACACAATGACTGAACAGGAATTTCGTTATAAAGCAGTCCTTTTTTGTGAATCCATAACCCCTGAAAATGCCAGCCAGCCTGTCAGCTATACCCCATTTTAATCTCAAACGACTTAGCCTTATCGGGTTTCTTTTATTATCACCCCTTCTTTTTCATGCACAATCACTGACCGGTCTCTGGACCGGGGCCCTGAGGAATGACAGTACTACCGTCAGGAAGGACCAGTCTTTTGAAATTGCATTGACAGAATACAGGGGTAAGGTCTATGGGTATTCCCGCAGCGAATTCATCGTGAATGATACTTTGTATTATGTGGTAAAAAGGGTAAAAGGTACGATTGAGGGAGATGTATGTGAAGTCACAGATGATGAGATCATTGCTTATAATTTTCGCGGCAAGCTGGATAAGGGAATAAAAGTGACGAGTACATTCCGCCGCAATAAAAGCGACAGCAGCTGGTACCTCGCCGGAACCTGGAAAACCAATGCCACCAAAAAATATTATTCTGTTACTGGTAAAGTGGACCTAGAAGAAGAGAAAGACTTAACAGCTTCAAAAATATTTCCCCACCTCGAAGAATTAAAGCTCGCCGATGATGTGGCTTTTTATAAAGACAGGAAAGAAGGACAGCCAATTGTAAAGATCGCGAAACCAGAAAAAATTCAACCTGTATACAGTGCTGCGGCCGAACAGGTTTCATTGAAGAATGATGTTGTGATTACAGCAAAAGCGCCAGCTTTACAAAGGGCAGAAGCTGATCCAGTTCCTGCAGCTGCGACCGAACCTGAAGCCAAAGAAGAGATCATCGCTATAAAAAAGCCAGACGCGGCATTACCCAGAACAGAAGCCAAAAATATTCCTGAGACATCCGTGAATATAAACCCGGCTGTAAACACGAAAACTATCGCTAAAAATAAAATCCCTGAAACTGTTGTAACCCCTGCTGATCCTGTTCCTGCGATCGCTTCTACTACCGAAAAGAAACAACCGGCAACAGAACCAGCGACTAAAACTATAAAGCAGGATCAGTCATTAACTGCAACCAAACAGCCGGTAACAAATTCTGTTACTAAGACTGCGATCCCCGTCTCATCCAGCAACCAGGTAAGACCCAACACAGAAACAAAAAAGCAGGATGTCGCTGTAACAACAAATCCGAAGCCAACACAGCCAGTCATAACGACTGTTGTTCCTGAAAAGAAAGAAACAATTACTGCTCCTCCCGTGGTAAAAGTAAACCCGGAGGTCAAAAAACCGGAAGTGGACGTAACCTCGAAGGCTGCTGTTATTGCAGGAAGAAAATCAGAGTTCTCGCAGGTTGTGAATTTCAAATCGGATAGCCTGGTCTTATCGCTGTATGATAATGGTGAGATCGACGGTGATACCGTTAGCGTATTTATGAACGGTGAAGTGCTGATGTCACACCAGGGATTAAAGGCTTCCGCTATCAAGAAAACGATCTATATCACCCCGGGTAATGAAGATTTTTCTCTTGTTTTATTTGCAGAGAACCTGGGTAAATACCCGCCTAATACCGGCTTACTGGTTGTCCGTGACGGAGACGAGGTCTATAATCTCCGCTTCAGTTCTGACTTCCAGAAAAATGCAGGGATAGTGTTTAGAAGAAAGCAATAAGCTTTTCCCGTATAGATGCCTTGAACCACATAGTCACATAGAAACATAGGTTTCACATAGTCCTATGTGCCGAACTATTGCTCACTATGTTCCTATGTGGTCAGAGGGAACCGAACGATTCTATTCCATGCAAAACATTTTCTCCTTGTATTTTCCGAGATTTGTTGAATGACCGAACAAAAAGACTCTTCGCTGATCCCCCCTTCGGGGGGTTGGGGGGGCTTAACTCAATATTCCCACGGAGCGGGCTGTGGCTGCAAGATCGCCCCGAAAGTATTGGACGAAATTCTGAAAAGCAGTTTCACCTTCCCTGACAATAATAAACTGCTTGTTGGTAATCATAGCAAGGACGATGCTGCCGTCTACGACCTGGGAAACGGTATGGCCCTGATCTCTACCACCGATTTTTTCATGCCTATTGTTGACGATGCTTTTGATTTTGGAAGGATCGCGGCCGCGAATTCGATCAGCGATGTTTATGCCATGGGCGGAAAACCCTTGATGGCGATTGCTATTCTTGGCTGGCCGGTAGAGAAATTGCCCGTTGAACTGGCACAGAAAGTCATTGAAGGCGGAAGAATGGTTTGTGCTGAAGCTGGTATTCCCTTAGCCGGCGGACATAGTATTGATTCGCAGGAACCCATCTTTGGTTTGGCCGTAACTGGCATCGTGCCTATAGAAAATTTGAAGAAGAACAATACAGCGCAGGAAGGAGATCATATATTCCTGACCAAGCCCCTCGGGGTGGGTATTTTATCCACCGCGCAAAAAAGAGGGTTGCTGAAAGAAGAACATTTACGGGTGATGATCGAACAGATGACAGCCCTCAATAAAATAGGGGAGGAACTGGGAAAGATAAAAGGCGTAACGGCCATGACCGATGTAACCGGTTTTGGGTTGCTGGGACACCTGATCGAAATGGCCGAAGGCAGCGGGCTGAGCGCTGAGATCTATTATGACAAGATCCCCATCGCCGCAGGAGTGAAAGATTATATTGCCCAGCGAATATTTCCCGATGCTACCACCCGCAACTGGAGTAGTTATAGTGATAAGGTAAAATTTGAGAAAGGAGTAAATGTGATGGAAGCATTTACGTTGTTGCCAGATCCGCAGACGAATGGAG
>JANMKG010000111.1:0-11337 GCA_031371915.1 Chitinophagaceae bacterium | reverse complement strand
AACATTGTTTCTCCCTCTCCTCAAGGAGAGGGCAGAACGATCCGTTGAGGTGAGAGGGTTGATAGTTTGGGTGAGGTCTTTCGAATATTGTTGATGAGAGGGGTTGATAGTTTAGGTGAGGTCTTTTGCAAATTCCTGAAGGCTCCCAACCCAAAAAGAAATTGGTTTCCATGCGGTTAATACTAAAAATAGCGTACTTTTACGTGAGACCTCGTTACCCCATTAAATTAACTGCAAAAACCAAATCCATGTCCACCCAGGAAATAAAAGTGGCAATTGCCGATGACCACAAGATCTTCCGCGACGGTATCCGCATGGCCCTTAAAGACAAAGAGTACCTGAAAATACTCTGGGAAGCCGAAGACGGAAAAGACCTGATGCACAAGCTCCAGCTCAAACTTCCCGACGTCATCCTGATGGATATCCGGATGCCCGAAATTGACGGGATCAACGCTATCAGCCTAATCCGCAAGGAATACGAGGCCCTCAAGATCATTGTACTGACCATGTACGATGACCAGGAAATGATCACCAAGATGATGGAGATGGGCGCGAACGCCTACCTGACCAAGACCACAGACCCCGAAGAGATCTACCAGGCCATCCTGACCTGTATGAACGATGATTTCTATTTCAACGAACTCGTGAATAAGGCCGTTCTGCTAAAACTCCAGCACAAGAAAACCGTAAGGCAGTTCTATCCCAACCCGGTCAAGTTTTCCGAGAAAGAAATAAAAATATTAAAACTGATCGCCGAGGATAAGACCACGGAAGAGATATCCAAAGATGTTTTCCTCAGCCCCCGGACGATCGAGACCATCCGCCAGAACATGAAACAAAAAGTGGGGGCGAAGACCATCGCCGGGCTGGTGATGTATGCCATGCGGAATAAATTGCTGGAATAAGACCTCACCCCAACCCCTCTCCGAAGGAGAGGGGCTTAATCGAACTCCGATTGAGCTTAATTTTCTAAAATAGCCGAATGTCAAATATCAACGATACTTATTTTGAAGGCCAGTACAAAGATATCTGGCGGACCATCATCCCCGATGAACTAACCGTGAAGGAAGTTGATTTCATGCTTAGTTATTTTAACCTGCAGCCCGGCGCCAAAGTGCTTGACCTGATGTGTGGCTATGGCCGGCATGCCATTGCCCTGGCGCGGAAAGGGATGGCAGTAACGGCCGTGGATATTCTTGGCGATTACACCGATGAAATATTTGAAATAGCGGAGAAGGAAGAACTTCCTTTAAAAGTGATCAAGGCCGATGTGATCAGTTACCAGCATGATGAACCCGTTGATCTCGTACTCTGTATGGGAAACAGCCTTAATTTTTTCAATGCAGATGATACCCTCCAGCTATTTTCACATATCTCTTCGACCCTGGAACCCGGTGGTCATTTACTGATCAATAGCTGGACAGTAGCGGAGATCGCCATCAAGAATTTTAAAGAAAAATCATGGAGCATAGTAGGGGACATGAAATTTCTCATTGACGCCAAATTCCTTTTTCAACCAGCCCGTATCGAGACGGAAAGCACCATTCTTGCGCCCGATGGAAAAACAGAGACCAAAAAAGGGATCGACTATATTTTTACGATCAACGAACTTGAAACGATGCTGAACAAAGCGGGCCTGCAAATGAAAGAGATCTACAGTATTCCCGGGCGGAAAAAATTTACCCTTGGTGAACCAAGACTATACCTCGTTGCGGAAAAAAATAAGTAAGGTTTATAGTTTCTATTTCATTGTTTATGGTGCAGGAACATCCCATAAAATGGATGACCCCTGGATTTTAGGTAACCTCAAACTTCAAACTTCAAATCACAAACAATAAACCATAAACAAAAAAAAGCCCCGGCGTTATGAGGACCGGGGTGCATGTTACTGTTATGAAAAGAAAAAGATTTTTAAGCGTCGAGCTTCATGAGGACAGTGTTTAATGGTCTCTGGTTTTGGTTTTTTTTCTCAACAGGTATTGGATTCATAAAACGGGGCTACTGGTTTAAAAGAGAAAGTTGACTGGCCGGTGAAGTGTCTCCCGATTAAGATCGGGTTGGTTTTTCAAGGGATCATTGGAAATTCTTTCTGGACGGTTTGGACATTGGGATGAGAAGGATATAGACAGGTCATCCGTGTCAGTCAACTTTCGAAACAAAAGTATATCCACAACCAATTGTTAACAAGAGGATAACTGCCCTATTTGGAATACAGCATTTTTACTGTTGCTATCGTAGAATCTCCTTTTTACTATCGTAGACTTGCGTTTATTCCTTTTCGTACCGGTACTTTCCGCAAATGTTAAATCAAGTAGTTTCCCTATGGTATATGTTGCGGGTTTTTTCCAACTTGCACCCAGAATAATACTGTTAAAAAATTACTCTTTAATAATCCAATTATGAAAAACCCCGAAACTAATTCAGTGATCAAAGTAGCTATTGCTGATGACCATGCGATCTTCCGCACTGGTGTGAAAACTTCTCTCCAGGCCCGCAAAGACATCCAGATGGTGGCTGAAGCCGAGAACGGCATGCAATTGCTGAACCTGTTGCGTCACATTCAGCCCGATGTAGTTTTACTTGATATACAGATGCCGATCATGGACGGTCTAACGGCTTTACCCGAGATCAAAAAACTGTACCCGAACGTAAAAGTCATCATGCTGTCTTTCCTGAACGATCACTCCGTGATCTCTAAAATGATGGAAGTAGGTGCTAACTCTTATATCACGAAAGAGTCGGGCGCCGAAATGATCTACGAAGCGATCAGGGGAGTGTATGAAAATGACTTCTATTTCAATGAACTGACCAATAAGGCCCTGCTGAGCGGTCTGCGTACCAAACGCACGACCGAATCATCCATGCCACAGGATGTACAACTGACCGATAAGGAAGTGACCATCCTGAAACTGATGTGTGATGAGAAAAGCACCAAGGAGATCGCGGATATCGTTGATCTCAGCCCACGCACAGTGGAAGCCATCCGTGACAAACTAAAAACGAAAACAGGCACCAAATCAATGGCCGGCCTCGTGATGTATGCTGTAAAAGCTGGTCTCGTAGAACAGGCATAATCTTCATGGCAAGTATATTGAACCATCCGCCAGCTGGCGGATGGTTTTTTTTATTTACTTTGGTTGAATGAGTCATATCTGTTTCAATGGAAAAATAGTTCCGGCGGGTGACCCGGTGATACTTGCCTCTAACCGCGGTTACCGTTATGGGGATGGCCTGTTTGAAACAATAAAACTGCAAAAAGGGCAGCTCCTTCTGAAAGACTATCATTTTGACCGGTTGTTTTCAGGCTTTTCGCTTTTGAAATTTAATATCCCCTCGCGTTTTACCAGGGAGAGACTGGAAGATGAGATCCTGCACCTGTGCCGGAAAAACGAGTGTGAAAGCCTGGCCCGGGTACGACTTTCCGTATCCCGTGGTAATGGGGGACTTTATGATGAGGACAGATCCTTACAATACCTGGTCGAATGCTGGGCCCTGAATGAAACGGTGAACAGCCTGAATGAGAATGGACTTGTGATCGATGTGTATACGGGTGCCGAAAAAAGCTGCGACCAGTTCGCGAACCTGAAATCAGCCAATTTCCTTATTTATTCCATGGCGGCTATCTATGCAAAAGAAAATAAGCTGAATGATTGCCTGGTGCTGAACAGCTCGGGGAGTATCGCTGATGCTACGACGGCCAACTTGTTCCTGGTAAAAAAAGATAATATCCTTACCCCCGAATTAGGTGAAGGATGTATAGCGGGTGTTATGCGGCGATGGCTGTTGGAGAACCTGCGCAAAGAAGGTTATAAGGTAAACGAAACCACTATCACGGTGAATGATATTAAACAAGCCGACGAGGTTTTCCTTACCAATGCCATTCATGGTATCCGCTGGGTAAAGCAGTTCAGGGATAAAACCTACCATAACAGCAGGACAATAGAAATTTACCAGCAGTTTGTCAAAACAATCGGCCCATAAGCTTGTTTCATTCACTGCATGAAACCCGCCGTCAATATCTTCTGGTTCCGCCGCGATCTTCGCCTGTATGACAATGCAGGACTGTTCCATGCACTCAAAGAGGGGAAACCGGTCCTTCCTGTTTTTATATTTGACCGGGATATCCTCGATGAGCTGGAGGACAAAGCCGACCGCCGGGTAGAATTTATCCACGGGGCATTGCTGGATATGCAGCAGCAGTTACTTAAACTGGGTTCGACGCTGGATACCCGTTATGGAAAACCTTTGGATGTTTTTGCTGCTTTACTCAATGAATATGAGATCGGGAAGGTTTTTACCAATCATGATTATGAACCTTATGCGAAAGAAAGAGATAACAAAGTTGAAAAACTACTGAAAGAGAAGGGTACCAGTTTTCATAGTTATAAGGACCAGGTTTTACTGGAGAAGGATGAAGTGCTCAAAGATGACGGGAAACCCTACACGATCTTTACTCCCTATTCCAAAAAATGGAAGGCTGTATTGACAGAGTTCCATCTTACATCTTATTCCAATAAAAAATATTTTGCTCATTTTTATAAACAGGAAGAGCGAAAGTTGATTTCACTGGAAGCAATGAATTTCAAACCGGGTAACCAGGCTTTTCCTGGTAAAGAATGGCAGGGAGCCATTATCCGTAATTATAAAGAACAGCGCGATATTCCTTCTATCCAGGGAACATCGAGGCTGAGTGTTCATCTCCGGTTTGGCACAATCAGTATTCGAGTGCTGGCCGGTGAGGCTGGCGCCCTGAATGAGACATTTTTGAACGAGCTTATCTGGCGCGATTTTTACCAGTCGATCCTCTGGCATTTTCCCCATGTTGTCGGGCATTCCTTTAAACCGGAGTATGATAAGATCCACTGGAGAAATAATGAAAAAGAATTTGAGGCCTGGTGTAAAGGACAAACGGGTTACCCGATCGTTGATGCAGGTATGCGGGAGTTGAATGAAACGGGTTTCATGCACAACCGGGTAAGAATGATCGTGGCGAGTTTTCTTACCAAGCATTTACTGATCGACTGGCGCTGGGGGGAAGCTTATTTTGCTCAAAAATTGCTGGACTACGATCTTGCTGCTAATAATGGTGGCTGGCAATGGGCGGCGGGAAGTGGTTGCGATGCGGCTCCTTATTTCAGGATATTCAATCCTTATTTACAAACACAAAAATTTGACCCTGAATTAAAATATATACGAAAATGGGTGCCGGAATTTGAAGAGTTCACGTATCCTAAACCCATCGTCGAGCATGATGTTGCAAGAAAACGTTGCCTGGAAGTTTATACTGCGGCCTTAAAGAAATAATACATCTTCATCATCCGTTTCTTCTTTATTATTCAGTTCCAGGAACACTTCGTGCAGGTCCTCGATAGCGCCCCTTCCTTCCTCACCAAGGTCAAGCGTATAATTATTTACATACAGATCAATATGCTGCCGCATCACGTCTTCACTCATTTCCTGTGAGTGTTGTTTGACATAATCTGTTATAAGGGGGTAATTGGAAAAAGCAAATTCCAGGCTTTTGCGTATCAGTTCATTTACTTTCACCGCAGTGGATCTTTTGATGGATTGGTTGATGGCGATACCACCCAATGGCAGCGGTAGTTCCATTTTTTCTTCCCAGTATTCACCAAGGTCCTTTACTTTATGCAGGCCTTTCTGCTGGTAGGTAAACCGGTTCTCATGAATGATCACGCCGAGGTCTACTTCTTTATTGAGCAGCGCATCCTCGATAGCAGAGAAGAGCATAAATTTTTTATCCGTTGCGCCGGGATAAGCGTAACTAAAAAGAAGATTGGCCGTAGTATGCAGCCCGGGCAGCGCTATAGAAGACTGGTTGATATCTTCTGTTGAAAACTCATTGGCGCTATCTGAGATCAGGAGCGGTCCCACCCCTTTACCAAGCGCAGCTCCTGCATTGAGTAAAGTATAATTTTCAAGGGAGCGGAAAAAGGCAGGAAAGCTCAGCTTGGTGATATCCAGTTTACCTTCCAGCGCCCATTGATTGAGGGTCTCCACATCGGTTAATACCACATCAAATTCAAAACCTTCTGTATCAATTTTTTTGTTGACGAGTGCATCAAAAATAAAAGTATCATTGGGGCAGGGGGAGAAGCCTAAAGTGAGTTTCATAATTTGTTTAACAAAACGCTTAATTCATTGTTCAGGTTAATGATCGATTCTTTCATATTCCAATTCTTCTTGTTTCTTTCACCGGCGTAATTGGAAACGGCTCTTAGCTGTACGAATGGGATATTTTCCACCAGGCAGACATAATGTAAAGCCGCGCCTTCCATAGATTCAACAACAGGGTCAAATGTTGCTTTAAAAAAAATTATTTTTTGAGGTGATGTGGTGATCTCGTTGACCGAAACCGCTTTTATTTTTTTAAGTTTTATTTTTTTTAAAATATCGCTCCTGTTCACCAGCCATCCTTTTGAATAAGGATATTGGTTTTGATGGACCAGTCCCAGGTCCGCTAAGGTTTTCCATTTATTGATTTCAATCACGCCCTGGTCCGCGATGGCTTCCTGCCGGATCGCGAATACTGAACCGAGCGCTGTTTTTTTATCAAAGCAGCCACCGATACCGGCCTGGATGATCATTCCCGGGCGTTTGATAGCGATCTGCCTGGTTAGGGCATAGGTGGTGGCGGTCAGCCCGATACCCGTGATCAATATATCAATATCCTGCAGGTTCTTTGCCCGGTATGTTTCGAGAAATGGAGCGATTTCCCTGGTAGTGGCGGCTACAAGTAAACAATTCATGATTTCCTTGACTAGGGCTGCAAGGTAGGGCAAACTTGTCTTTTTCAACCTGTCCAAAAGCTGATTTCACTTACCTTTGCAGCCGCTTGCCGGATGGCAGGTTTCAACATTTCCTCCGCCCAATGCTGTGAGGGAACAAAAAAGTAAAGCATGGTTTACTTGACAAGATCCGAACATTTTAATGCAGCCCACAAGCTTTACAACCCGGCCTGGAGCTACGAAAAGAACGAAGCCGTTTTTGGAAAATGTGCCAACGAGAACTGGCACGGGCACAACTATGAATTGCTGGTTACGGTAAAAGGGCAACCCAGTCCTGACACCGGTTTTGTCTTTGACGTAAAAAAACTCAGCGATCTTATCAAAGAGCATATCACAGAAAAGATAGATCACCGGAACCTGAACGTAGATGTGGAATTCATGAAGGGACAGATGTGCAGTACCGAGAACCTTGCTGTCGCCATCTGGAAAGAACTGGTACCGCATTTACCTACAGGTATCCAGTTACACTGTATCAAACTTTACGAAACTCCCCGCATTTACGTTGAATATTTCGGAGAATAAACGAAGGGTAAGTAAACCTTTTGGCTGTGATGCCGTTATTGATCCTGTTTTGTAACTTGATCCCATGAGTAAGAAAGTAGCCGTGTTCAGGAGAGAGCATTTCAACGCCGCCCACCGGTTGTTTAACCCCGGCTGGGATGATGCGACCAATGAAAAGGTCTTTGGCAAATGCGCCCTGCCGCACTATCACGGCCATAATTATGAACTGGAGATAAAAGTGGTGGGTAAACCCAACAAGGACACGGGCTATGTAATGGACCTGAAAGAACTGGGCGACCTGGTGAAAAGAGAGATCCATTCCAGGTTTGATCATAAGAACCTCAACCTGGATACCAAAGAGTTCAAAGACCTGAACCCGACTGCGGAGAATATCGCCGTGGTGATCTATAAATTATTGCGTCCCCATATTGATAAGAAACTGGACATGCAGGTAAGGCTTTATGAAACGCCACGGAATTTTGTGGAATACCCGGTTGATTGATGTGACGATATTACAATTTGATGATTTGAAAATTTAATAATGCGGAGCAGTATCAATGACATGGATTGTCTACGGAATCGAAGAACTATAAAGCGTGCTATAAGTAAATTATAAAGAACCAATGCGATTATGAAATGATCAAATTAAGGGTTTCATTTTCAAATCGTCAAATTTTCAAATCGTCAAATCATATACATGGCATATAAAAAGATCGAACAGTATGATGAAAGCGTTACTACTGGACTGATGGGCAGTTACAAAACAGTGATCGACCTGTTGGGAGAGGACTCTGACAGGGAAGGGCTGTTGAAAACACCCGAACGGTTGGCAAAAGCCATGCAGTACCTGACGCAGGGTTACCAGTCGGATGCTAAAGCCATTATCAATTCTGCGAAATTTCATGAGCCCATCAGCGAGATGATCGTTGTAAAAGACATCGAGGTCTACAGTATGTGCGAACATCACATGCTTCCTTTTTTTGGCAAAGCTCATATCGCTTATATCCCCAATGGGTGGATCACCGGGTTAAGCAAGATAGCCCGGGTGGTAGATGTGTATGCAAGACGTATGCAGGTCCAGGAGCGGCTTACACTGGAGATCATGAACGCGATCAAAGATACCCTGAACCCGCTGGGAGTAGCGGTAGTCATTGAAGCCAAACACCTGTGTATGATGATGCGGGGGGTACAAAAACAGAACTCCTCCACCACTACCTCGGCTTTTGACGGCGAGTTCCAGAAGAATACGAGCAGGAGTGAGTTCCTGAAACTAATAAGTACAGATTTACATTAACCATTATATTTGCAGCCCCGGAAAGTTTGATCCCGTCTCAGGCGATCAGACTTTTTTTATCGGCGCGGGATAAACTACTGATCTGATGAAACATGCATTTATATTCCCGGGACAGGGTTCACAATTCCCGGGAATGGGAAAAGACCATTACGATAACAGCGCCTTTGCGAAAAAATTATTTGAGCAGGCCAATGAAGTATTGGGTTTCCGTATCTCCGATATCATGTTCAACGGTACAGAAGCCGACCTGAAGCAAACGAATGTAACACAGCCGGCCGTTTTTCTTCATTCCATCATTGCCTATAAAAGTATCGACCCTGTCACTGCCTCTGGTTCACCGGATATGGTGGCGGGTCATTCATTAGGAGAATTCTCGGCGCTGGTAGCTAATGGCACCCTAAGCTTTGATGACGCGATGAACCTGGTGAGTATCCGGGCCAAAGCCATGCAGAAAGCCTGCGAGATCGTCCCTTCTACGATGGCGGCAGTGCTGAACCTTGCCGATGAGAAAGTGGAAGCCATCTGTGCGGAAGTTCAAAATGAGACCGGCGAGATCGTAGTGCCGGCCAATTATAATTGTCCCGGGCAACTGGTCATTAGCGGTTCCGTAAAAGGAATTGATATTGCCTGTGAAAGGATGAAAGCCGCCGGCGCTAAAAGAGCCCTTGTATTGCCGGTAGGAGGAGCTTTTCATTCCCCGCTGATGTTGCCTGCCAAGGAAGAATTACAGGCAGCCATCGAGACCACTAAATTTCATACACCGACCTGTGCTGTATACCAGAATGTAGCCGCCAAAGCGGTGATGGATAAGGAAGAGATCAAGCAAAACCTGATCGACCAACTCACCGGTCCCGTTCGCTGGACACAAAGTATACAATCGATGATCGCTGATGGTGCTTCTGCTTTTACAGAAGCAGGCCCCGGAAAAGTTTTACAAGGACTGGTGCTCAAGATTAATAAAGAAATGCAGGTGAATGGGGTAAGCTAAATACAGGAACGCAGATTCTTATGATCTTTATGATAAACGCAGTAGATCATGAGCAATCATAAATATCATAACGATCTGCGTTCTCCCTGTCAAACATAGAGCTGGCAGTTCAACCACTCCCCATCAAATTCAGCGTTGTATTTCTTGTAAAAATTAATAGCTTGCTCATTCCATTCCAATACCTGCCAGATGATGCGGTTGAATTTCTTTTCTCTTGCCTCTTCGATCAGGCGGTCAAATAATAATTTACCGATCTTATTACCCCGCATGGATTCGGTGACAATGATATCTTCCAGGTACATGGCCTGCCCTTTCCAGGTGGAATAGCGGATATAGTACAAGGCAAATCCAACTACCAGTGGCCCCCCTTCTGAGGAAGGGGGCAATTCTGCCACAAAAGCCCACCAGACCGGGTTTTTGCCAAAACCACTCTCTGCAAAATGATCCAGGGTAACAGTCACATCATCCGGTGCTTTTTCATAAATAGCTAATTCAGTGATCAACTCTAATAAACGCGGGCAATCTTCCTTAACCGCTCTTCGTATCGTGATCTCCATACTTCCTTATTTATTATTTCTTATTCCTTATTTCTCATTCTTGTATCCCGGCCCTTTTACAAACTTCCCCGGTCTTGCTCCCGTATGCTCCCCATCCTTTAATACCTGCACTCCATTTACAAAAACATGGATCATCCCTTCGGCATACTGGTGAGGTTTTTCAAATGTCGCGTTGTCTTTTACTTTTGCCGGATCAAAGATCACGATGTCAGCAAAATAACCTGTTTTTAGTTCACCCCTGTTCTTGATTTTTAAATTAGTTGCAGGTAGTTTGGAAAGTTTTCGTACGGCATCTGCAAGACTAATGACCTTTTCATCCCTCGAATACTTACCGATCACTCTTGCAAAGTTCCCATAAGCACGGGGATGACAATTGGATTTGAGGAACACGCCGGCAGGTTCGTAAGATCCTTCATCAGATCCAAAACTCAGCCAGGGAATGGCAACCTGTTTTTTTACATTGTCTTCATTCATCAGGAAATAAATACACTCGACCCTTGTACTGTCCTGTACGATCAGGTCCATTGCTGTTTCTTCTGCTGATTTGCCCCTCATTTTTGCCACTTCCCCCAGCGATTTGCCAATATATTTTTTCAGGCTGTCCTGTTTGAATCCCACGACCAGGATATTATCAGGGGTGCCAACGGCATAAAAGAAATTCTCCCACATGTCCGTTTTCGAATTCATTTCCTTAATGGTTTGCTGACGTATGACAGGGTCCTGCAACCTTTCTCTTAATTTCCCAAAACCGCCATCCTGCAAGGTTGGAGGCATCGTAGCAGTAAGCCCGGTGCCACCTGCAATATAAGTGTACATATCGGCGGTAATATCCAATCCTTCCGCACGGGCTCTCTCTATCCTGCGGATGACACTGTCCATTTTTGACCAATTATCCTTTCCCGCTGCTTTCAGGTGATAGATCTCCGCATGGATATTTGCTTCTTTAGCAATAGTGATCAGTTCCTCAACCGCTTCATGTAATTTATTTCCTTCGCTCCTCATGTGACTGATATATGAGCCTCCATATTTGGATGCTTCTTTACATAATTCTATTAACTCGGTTGTTTTTGCAAAAAATGCAGGAGGATAAATGAGCGATGTCCCGACTCCCATGGCGCCTTCTTCCATCGCCTCTCTTACCAGAAGTTTCATACTGTCCATTTCTGCAGGAGTAGGATCACGGTTATCTTC
>JANMKG010000057.1:0-22046 GCA_031371915.1 Chitinophagaceae bacterium | reverse complement strand
TTCCTCGCTGTGTTCTGCGGGTTCCTGGCAGAAACCCAACGTGAGCATATTGTAGAGCGCCGCAGGGTAAATGAATCCATGAAACAGGTGGTGGAGAACCTCGAATATGATTCTATACGCTGTGTTGTGAATGCAATCTCCAATGTGGCGCTCGCAAAGGGGCTGGATTCATTGAGAAATGAATTAAAAAAAGCAATCGCAGGGCAACCGGATGGCAATTCCCTGTATTATTATACATTACGCTATACGGGTGATTTTGGCGAGGCCGTTTTTAACAGCAGTGCCATCAGTGAACTAAAAAGCTCGGGATCGCTGCGGTTAATTGGCAACAAAAAAATTGTAGGTGATATGGCTGATTATTATGAACGGAAGCTTTATGCGGCCCGGGATTATATGCCCAGCAGGCTGCAATTGACAGCCCTTCAAAAAACGATCAATGGATTTTTTTCGCTGCAATACCTGGACAACTATATTCAGTCATACGATTCCCTGATCGAAAAAGATTTTACCAACGATTACAATTACAAGGAGATCCTTGAACACAAGCCGGCCCTGCAATTACTCAATAACGATCCAAAAGAACTGGCAAAGCTTTATACCGAGATCAGTCAATTTGAAATGCAGGTAAAGAAATATAATTTTTGGTTGTATCTTATCAAAGAAGCTTCGGGGAAATTAAGTGGGGAGATCCGGGAGGAGTATCACCTGGAATAGAAGCCAACAGCGGTGAGCCATGAGCCGTGAGCCGTGAGTAGTGAGTAGTGAATAGTGAATGAAAGACAAAATGATGAAATGAATTCACAATACAAAACGACCCCAACCATAAACAACAACCCATAAACTATAAACTGGCTCATGGAAGTACACGCCCACACTCATACACCAGGCAAAAAATGGACGCATTATCTCTGGGAATTTATCATGTTATTCCTGGCGGTATTCTGTGGTTTCCTGGCAGAAAATAAACGGGAACATATTGTGGAGGGATACCGGGCAAAAGAATATGCCAAAAGCCTGCTAAGTGATATGAAAGAAGATACAGCAGAAATAAGCAACGGAATATTCCAGAACAGGTTTATGATTAAAGCTTTTGACAGCTGTATTTCAATCGGGCTAAAAAACATGGATAAGTCAGTCGTGCCCGGCGCTTTTTATTATTACAGCCGGTTTGCGAGCAATGCATTCTCCATTGACTGGAACAGGTCTACCCTGATTCAACTTATACAATCCGGGAATCTCCGGTATTTTAAAAATAAAGAACTGGTTACTATAATAAATCAATACCATGCCCTGCAAGGCTCTATTGGCAACAATAACGAACAAGATTATGTGCACCGGAATAAAATTATTGAGCTACGTGACCGGGTGCTTGCGCCCAGGTATTATGAAGCATTTGCATCCCTCCTGATCACGAAAGAAATGAAGAAACATGTCGCTGATGCCTTGTTGGATAGCCTTATGGGGCAACAACTTTCTTTAAAAAGCGGTGGTGCAGTCGTGATGGAAGAATACCTGAATAATCTTATGGACCGGAAATGGAGAAATAATTCCTATGTTGAACAACTATACCCAAAGGCCTTAAAAAAAGCTACCAAGATAATAGAATTGCTGAAAGCAGAGTATCACCTGGAATAGTCCTTCGCTTCGCTCAGGATGACAAGCCACCAAATAGGAACCAGGAGTAATTTATCATCCCGAGTGAAACGAGGGAAGCCATGAGCCGTTATAAAAACTATTAAAAGGAAAAATTTAATGCAATAAACATTATGAAAACAACTCTCCTCCTCTTAAGCCTTGCCATAACCCAGCTGCTTGCCGCGCAATCTTATAAAAAAATCCATGCTAAGGCGATCGTGGTGGATACCCACAATGATATCCTCATGAAGGCAGCCGATAAGGGCGTTGTATTCGACCAGGATCTTACTGGGAAAACCCATAGCGACCTGGCCCGGTGGAAAAAAGGCGGACTTGATGTGCAAATATTCTCGGTGTATTGCGATGGGGACATGAAAAATTCTTTTGCCTTTGCCAACCGGGAAATGGATTCGCTTGATGCTGTGGTGTCCAGGAACACAGCTAAGATTGTGAAAGTTGCTACCTATGACGATGTGCTGAAAGCTGTGAAGCAACATAAGATCGCCGCCATGTTTGGCGTGGAGGGTGGCCATATGATCGAGGATGATCTCGGGAAATTAGAAGCGCTGTATAAACGTGGTGCCCGGTACCTGACCTTAACCCATAATATCGCACCTTCCTGGGCTACCAGCGCGGCGGATGAAACAACGAACCCTAATCTCCCGCACAAGGGATTAACAGATTTTGGGAAGCAGGTCGTTCAACGCATGAACCAGCTTGGTATGATGATCGATGTGAGCCACGCCGGTGAACAGACTTTCTGGGATGTGATAAAGCTCAGTACCAAACCGATCATTGCTTCCCATAGCTGCGTGTACAATCTTGCCCCGCACCGGCGGAATTTAAAAGACGACCAGATAAAAGCCATCGCCAAAAACGGGGGTGTTATCCAGCTCAACTTCAACCCGGGTTTTATTGACAGCAGTTTTGGAAGAAAGGAAACCGCTTTTTTCCTGGAACACAAGGCAGAGAAGGACTCGCTTCTAAAAAACGGTATAGCTGATTTCTACGCCGACGAATTCCTGCAACGCAAATACCGGGAAGAAACAGATCCTATGAGACCTTCCCTATCACTTCTCATCCAGCATATTGATTATATTGTAGCATTGGTAGGCGTCGATTATGTGGGGCTTGGTTCTGATTTTGATGGCATCACGTTTACACCTCTTGAACTGGACGATGTTACATCTTACCCCTTGATCACAAAAGCGCTGGTAGGAAAAGGTTATAGCAAAAAAGATATCAAAAAGATCCTTGGCGGGAACCTGTTGAGGGTTTTAAAAGTCAATGAAGCGAAATGAAAGCCGTGAGTCGTAAGTTGTGAGTTGTGAATGGTGAATAGTGAAAATAAAACGACCCCTACTATAAACTGTCTTTGCGAGGCACGAAGCAAAACAATAAACCATAAACTAACATGGAAGTACATGCCCACTCACATAGTCCGAGAAAAAAATGGACGCATTATTTCTGGGAGTTTCTCATGTTGTTCCTTGCAGTGTTCTGCGGATTTTTAGCTGAGAACCAACGAGAACATATGGTAGAGCACCAGCGGGAAAAAAAATATGGTGAATCCTTATTAGAGGATCTGAAGAAAGACACAAGTGACCTGACTCACGATATACCCTTTTGGGATAACTATTTAAAGCGTATAGATACAATAAGAAATGAGATCAAAAAACCTTCTTCCAGCAGAAATCAATTGCTCCTGTACAAGGGAGTGATAAAAATGCGGCTTTATGACAATTTCAACTATAGTGACAGAACAATTGAGCAATTAAAGAATGGTGGCAATTTTCGTTTAATCAGGAATAAACTGATCGCTGACTCACTGATTGATTATGATGCGATGATACAAAGCGCTCTCAGGGACCAGGAAGTCCAATCAAACGCCATTTGGCAAAGCCTGAATTTTTTACAGGATAAATTATTCAGTTGTGATTTCTTTCCATTACGAAAGGATCCAATGGCATTGGATTCAGCAATCCTGGCAAACCCTGGTATAATAAAGATGCGAAGTGGTAAAGAGGATGAAGTGTTCGAGTATTTAAACCGGTTGCAATATTTCCAGGTTATCAATTCATTCAGGTTGGGCACCAATAAACAATTATTACGTAAAGCAAGGAATTTGATAAGAATGGTTCAGGAAGAATATCACCTGGATTAAAAAGGTGATAACTATGGCTACTGGCAATGGGTGGGAAACTATAAGCTACAAACAATAAACCACAAACTAACATGGAAGTACATGCCCACACACATACGGCACGTAAAAAATGGACCCACTATCTCTGGGAGTTTCTTATGTTGTTCCTGGCCGTATTCTGCGGCTTCCTGGCAGAGAATATCCGTGAACATAAGGTAGAAAAGGATCGGGCTAAAGAACTCGCAAAAAGTTTTTATGAAGAACTGCAAGGTGATTCTGTCAATGTGATTGTAAAATCTAATTACAGGATCAAACAGGAAAATGCGCTGAAATACCTGATGAAATATTTTAAGGACAGCAGCCTTACTTCCATCTCAAAAACATTTGAACTTAACTTTCAATACGGGATCAATTTCCGTTCTCCCTCCCTGTTTGAACCCCGAACCGTAGTGCTTGAGCAATTAAAGAATTCCGGGTCCCTCCGTTATTTCAAGAATGATGAACTTCAAAAACTGATTGGCGACATCTCGGTAGCTATCCATAATATCAATGACAGGCAGGCCCTGGAAAGCTCGGTACGGATCGAATATATAAACCCTCTCATTATTCGTCATTATGATTTTGATTTCAATGCACAATTAAGCCAGGACGGCCAGGTATCGGTTATCAAAGCCACGGAGGATTATGAAAAAAGCAATGAGATGATCCCCTTCCAGTTTAAATCGATTGAGAAATTTGACAAGCAGTCCACCATCAATGCACTGGGATTTTATTGTTTTAATGCAATGAGCTCCACCCGGACCCTTCATTTTCAGAAATACAGGGAGGTGAATACGCGGTTATTGGAATTGTTACGTAAAGAATACCACCTGCAATAGAAAGCTTTTAGCTTTTTGCCGTGAAATTTGAATAGTTAAAATAACACGACCCTAACCAAAAACCAGAAACCAGAAACTAGCTCATGGAAGTGCATAATCACAGTCATACGCCCCGAAAAAAATGGCCCCACTATTTCTGGGAGTTTCTCATGTTGTTCCTGGCAGTATTCTGTGGTTTTTTGGCGGAGAATTTCCGGGAACACCAGGTCGAGCACCGCCGGGAAAAGCAATACATGCAAACTATGCTCGCGGATCTCCGCGCAGATACTGCAACATTGAGTGAAGGCTTCCCCCGAAAAGAAGAAAGAATTAAAGCCATCGATTCCCTTTTCGATTATTTTTCTTTGCACAAAGACGAGACCACGATCCCGGTATATGTACATAACCTGATGCGAAGATCATCCTGGGACAGGAGCTATGACCGTAACCAGGCAACAATGAGCCAGTTGAAAAGCTCCGGGAATTTGCGGCTGATCCGGAAAAAAGATATTGCGGATTCTGTCCTGGGCTATGATTTTGCATGGGAAAGAGCTGATAATTATTACCGGGAAACATATTGGCGGGTATCAGGAGAGATCAATGACTATATAAAAAAAATGATCAATGATTTTTCTCTTCTTCCCTATTATAAGGCTAACCAGACCATTGCAGCCCGCCTGCCGGAAGACCTGGCCCTCCAGATCAGTATCAATACAAGTTGCCTGATGGAATACCTGAACCACCTGCATAAAGCAAAATCAACCATACGACAGGATGAATATTTCTATATGGATATCAAAAGCAGGGCCGAGCGATTAATTGAACTCATAAAAAAAGAATATCACCTGGAATGAGGAGCGTGAAGCTGTTAGCCGTTAGCTATTAGCTGTAAGTGGTGAGTAGTGAGTGAAGAACAAATTATAAAATGAATGCAGGAAACAAAACGACCATAACCATAAACTAAAAAACCACAAACTATAAACTAATTCATGGAAGTACATAACCACACGCACACTACTCGAAAAAAATGGACCCACTATCTCTGGGAGTTTCTCATGTTATTCCTGGCGGTGTTCTGCGGATTCCTGGCAGAAAACATAAGAGAGCACCAGGTAGAGAAACACCGGGGTAAGCAATATATCCTTTCGCTTTACGAAGACCTGAAAAGCGATACCGCCCGGTTCAATGAAATGGTAACTTACGATGAAGAGAAGATGGCCGCCCTGGCTACAATATATAATTGCTATGATACCGTGTTCAGGGATTTACGCTCCACTTCCTGTATGGGCATTTTATTAAAAAATTCCCGCAGCAACAGGGGTTTTGTAGTAACCGACAGAACACTGAAACAACTCGCCAATGCAGGTGGTTACCGTTTGTTGAATAAAGGAGATGCGGACAGTATTATTAATTATGAAAATATGTATAAAGATTATCTTGATTTCCAGGCTACCGTATTCCAGCAGGCCCAGGATAATGTAAGAAACACGATGAACCTGATGGCCAATTTCAAAACAATCGCCCCTTTGCAGCTGACCACTGCTTCCATGAGTAAAACGGCTGACACGACAAGCAGTAGACTAAGTGGTCCCTTGCTATTTACTAAAGACAGTGTTTTAGTTAATAAATGGTTCAATGAATTAGGGGTATACCTGAGAACAACGAACGGGCAGCGAAATTTCATGGTACATCTAAAGAATAAGGCAGTCGGGCTTATCGTGTTTTATAAAGAGAAATATCATTTAGACTAAAACTGCAGGAAGCCAGAGCTACTAGTAGTTAGCCATTAGCCGTGAGTAGTGAATAGTGAGTGAAGGAAATGCAGGATATAACACGACCCTAACCCTAAACCCTAAACCATAAACCATAAACTATAAACCAGCTCATGGAAGTACATACCCACTCACATTCTCATGGAAAGAAAAACTGGAAATCTTATTTCTGGGAATTCTTTATGTTATTCCTGGCTGTATTCTGTGGCTTTCTGGCAGAGTATAAACTAGAGCACCTGGTTGAAAAAAGAAAAGAAAAACAGATCATATCCGCCCTGTATGCGGATTTAAAAAAGGACACGGCCAATTTAAGTGATATTATATACCGGTATATGCCGGGGCATTCCGCCTGGGAAGATTCCGCAGAAACGTTCATCACTACTTTACCCCTAAAAGAAAATGAAAGGAAAATAGCCCTGGCACTTATCAACTCCACCAATTGGAATTTTTACTCTCCCCCGCAGGTTTCCTTAGAAATACTTAAAGGTTCAGGTACTTTTAATTTAATAGAGGACCAGGACATTAAAGCAGAAATTATAAATTTTAATAGCCTTATCACTACCTATATCAACTATAGCCAGTTTGCACTCGCCGCAGAACATGCAATGGATACCACTACCGCTGGGATTATCAGTATGCCCTCCTTACGATTGATCATTGCAAATGTATATGCCAAAACAAATGCCCAATATGGCTCTATTTCAGATAAAGACTTACCGGCAGGAATTCTTTTAACTACTTATGATAAAAACGTGTACCGGAATTTTATAAATAAATTACATGGCATGGATTATCTTCTCCATGACCTGCTGGGTTTATACCAGAAAATTTTGAATGAAGAAATTGAATTATTAAGTTTTTTAAAGAAAGAATATCGCCTGAAATGAGGAGGTCAAAGCTGTTAGCCGTTAGCTATTAGCTATTAGCTGTGAGTAGTGAATATAAAACGACCTCAACTATAAACAACAAACCATAAACTATAAATTATTTCATGGAAGTACATGCCCATTCACATTCACATGGAAAGAAAAACTGGAAATCTTATTTCTGGGAATTTGTAATGTTGTTCCTCGCTGTATTCTGTGGATTTTTGGCAGAGAACATCAGGGAACATAAGGTAGAACGGCACCGCGAAAAAGAATTTGCCCAGGCACTATACACTGAATTGCTGGGTGATTCTACCGCCGCTGTCACTAAACTGGGCAGGCGCCTGGAGAAAGAAAAAGATATGGATTACCTGGTCAGTTATTTTAAGGATAGTTCATTAACAACCCTCTCCAAAAGCGTATATCCTGCTTATACAACCAGTCTTTACCTTATCAATAGCTATTCTTTTGAACCAAAGGATGGCATTTTAAGCCAGCTCAGGAATTCCGGCTCTCTCCGTTATTTTAAAAGTATCGCTTTGCAAAAACTGATCGGGGACATCAGCGTTAATATTAATGAAATGCGTACCCGGAATGAACAGGAGTACCAGTTTTTCGCCAACCCCATCAAACCATTCCTGCTGAAATATTATGACTGGAGCTGGCTCAACAGCCTGCGTAAGCAGGATACCACAGACATCGTACTTGATGTGTTGAATAATTATCGCCACAGTAACAGCATCGTAGAAAGCAAGATCTTTAATCTCCCGTTATTTGACCGGGCAGAAGCGTCCAACCTTATATTATTTTATAAACAGATGCTTGTATCAACCCGAACGCTTCAGCTGCATAACTATATCATTACTAATCATAAAATTTTACAGGTTTTAAGAGAAAATTATTCGTTAAAAAACGAGTAGTATGAAAAATCAAAATAAGCAGGCTTAAAGCCGTGAGCCCAACTATAAACAACAAACTAAAAACTATAAACAATCTCATGGAAGTACATGCCCACTCACCTAGCGCACGTAAAAAATGGACGCATTATCTCTGGGAGTTCTTAATGCTGTTCCTTGCTGTATTCTGTGGTTTTTTAGCAGAAAACATAAGAGAGCACCAGGTAGAGAAACACAGGGGAAAGCAATATATCCTTTCGCTGTATGAAGATCTGAAAAGTGACCAGGAAACTTTATCCCAGCATATCATACATGTAAAAACAGGCCTTGCAAGGATGGATAGCGTGATCAGGATCCTGAATTCTCCTTCATCGATCGCGGGTAATACCGGCAATTTATATTACCTGGCAAGAATTGCACCGCGGCTAACTCCCTTATCCACCAACAACAGGACCTTTGAACAACTAAAGAATTCCGGGAATTTCCGGCTTATCAGGGACCTGGCCACTTCCAATAAGATCATGACCTATTATGAAAGATTCCCGCTGATGCGTCTCCTGGAATCCATTAACGAAACCGAGTTCACCGAGTATAAAAAAATAGCCGCGAAGATCTTTGACCCCGCTGTGTTCATAGCAATGGAAGGAGAGAATGATGTAATAAAAAGAAGCACTGAAAATCCTCCCCTGCGTACCACGGATAAAGAATTATTGCAGGAATTCTCAGTTTTCGCCGTTTATATGCACGGCACAAAAAAAGGGGTGCTCCGGGTTGATGAAGAATTAAAAAGGGCGGGCGCTGAATTAATGGAATATCTGCAAAAAGAATATAACCTCGAGTGAGAAGAAGCTGTTAACTTTTAGCCATTTGTCATCCCGAAGGAAGCGAGGGAAGCCTTTAGCTTTATCATAAATAGCCACCGCGTATCATTTAAAAGAAAAATAATTACTGAATAACTAATAACTTAAGGTTCCGATAAAACAACTGCCGTTATGGAACTCACCAACCCCAATCAAAAAAGGATCCAGTCCATCGACCTGCTCCGCGGGATCATTATGATCATCATGGCGCTTGATCATACCCGTGATTTTTTTCATAAGGATGGACTGACCGGTGACCCTTTGAACCCCGATACCACCAACCTTATTTTATATGGTACCCGCTGGATAACCCATTTCTGCGCTCCTACTTTTGTTTTTCTCTCGGGTCTTTCTGCCTGGCTGCAGGGCCAGCGCAAATCCAAAAAAGAGCTGAGCCTTTTCCTCATCACACGAGGCTTCTGGCTCATCCTTGTTGATCTTACCTTCATGTCATTCGCTTTTACCGCCGATATTCATTTCAGTCTTTTTGTACTGGAAACGCTCTGGTCTATCGGGGCCGGCATGGTCGTTCTTGGGTTGATGATCCACCTGCCCTTTAAAATAATACTGGCAACAGGATTGCTGATCGTCTTCGGACATAACCTGATCGACTTTGCTGAAAGATCCCGTCAATCACCGGTCCCATTATGGTGGAGCATTTTACACCAGGTCAGGGTGGAACCGCTTGGTGGGGGTCATAGTCTTTTTCTTTTTTATCCCTTTCTTTCCTGGGCCGGGCTGATGATGCTGGGTTATTGTTGTGGCAAATTGTTCACTCACGTGGAAGCAGCGAAAAGAAATAAGATCCTTTTGTGGACAGGGATCAGTGCAATCGTTCTCTTTTTGATATTGAGATTCATCAACATCTACGGCGATCCGCGTCCCTGGAAGGAGCAGGGAACAATGCTGAAAACATTTTTCGCCTTCATGAATGTACAGAAGTATCCTCCCTCGCTTCTTTTCACCTGTGCCACTATCGGGCCCATGCTGATCGTTCTTTCCCTTTTAAAAAAAGCCAACGGTTGGTTCGCGAAGATCGCCAGTGTGTATGGACGCGTACCCCTTTTCTATTTCCTCGTACATTTTTATGTGCTGCATATTGCGGCGATCATTGCTTATTTGTCAAGAGGACATAGTTTCAGGGAAGGAATGAACGGGGTGGCTGGTGTTCCCTTTAAATTTTCTGCCCCGGGCGAAGGTTATTCGCTGGGTGTTGTCTATCTTATCTGGGTCGCGGTAGTTATACTGATGTACCCGTTATGTAAATGGTATGACAGGTATAAGAGCGATCACAAAGAAAAAAAGTGGTTGAGTTATTTGTAAAAAAATCACCCGGCAGTTCCCGCATTATTCTTTTAATAAATATGTGTGCCCCTTAAAAAATACAACTCTCCATTAAAAATTACCAACCACTCTTCCATGACTATACTTAAAAAGAACCGGATAGAATCCATCGACCTGCTCCGTGGTATTATCATGATCATTATGGCGCTGGATCATAGCCGGGATTATTTTCATAAGGCAGCATTGTTAGATGATCCTTTGAATCTTGCCACTACCACTCCGTTTCTTTTCTTCACCCGGTGGATCACCCATTTCTGTGCCCCCATCTTTTTATTCCTCTCTGGCACTTCTGCATGGCTGCAGAGCGGCAGAAAAACGAAAAAAGAACTTAGCCGCTTTTTAATTACCCGTGGGCTTTGGTTAATATTAGTTGACCTGTTTATAATAACTTTAGGTTCTACCGGTGATATTTATTTCAGCTATTTTATTATCCAAACACTCTGGGCAATTGGTATCAGCATGGCCATCCTGGGGCTTATGATCTGGTTACCTTTTTATGCGATTTTAATAACCGGGCTGGTGATAGTACTGGGGCACAATACACTTGATTTTACAGAAGCAAATCACAACGGCGATTTTTCATTTTGGTGGCACCTGTTACACAAACAGGGAGATATTACACTGTGGAAAGGACACCACTTATTTATATTTTATCCTTTTCTTTCCTGGAGTGGATTAATGATGCTGGGTTATTGTTTTGGCAAAGTTTTTACAACCTACGAGCCAGCCCGGCGAAGCAAGATCCTTATAGCAACAGGATTGGGGTTACTGGCATTTTTTGCAGTGCTGCGTTTTACAAATGCTTACGGCGACCCATTACATTGGTCCGGGCAAAAAAATACCCTGTATACTTTTTTATCATTTATGAATGTGCAAAAATATCCACCTTCGTTGTTGTATATGTGTGCGACCATTGGCCCGGCACTTATCTTTCTTGGGTTGGTTAAGCAAACGGGAAGCCGTATTGCAAAAATATTTATAGTTTATGGCAGGGTGCCCATGTTCTATTACATCATTCATTTTTATGTGCTCAGTACTATCAGTATTTTGTTGTACTTGTCCCGTGGTCATAGTGTTTCCGAAGGATTAAAAGGTGTGCCGGGTATGCCCTGGAAATTTGTAGCCCCCGGCGAAGGTTATAGCCTGGCTGTAGCTTATGTGATCTGGATAACAGTTGTAATTGCATTATATCCTTTGTGCAAATGGTATGATAAATATAAGAGCAGTCATCCGGAAAAGAAATGGCTGAGTTATTTGTAAAGCAGCTGGTAAACATACTCAATACCTGAACAGATCATGCCTACAATAAAAACATTCCCGGGTCCGATTGCTATTTTGATGGGTGTCATTATTCTTGCGGCTGCCGGCACCTGGCTTTTACCTGCAGGACAGTATAATAAACTGGCTATAACCGGGCCTTCGTTCACGATGTTCACCGACAGCACCCCGGTATCTTTACCCCTTACACAAAAAACCCTCGACAGCCTGGGTATCCAGATAAAAGTTGAAAAATTTATAGCCGGTGATATCCGCAAACCCGTCTCTGTACCCGGCACTTTTACCATTCATAAAAGAAACCCGCAGGGGTTCATCAATGTTTTGCAGGCGCCTATTAAAGGGATCATAGATAGCATTGATATTATTTTATTCATTCTCATTATCGGGGGTTTTATGTTCGTGTTTAATGAAACGGGGGCGATGGTAAAAGGCATTACCTGGTTATCGCATACCATGCGTGGCCGTGAACCGCTTTTGATCATAATCCTTACCACCATCTTTTCCTTTTTCGCAGCCTCCTATGGCATGGCAGAAGAAGCGCTGGCTTTTTACCCGATCCTTGTTCCTTTATTCCTGGCCGCTGGTTATGACCTGCTGGTCCCACTGGCTATTATTTTTGGTGGCACAACGATTGGTGGTATCCCTGCGTTTTCAAACCCGTTCTCGACCATTATCGCATCCAATGCCGCCGGTATCAACTGGATGGATGGATTGACACAACGGTTAATTCTTTGGGCAATCCTTACAGCAATACTGGTATGGTATATTTTAAGATATGCGGCGAGGATAAAAAAAGATCCAACCACCTCCCTCGTCTATAAAATTGACGGACCCGTAAAACCACCCTACGATGTGACCCTGGCAACCCAAACCGCCGCCCCTGAATTGAAATGGAAAACAAAGCTGTTATTGTTTATTTACCTGGCAACATTTCTTTCGATGATAGCCGGTGTGGTGTTCTTAAAATGGTGGACCCTGGAAATGTCTGCCCTTTTCCTGGGCTCCTCCATCCTGATCGCTGTGATCGGCAGGATAAAGGAAAAGGTATTTACGCGGGAATTTATCAAAGGTGCGGAAAGTTTATTATCGGTGGCTTTTATAGTAGGCGTATCAAGAGGCGTAACCATTATATTAAATGAAGGACTTGTAAGCGACTCCATTCTGAATTATGCTGCCCATATGGTGCAGGGAATGCAGCCGGCTTTTTTCATTCTCCTGTTGCTTCTATTTTATATCGTGTTTTCACTTTTTATACAATCCACTTCCGGCATGGCCGTATTGACCATGCCCATCATCGGCGCCCTGGCAATAATTGTAAATATACCGGGAAGAGAGATCGTTAACTCCTATATGTATGGCATGAGTATCATGTCATTTCTTGCACCCACGGGTTTGATACTCCCTTCACTGGCTATGGTCAATATTAGTCTGAAAACCTGGCTCAGGTTTATTATGTTGTTCCTGATCGTCACTACTATCATTTGCATGGCGGCACTCGTGATAGGAATTTATATGTAAACAGGCATTTCAAGCGAAACAAATAACTAAATTGTAGTAAGAAAATGTAAAATGAAAAAACTATTCTTTCTAATAGTACTGGCAGTTGCTTTAAATGCAAATGGGCAAAAACCCCGTGCCCGGGATATAGGAATTCCTTTTGATGGCACACCCGGAAAATTTAATGCCATAACAGATGTAAAAGGGGTGGAAGTGGGTTACAGCACCCTCATTTCCGGGGAAGGAAAAAATATCCGTGGTAAGGGCCCTGTTCGTACAGGCGTTACCGCTATTTTACCAAGAGGCCGGAACAATAACCCCGTTTATGCCAACTGGTACACCCTGAATGGTAACGGGGAAATGACCGGCACGACATGGATAACAGAATCAGGGTTTTTAGAAACTCCGATCATGATCACCAATACCAATAGCGTAGGGGTGGTAAGGGATGCGGTGTTGAAATGGTTTGTGAGAACCGGCTGGTATAAAGAAGATTTCTGGTATACTTATCCTGTCGTTGCTGAAACTTATGATGGCTTCTTAAATGATATATACGGTTTTCATGTTAAGGAAAGCAATGCTTATGAAGCGTTGGACAGTGCAAGATCAGGGTTCCTGGAAGAAGGCAATGTGGGCGGTGGCACCGGGATGATGTGCCTGGGATTTAAGGGGGGCACAGGTACTGCATCAAGGATTATAAAGGTCAAGGATTCTACTTATACAATAGGAGTTCTCGTACAATCAAATTTTGGTGCCAAACGAAACCTGACCATTGCGGGAGTTCCTGTTGGAAAAGAATTAAAAGACACGATGAACTATGAATTCAAAGCCCCGCCTTCTTACCAGGCCGGTGATGGCTCTATTATAGTTGTACTGGCAACGGATGCTCCTTTATTACCCCAGCAGTTAAAAAGAATTGCCGCAAGGATCGCTCTGGGAGTAGGTAAAGTCGGCGGCCGTGGAGAAAATGGCTCCGGGGATATTTTTATTGCTTTTTCAACTGCCAATCCTGCTGCTTTTCAACGGCAGGCTTTTACAAAATTGGAAGAGCTCCCAAACGATTTGATCAATCCCCTGTTTGAAGGAACCGTCCAGGCCGTGGAAGAAGCCATCATCAATGCCATGGTAGCTGCCGAAACGATGGAGGGTATAAACGGCAACAAAGCTTATGCATTGCCTCACAAACTGGTGATAGATGTGCTAAAGAAATATAACCGGGTAAAATAAATCTTCATAATTGAAACAGGAGATTTCATAAGGAATTGGAAAAACCGGGTAATTTATTAATGCAAAGCTGTTACGGCGTTACTAATACAAGAAAAAATGAAAAAAATATTCCTGCTTACACTCTTACCTCTTCAATTACTGGCCCAGCCATTCTCCAAACAAGAGATATCCCGCTGGGAAAAACAAGCGCAGCAGGTAACCATCATCCGGGATAACTATGGCGTCCCGCATATCTATGGCAAGACAGACGCGGATGCTGTCTTCGGCCTGATGTATGCGCAATGTGAAGACGATTTTAAAAGAGTGGAGCTGAATTATATTGATAAGCTTGGGCGTACCGCTGAGATCAACGGAGAACCAACACTTGCGTGGGACCTGCTGAACAGGATCCTTTTCGATTCCGTCGCGGCTATCAATGACTACAATAACTCTCCCGCCTGGATGAAGAAATTATGTAACGCTTTCGCGGATGGTATCAATTATTACCTGCTCAAGAACCCGGGAACCCGGCCAGCTTTACTGCACCGTTTCAAACCCTGGTATCCTTATCTCTGGACCGATGGTAGCATCAATGCTATCAATACCTCAGGTATAACTGAATCGGAGTTCACAAAATTTTATTTAGACAGCAATGTCGTAGCAGTTGCAAAAAAAAGGGATGAGGAAGAAGTTGTTACCGGCTCCAATGGTTTTGCGATCGCTCCAAAGATCACGGAATCAGGCAATGCCATTCTTTATATCAACCCCCATGTAACTTTTTATTTCCGGCCGGAAGTGCATATGAACAGTGAGGAAGGTTTAAATGTTTATGGGGCCGTTACCTGGGGACAGTTCTTCGTATACCAGGGCTTTAACCAGCACTGCGGCTGGATGCACACCAGCAGTCATGTGGATGCGGCTGATACCTATATTGAAAAGATCTCGAAGAATGGTAGTCGTTGGGTATATCAATATGAGAACAAGTCCCGCACGGTAACAGAAAAAAAGATCACCTTAAGATATCACCCGGGTAGCGGCGGGCTTTCTTCAAAAACCATCACGGTGCTTTTTACGCATCACGGACCGGTGATGGCTCAACGAAATGGCCAATACCTTAGCGTGCGGGCAGACAATCGCCTCATGAATGGTTTGTTACAATGCTGGCTGCGGAATAAAGCCGGCAGTTTTGCCGATTTTAAAAAGACCCTTGATCTCAAAGGAAATATCTCCAACAATACGGTCTATGCCGACGCGGAAGGGAATATTGGATACTGGCATGGCAACCGCATACCGGTAAGAAATACAAAATACGATTGGGCAAACCCGGTGGACGGATCAATTGCCGCTACCGAATGGAAAGGATATCATACAACCGACCAGGTCGTTCATAGTATTAACCCGGTTAATGGGTGGTTGCAGAATTGTAATTCCACTCCCTATACCGTGGCGGGTAGTAACAGTCCTAAACAGAAGGACTATCCTTCCTATATGGCGCCTGATGAAGAGAATTTCCGGGGAATAAATGCGGTGAGGGTGTTGGGTGAAGAAAATAAATATACCGTTGAAAAGGTCATTAAAGCCGGGTATGATACAAGATTGGACGCATTCGAGGTATTAATACCTGCACTAATCCGTCGTTGCGAGTTATCGGACCTGCCCAGTGCCAATTCAGAATTATTCTGCCAGGCTATGACCATCTTGCAGCAATGGGATTATAAATGCAGCGAGAATTCTGTGGCCACCACCCTCGCTGTACATTTAGGTGAAAAAATGCTTCCTGCGATCAGCCAGGTAAAAGTTCCGGGCAATGAAAAGGCTGGTTTCGTGGAAAAAACAAAAGAATTCTCCTCCCATTTACCTGCTGATATTTCTTTCACCGTGGTCGAAGTATTAAAAGAGCTGGAAAAGAAATATGGCAAATGGAATATACCCTGGGGCGAGGTTAACCGTTTTCAACGGATCTCTTCCGATATCGACCATAAATTCGACGACAGTCAGCCCAGTATACCTGTCGGCTTTGTATCTTCCACCTGGGGCATGCTGCCTTCTTACAGCAGTCGAACATTCCCTGGCACCAAAAAAAGATACGGTGTGGACGGTAACAGTTTTATCTGTGCTGTTGAGTTTGGCAAAAAGATAAAAGCAAGATCCTTGCTGGCCGGTGGCGAAAGTGGTAATGAAAACTCAAAACATTTTTTTGACCAGGGATTAATGTACAGCAAAGGTGAATTTAAAGAGGTGTTGTTTTATAAAGAAGATGTATTAAAACATGTGGAAAGAAGTTATCATCCCGGGGAATAAAAAAATGCTGCTGGCTGTTTTTGCGACACGGCGTAAAAAAACAGCAAACAAAAGCCGATAAACTATATGGAAGTTCATTCACATACCCACACTGCAAGAAAAAAATGGACACATTATTTATGGGAGTTTTTGATGTTGTTCCTCGCTGTGTTTTGCGGATTTATGGCAGAAAACCAGCGGGAGCATATTGTAGAACGTCAGCGCGCTAAACAGTATGCTAAAAGCCTGCTTGCTGATCTTCGGCTTGATACTGCTGAGCTACGCCAGGGACTTATACAGACCCAATTCATCATTTCTTCGATGGATAGTCTATTGGTAACTACCGTTACTCCGGCTACTACAGACTTTATACCCGGAACCTTCTATTATTACAATACTGTTATTTCGAATTCATACCGGATAGATTGGAATAAATCAACCATTAATCAAATGGTGCAATCAGGAAATTTGCGCTATTTCCAGAGTGAGTTAGTAAATAAGATCAGTGAGTATTATGCTTTTGAAACTGCCCTCAGCGGCAATAACCAGGTAGATATTATTTATAGGGATAAAATAATGGAAATATGCAGCCATATAGTAGAAAACCAGTATTTCAGGTTGTTCGCGGCGACCAGAACCGAGGATAGTACACAGTCCCTCTCCGCCAGGGTAGATTCCCTGGTAGCTATTCAACTACCCATACAACAAGGTTCATCAAAATTAATAGATGAATTGCTGAATCAGGTTACATTTCGTCGTTGGAAACTAACTTCCCTGGTATCTTTCTACAATAAAGCTATTGCCAATGCAAAAGAAATTATTGTACTATTGATGGGATTATATCACCTGAAATAATTTTTTATGGAACAAACCACTCTTGGTATTGGCACCCGCTTACAGCATACCTTATATGGCCCCGGTGTGATCGTGGGGATCAAATACGCCAGCTACCTGGTTTCATTTATCAACCATGGTATCAAGGAGATCGACAAAACAGATGATAAGCTCGATGATATCATCCCGGAGAATGTAAGTCTGGAAGTTGAAACAACCAGTGAAGTGGAAAGATCGCTACTCAAGATATTGCGTCTCTGGGGTGGTCTTACCGAAAATGTACCGCTGGGAGACAAATGGATCAAGGGGATGATGCTACTCCAACCGGCTGATAAGAGTTTAAAACCCAAAGAGATCCCTATTGATGACTTTTTTCACAAAGTTGTGATGCTACGGGACCGGTTGCGGGTGCTCGAACAAAATATAAACAGCAATAAGACGCTCAGCGGCGAAGAGAAAATCAATATCCAGCAATACATTACCCGTTGCTATGGGTCACTGACCACGTTTAACGTATTATTCAAAAATAAGGAACATTGGTTCGTAGGAGAAAAAGGAAGCAAAGAGGACTAGTTACAACAAAAAAAAGAGCTGCCGAAACAACTCTTTTTTTACAACCTGATCATTGGCGATAATTAAAAACCGCTTCCGTTCACTGTTGATTTTTTCTTAGCCATTAAATCGTTTAGCCCGCCAAGGTTTTTATTCAGGAAATCCTTGCCTTTTGTTTTGAGGCTGTTCTTTTCTTCCGGGGTCATTTTAGAAACACGGTACGCGCCATACGCAGCAGCTGCTGCCAGCAATAATCCAATCTTTTTCATAGCTTATTATTTTAAAATTAAGAGGTCTCGTTAACAGTGCTTATACTTAAAATATCATGCCATAAAACCGGGGCTTGTAGATAACAAGCATGGTTCATTCCGGGAAATATTTTCTACGGTTATGCATTTGAATTTGTACATTTAAATTAATAATCATCTTTCCCGTACTCTATTATAAGCTTTTCGCTGCTGTTCCCGGTGTGATTGGATCATTCTTTACTACTGCTTATGAATCAAGATTCGTTGTTGCCTGTACAGGCAAATGAAAGAGAAACTTTCATGGATGTCCTCCGTGGGTTTGCCATTCTCGGGATTTTTATCGCCAACCTGGGAAGCGGGTTTAGCGGGTATAGTGCAGATGCCCCTATAACCGGGCCCTTGCTGGTACCAAAACTGGATCATTACGTCAGCTTCCTTCATCATATGTTCATTGAAGGGAAATTTTATTCCATTTTCAGTTTATTGTTTGGCTGGGGCATCGCCCTGCAGATAAAAAGAGGAATGGCAAAAGGTATCAATGCGGCGCCAACTGTCAGGAGAAGACTGGGCTTCATGTTGCTCCTCGGCTTTATTCATTTAATGATCTGGCCGGGTGATATTGTTTTCTTCTATGCCCTGCTCGGGTTTTTATTGCTCCCGTTACGGAAGTTTTCCAATAAAACATTGTTGATAACAGGCGTACTGCTGGTGTTTTCTCCCATTTTATTGTATTGGCTGAAAATGACTTTTCCCGACTTGAATTACCCGGCTCAAAAATTAAGGGACCTTGGTATGTGGGCGGATGTAAAGTTGAATCCCAAACTGCAGGATATTAAAAGTGATGCAGAATATTTTGAAGCAATGAAACACGCCTCCTGGTTTGATATATTAAAAGGCAATATGGCCGGTTTCTTTTACCGCTATGCCTATTTGTTTTTTGTCAGCCGCATCCCCAAAGTACTGGGTATGTTCATGATCGGTTATGTAGTCGGTCGTTCTGATTTTTATAAAAACATCTTGCAACATAAAAAATTACTCTATTGGGTGATCGGGATCGGTCTTGTGGTCGGGCTGCCCGCTAATTATTTCCTGGCGCATTATATGTCATATTTTGAAGGGGATTATTTCAACCTGAAAATAAACGGGTTTTACGAAACGATCGCTTATGCATTCGGTGTCGCGGAACTGGCCATGGTATATGTTGCCTTGTTCATGCTGAGTTACCAAACATCAGCCGGTAAAAAAATATTATCGGTGCTGGCCCCTGTCGGTAAAATGGCTTTTAGTAATTATATCCTTCAGTCGCTCGTTGGCAATTTTGTATTTCTCGGGCCCGGCCTGGGGTATGCAGGACAGGTGGGTCCGTTCTGGTTCACGATCCTGGGTATTGGGTTTTTTATCATCCAGATTATGCTTAGTACGATCTGGCTCCGCTATTTCAATTTCGGCCCCCTTGAATGGTTGTGGCGAAGCGCTACCTATAAAAAATGGCAGCCGATGAGGAAGAAAAAAATCGATACATCGTCCGCCTGATCTTCAATTAACAATCGTCGTCCTGCAATATTCTGTAACTTGAGTACATGAAAAGATGGCTTTTGATCTTTATTTTTCCCTCTGCTCTCGCTGCCCAGGACCCGATGGCTAGCGGGTGTGATATCCTTATTATCAACGGGAAGATCATTGATGGCACCGGCAATAGCTGGTATTATGGAAGTATTGCCGTGAAAGACGGGAGGATCACCCGGGTTGGAAGAGAATTGAATATGACAGCGCGAAAAACAATTGATGCTAAAGGATTGATCGTTGCCCCTGGTTTTATTGATGTACACACACACCTTGAAGGCGATGAGAAAAGCGATCCGAATGCCACGAATTTTATTTTGGATGGGGTGACCACCTGTATTACCGGTAACTGCGGTTCCTCAAACATCGACATCGGTAAATACCTTAACTGGGTGGATTCTTTAAAACTTTCCATTAATGTCGCTACCCTCGTAGGTCATAATGATATCCGCAAAGCAGTGATGGGCAGGGCCAACCGCGATGCTACCCCCGGCGAGATGAAACAAATGGAAGCGATCGTTGATAAAGCCATGAGAGACGGCGCTGTTGGTTTGTCAACAGGTCTTATTTATATACCCGGCACTTTTACCAAAACACCCGAGATCGTTGACCTGGCAAAGATCGCTGCCAAATACAACGGCGTGTATGCTTCGCATATGCGCGATGAAGGGGATAGTGTAACCTATGCGATCGAAGAAGCGCTGACCATCGGCCGGGAAGCAAAGATCCCCGTGGAGATCTCGCATTTTAAACTCAGCGGGCAACAGAACTGGGGAAGAAGTAAAGAAACAGTACCAATGATCGAAGCCGCCCGGAAAGAAGGCATCGAAGTAACCATCGATCAATATCCTTATACCGCCAGCAGCACATCGATCAGTACGCTGATCCCTGATGAAATACTGGCCGACGGGCAGGATTCTATCCGGGCAAGACTGGAACGCCCGGACACCCGGAAATATGTCACCAGTTCCATGCTGGAAAGACTAAAAAAAAGAAAACTGAAACATTTTAGTTATGCTGTAGTTGCGTATTATTCTCCTGATACCTCTTACAATGGTAAAAGCATCGAGCAGATCAACCTGATGAAGGGAAGAAAGCACAAAGCAAAGGAAGAAGCCCTTACGGTGATCGATATCATGATCAACGGGGGTGCCAGCGCTGTATTTCATGGCATGAGCGAAGAGGATATCAAACGTATCATGCAATATCCTTTTAATATGTTTGCCAGTGATGCCACTATCCGGAGTTTTGGATTTGGAATGCCGCACCCAAGAGGATACGGGACCAATGCCCGGGTACTGGCAAAATATGTTCGTGACGAAAAAGTGCTGACCCTCGAAGAAGCTATTCGCCGGATGACCTCCCTACCGGCACAAAAATTCCAGCTGAAAGACAGGGGCCTGATCCGCGAAGGTTATGCTGCCGATATTGTCATCTTTGATGAAAAGGAAGTACAGGATGTTTCAACATTTGACAAACCCCATTCTTATTCCAAAGGTTTTCATTACGTGATCGTCAACGGCGTGCTGACCGTGGATAATGAAAAACATACCGGTGCAAGAGCTGGCAGGGCTTTGAGGAATCAATTATCTATCAACTAAAACCAACCTATATGTTAGAAGGAGCAATTATTGGCGCCATCATCGGTCTACTGGTGGTCGTATTTAGTTTCTTTGCCAAAGAGCAGAAGTACAATAAGATCCTGAAAACCATTACTGAGCCGATGGAGTATGCAGCCCTGTATCACTATGCCTCCGCCAAAAGATATAAGAACTCTTTTAAGTTCTTTGACTCCTATGGCGCCTTGTACCTCGTTGGAAAGACCCTGTATTATAAGGCCAGTCCGACCGGGCCGCCTGTATCTTTTGACCTCAGCACCTGTACCGTCCAGGCCGAGGCCGACTGGCGCAAGCTGAAATGGTTCTCGGTTACAACAGCCGCCGGCGAGAAATATTATTTTGATTCCAACAAAATGGGCGCATTTAAAAACAACAGTGATGAAACACTAAAGGGCCTTGCTGCAATTAAAGCAAAGATGGCAACCTGACACCGGGCCCGTTAGATCATTTACTTTTGCGGATGCCTGTTCCTTAAAGCTACAGTACTTGTTTAAGTATCTCTCTTTCTGAGTACCTTATAAGACTTTTGAATTGCTGGTACCATTCAGGCCATTCGCTGCCACCCAGTTCTTTTTGCAAGTCGGTCTCATAATCAG
>JANMKG010000049.1:0-4138 GCA_031371915.1 Chitinophagaceae bacterium | reverse complement strand
GTTGGTACCGATAATTATTCAGGAGGATGGAAAAAACTCCCCAATGCTGTTAATGATGCAAGAGCAGTCAGGGACGAACTGGCACAGGATTATGGATTCGAGGTTCAGCTGCTGGAAGACAAGCCCATGGATACCATCTATAAAGCCATTGGTGAATACTACCGAACCCTCCAGCCGGATGACCAGCTCATCCTCTATTTTGCCGGGCATGGTGATATGGAAACGGAAATGCTGGATGATGGCTTTATCGTCTGTGCCGATTCAAAACCAAGAGACGGGGATCTCACAAGAAATAGTTATATACAATATATCAAGCTCCAGAAAATGATCAATAAGATACCAGCCCGGCAGATCCTGGTCATGCTCGATGTTTGTCATGGAGGTACTTTCAACCAGAAAAGAAGCGACCCTGTAAAGACAATGACTAACAGGAATGTCCGCCAGTTCCTAGTTGATCAATCACAATTTACCTGCAGGAAATTTCTCTCTTCCGTAGGTACGGATGAAGCTTTTGATGGTAAGCCCGGTGATCATTCCCCTTTTGCCAATCTGCTGCTCCAGGTATTAAGAGCCCGGGGAAATAATTCGAACGGTATCGTTACCTTATCCAGTATTTTCTCGGTGCTGCAGACAGCCAGTATGAATGAAACGGAAACATTAAAGATCTCACCGCAGCGGGATGGTTTTGGAAAGGATAACCCGGAAAGTGATTTTATATTGATACCGGTGGAGAAAAGCGTGGTAAAAGAGTAAGCCGGGTATGCTTCATTAACTAATGCAGCGGGCTGGCCGCCTTCAATAACTGATTACCCACTTCACGGGTCAAATCCATTGCCGCCCAAGCAGTTGAATGGGCTGCCCGCAATAAATAACCATACCCTCTACAGGGTATTGAAGAGATCAATTTATAGTGGTAATTTTTCAGAAAGGTTCATCATGCTCCGTAGCAAACCATATCTCCTGTCTTTATGGATCTGCTTTTTTAGTTGCCTGCAGCTGATTGCACAGCAACCGGAACTTGTATTGCCGGTTGGGCATACTGAGACTGTAAGAACCGCCCGGTTTAGTCCCGATGGCCAATATGTCCTGACAGGTGGCGCTGATAAGGTAGTAAACGTATGGGAAACCTTCACGGGAAAAAAAATCCGGAGTCTCGGTAGCAATGACATTGATATTATTTATGCTTTTTTCAGCAACGACAGTAAATTTATTGCTGTCGGAACAGATTCTTCTGTTGTTATCTGGTCTGTCCCGGCTTATGTTCAATTGGCGAAATTCGATCATGTAAGGTATAGTTTGTTTTCACCGGATGGCAAAAGACTGTTTTTAACAGCATATAATGGAAATGTAAAACAAGTTAACCTGGCAACATTGGTTACGGAATATGAGTATACTGATCATGTTGCTTTTAGTTTCGATATTACCAGGAGCACATTAAAGGTTGCTGTCAGCAGTGATAATAAATGGGTTGCCATTGCCGGCGATTTTATTACTATCCGGGAAATAGAAAGCGGCAAAATCATTACACAAAAAAAACCAGACGGAATACCTGTTGCCTGCTTTTTTTCCTATGACAAACTCAACCTGGTCGTAGTAACTGATAAAGGAATTCAAAAAATAGGATTAAAAAATACTTTCCCGGTTTCCACTATAACCAAAGAACCGATCCTGTCGGTTTTCCTAAGCTCCAACAATAAATTTTTAATAACCAATAATATCCTGAATAGTGAAAAGACCATCTTCTGGGATTTTGAAAAATATAAACCTTTATTTATAATTGATACCATACGCTCCGGGACCGATACTACGATGGAACAGGATAAAGATGGAACGGATCATTATAAAATAATAAAAGGAACAGCGCCTTATCAAATTCCGGCCCGTCTGTTAACTTTTACAAACATGAATATTGATGACTCGGGTAACTATTTCTGGACGATGAGTTATCTCTGGAACAATAAGGATTTTTCAAAATCCTACAGGATTGACAATAATTATTTGAACAGGTCTGATATCAGCCGGGATGGCAACTATTTACTTACTGAATTTAATGAAAATGGAGCCATACAGTTATGGGACATTAAAGCTCAGAAAATTGTCCAGACGTATCAAACACATGCAGAAAATATCACGATAAGCGGGATAAGCCCTGATGGCACTAAAATGCTGATTGGAGGGGCTAATAAAATTGTAAAAGTTTCTTTTGTTGGCAATGGACAAACAGCCTATCAACTTGAACATAAGGGCCAGGTAGCTTATGCGGCTTTTAGTAAAGATGGAAAAAATATATTAACTAATTCCTATGATTCAACAGCCCGGCTCTGGGATGCAGCATCCGGAAAGCTCCTTCAAACATTCTATCACCAGTACCCGGAAACCAATCCAGCTTATTTTTCCAGGAAAGGAAATATAATCCTGACAAAACTTATTTATGATTCTGTTCCTGTCTATGACCTGAATGATCCAGACAAAATCACAGGGTATTCACTGGTTCCTGCCTCTTATTACACTCCTAAAAGTTTTAAAAAACTTCTTACAAAAGAAAGTAAAAGTGGCAGGTATAGCATTGAAATAATTCCCTATCGCGAAATCATTCTGAAAGATTCCTTGCAGGAAAATAATTTTAGTTTTGAAACAATGCCTTTAAGTGAATTTACCCAGGACTATAGTATCGCTTTCTCTGCTGACGAAAAAACGCTTGTATTTGCGGGAGATGAGAAAGACATTACATTACTTGTATGGGATATTGAAAAAAAGACCTGGCGATATACCACTATTTTAAAAGTGACACCTGACAGGTATGGGAGTAAAGGGATAGAAGACGTCCAGTTTAGTTTGGATGATAAATTTCTCCTGGTGGCTGATATGAATGCAGTGATACATGTTTTAAATGGTAAAACTTTCAACCCGGAATTTACCATACCGGGAAAACAATTTAGCTTCTCCGGTGATGGCAAGTACATGATTGTAAATAATGAAGGGAAATGTGATATTTATGATTTTAACAACAGGCAACTTCTTTATAGTTATATTTCTGTTGATCCTGTAAATTACCTGGTGGTAGATGCCAAGAAAAGATTTGATGGTACAGAACTGTCCCGCAGGTTACTTTACTATGCGTGCGGAAACGAAATAATAGACCTGGACCAGGCAAAAGACCAGCTCTGGGTACCCAATCTTGCCGAAAGAATAATGAAAGGTGACAGCATTAATGCTAAAACACTGGATGAATTAAATATCTGTGGTCTTACACCGGTCATTGAAGATGGCAGCAGCAAATCCGGTGAATATTATTTTAAAATCACTCCCCGCAGGGGTGGTTTGGGTGAAACCATTCTTTCAATAAATGGTAATCCCACTAAAACTTATAAACCAGGGCAATTAAAAAAGAACGGCGGTGTATATGAATTAGTCATCCCGAAAGAAGAACTGGCACCTTACTTTATTGCCGGGGCAGAGAACCAGGTTACCGTAAAAGCCTATACATCGGATAATGCCATTTCTTCCCGTGGTTTAAGAATAAACGAAGCCAATACCCAAAAACCCGGCACCCCACCCAATCTCTATGCGGTCATGGTGGGTGTCAGCGATTACAAGGGCGATGAGCTTGATCTAAAATACGCGGCCAAAGACGCTACCGATATTTCGGCCGCTATTTCCAATGCTGCAAAAAAACTCCTGAATACCGATGGTAAAGACCATGTGTTTATGTACAACCTGACCACGGCTACAGCGCATTACCTGTTACCGGAAAAGAAAAGTATTCAAAAAACCCTGGAAGAAATAGGAAAGAAAGCCACCGCTAATGATATTTTACTGATCTTCTTTGCAGGTCATGGAGTGATGGCGGGCTTGCCTGCCGGACAGGCAGGGGAAGCAGACAAAAAACAATTCTATTTTTTATCCGCTGATGCTTCCACTCTTTCTACTACCGATGCCGTAAAAGACGTGGGCATCAGTACGGCAGAACTGGTAGAGTGGATGAAACCTGAAAACATCAAGGCCCAGAAACGGGTGTTGATTTTTGATGCCTGCAACAGCGGGCAGGCGATCAACGATATTGCCGGCAAAGATCTCGCGGTTAGAAATGATGATAAGGCACAGCAGGTAAAAGCGATTGATAAGCTAAATGAGAAGT
>JANMKG010000043.1:0-7264 GCA_031371915.1 Chitinophagaceae bacterium | reverse complement strand
TACTTATCTTTTAATCCTCCCGGATCAAGACCAAGATAAGAATATTGTGACCAGAACAAAGGACCTCCCTGTGGAGGGTTTCCCTGGTAACGCATATGTAAGGTATGCCCCCCATAGGAAGATGTTTGCTTGATCTTTCCATTATCCGCCCAGCCTTCGTGGTACACTTCAGCAGGTACCGGGTGTGTAGGGGAAGAAGCAGCCAATACATAAATGATGAGACATTCATTATATCCCTGCACAGGAAAATTCATTTTCCAACCGTAGTTCGAACTCCAGTGCCAGTACAATACATTTTTGCCGTTGCGGTACCAGTCAAACTCCACCTCTTTCCAGAGTTTGTCAATACGATCAGCCAGGTTTTTTTCTTCCGTAGTTCCTTCTTTAAAATACTGACGGGCACAGAGCAGTCCCTGGAGCAGGTACGATGTTTCTACCAGGTCTCCCCCATCATCATATTTACTAAAGGGTTTTGTTTTACCGGTTTCACCATTCCACCAGTGGGGCCATACACCATGAAAACGATCGGCTGTTTCTAAAAAGTGAAGGATCTTTTCCAGTTGTTTTCTGCCCTCATCGCGGGTAATAAATCCTCTTTCAATTCCTGCCAACAGGGCCATTACACCAAATCCCGACCCGCCGCTTGTTACAATATTCTTATCATTCTGCGGATAGATATTGTCGGTATGGAAACGTTCCCTCGCCATCCCGCTAACAGGTTCTGCTCCTTCGTGGAAATATTCAAAGGTCTGCTGCTGTACCAGCCTGAACAAGGCAGTATCATCAAGAGAAGCCGGTCCCTTTTTTTTATCCGCTGATGTTTTACCCGGTTTACATCCCGTTACAACCAGGAAGAAAAATAAAGCCGGGAACATTTTTCTCATAACGCAATTAATTACGATTGAAAGATCCGCCTTTTACAAATAAGGCGCGGTAAAGCCAAGCGCTCTCATTCCATTCTTTATTTCCGGTGCCCCGGTAAACAGGTTCCACAACAAAGAGCTACGGTAATTCTCTATCATGATCATAATGGGACCCTGGTCGATCGCGAGTGTCGAATTGGCGAACCAAAGATCTTTTAAACTAAACGCATCGTAAAATCCATAGGAACCCCACAATTTATCGCCCAGTGTATAATAAAAGAATTTCAATGCATTCATGGATTCCGTGGGCGTATAAGGCATGGAGGATAAAGCCGCCGTTGGGCTGATCACACCCCTGTCATTATTCGGTTCGTTAACGCCATAACCTGTAGGAATATCGCTGGCGGTGAGCCCCCAGCATAAATTACTGTATCCATAATACCCGCGGGGATTAGCTTTACAGTATTCGTAATTGATCCTGGTGTGATTAGTGGTTTGTGTTTGGTAATTGGCATAGGCATCCACCAGCCCATTGGGATTCACACCGGTGAAAGTATAGTGAGCTAAAAACAGCGGTCCGCCGTTGGAAGGTCCAAGGGGTAACTGGTAGCCGTAGTAAGTATTGTTATTACGTATGCCACCATTGCTGGCCCAGCCATTATCGTATACAATTTTGGGGATCGGGTTCGTGAGCGAGGAGGAGGCAAGGATATAAACGATCAGCGCTTCATTCCATCCGCGGATCTGCTGGTTGATGAGCCAGTTTTGTGTAGGGCTCCAATGCCAGTATAATACATTTTGATTGTTTTGACGGAACCAAGTCCATTCCACCGCATTCCAGATACTGTTGATCTTATTGCGCAGATCTGTTTCAACAGCATCCGCAGTATTGAAATATTCACGGGCCGTCAGCAGGCCATTTACTAAATAAGATGTTTCTACCAGGTCAGCTCCATTATCATTGGTACTAAAAGGAACTGTAACGCCACTTACACCATTGATCCAATGTGCAAATGCTCCATGGTAACGGGTACAATTGTTCAGCAGGAAATTGGTGATCTTTAAAACACGGTCGCGGCCTTCTGTCCTTGTGATAAAATTCCTGTTGACGGCTGCAACGATCGACATAACGCCAAAACCAGTCCCACCGGTAGTTACTACGTCCCCACTTGAATTACGTTCACGTGCCATCCCGCTGACGGGATGCCCAAATTCCCAGAAATAACGGAAAGTCCTGCGCTGGACCGTATCCAGTAATTGATTATCGGGAATACGGGGAAATTTATCCGACGAATCCATCGAGGTGATGAACTGTGTATTTAATGTTGTACCGACAAGACCGTTCTTGACCGAAGCGAGGTCAGGCATAACCCGGAGAAAATACCGGGTTAAATATTTTAAGGAGGCCGTCGGGCTAACAACAATTACACTGTCATTTTTTTCATAGGAATAATTCACTGGTATTGTTGTTACACCATTCTCGAGAAGGGTAACATTACCGGCAACAGTTGACCTGTTTACCGCGTTATTAAATACCAGTTTTAAAACAGGATTGATACGGGTATCATAATAGATCGCGGCAGCGACTTTATTATCCACTTGTGCACTGATCAATTGGAGTGCTGCCGGCGCAGGAGGAACAGCATCCTTTTTCTTACAGGAAATAACCAGGAGGAGTACGGCAACAACACAATAGATTCTTCTGCTCAGCATTCAAAAAAAATTTAATGATAAAAGCGAAAAAAACGGGGCCGTGTTACAGCCCCGTTCCAGTCAGATCAACATATTACCTGCCTGCTTTTCCTAATTGATACAGCGCAACGATCTCAGCGTCTGTTAAGAGTTTATTGTAAACTCTTATCTCGTCTATTTTACCTGTAAACGGTGTTGTCCACGCATCAGCAGATACTGTTTTGCCGGGTATATTATTATACCATCCACCGATGATGATCTCATGGGCTGTATAAACAAAAGAATTGGCGCCCCTGTTCTCAAAGTTGATATTACTTACCAGGGCACTGTCACAATAGATCCTGAAAATACTTTGTGCCCCGGTACCACCAGCAGGATTATAGGTAGTTACGATGTGCATCCACTTGCCGTTGCCAGCTTTTTTAACCACTTTATATTCAGTGCCAGGGATGCCGTAGTTATTGATATTGTCCTGGAGTCCGCCTGCATTGCTATAAATTGATTTTATAGACATCGTATCGGAAGTTGTGTTATACTGGCCCGCTTCGAGAAGCAGGTTGATATCTCCGAATAACTGGCCGGGACGTGCCATCTGGAAATATTGCCAGGGATGATTGTTGGCCGGGGGTACACCACCAGGTATAGCAGTATTCGATGCCTGTACCCATGCACTTACTGTAAAGGGCTGGTTGGAAACCAATGCACCACCCACCGGGGCGGCATAATAGATATATCCATTGGCAAAGGTTGCTGCCTGTCCTTTAACGCCACCCGTAGCATAGGTTACACCTGAGCTGGATGTAGGAAGGGTACCGGATTTGCTTTCTGTTCCGTTACCATCAAGCGGCCAATAGGCTTTGAGGCTGGCAGCAGCTACTTCATTGGAATTATTATAGCCCCCAATAGGTGGAAGAGGAACATCATTGTTTTTGTTACAGTTGCCGGCAACAAGCACGGAAAAAATTCCTCCCAGTGTGAGAAATTGCAGAATCGGTTTAATTGTTCTTTTTTGCATCTTATTTGATTTTATAGTTTTAAAAAAAATTACTGCCGCATATATATTTTAGACAGTGTAATTATAAATAATTGATCCGGTTTTTATATCAAGCTAATTAATTTTTTATCAATAGCCTGGGTTTTGTGTTATCCTGTTGCCACTCAGGTCTACCTGGCGCTGTGGGATAGGGAAAAGGTCGTGCTTGGGCGAAACATAAGGCTTACCCAATGCCTGTAATACAGCCGCTGCTCTTCCTGTTCTTCGTAAGTCAAACATACGATCATGTTCAAATGCCATTTCCACTCTTCTTTCTTTATATACTTTGTCCCGCATACTGTTCTTACTGATCGCGTTCACTGGTTGTAATCCCGCCCGTTGACGCAACTGGTTAAGTGCAATTTTAGAAGCAGTGGTATCATTCAGTTCATTTTCTACTTCGGCTTTTATTAATAATATCTCTCCGTATCTGCAAACGCGAAGGTTTTTGTTTGACTGGCCCCTGTCAAAATACGATTCCGCTGTACGGCTTACATAGGCTTTGTAATTATAATAAGGATTAGGCAATGTATTGCTGGTAACAAAACCATCCCAGAGGGTTGAACCCGAAAATAAAATAGTCCCTGCTTTTCGCTGGTCCCCGGGTTCATATGCATTCACCAGGTCCTGGGATGGGGTATTGAATCCCCAGCCAAAATCCCCGGCTCCGGAACCGCGCATCCCCTGCACCTCGGTATATTGTTGAATCCCCTTTGGAGGATTATCCGCTATCGCGTTGACTTCCCAGATCGATTCAGACGAGAATTCCCCGGCTTCACGCCAGATCATAGCATAATTGTTTAATAAAGAATACTGACCTGAACCGATGATGACATCACACATCCCTTTGGCCTGTGCCCATTTGCTTTGGTACAGGTACACTTTAGCCAGCAAAGCCTGTGCCGCGCCTTTTGAAGCCCTGCCTCTTTCTGCTACGGGAATTACTGCCGGTAGTTTAGTGGCAGCGTCGGTGAGGTCGCTTTCTATAAAGGCATAAATATCAGCGGCAGATGCACGAACACTCGCGGTCTCGATATCCGCCTGCGAAGTCAGTACGTGGTCAATTTTGGGTACACCACCAAATACCCGGATCAGGTTCCAGTAATAGTACGCCCGTAAAAATTTTGCTTCCCCTATATAACGATCTTTATCTCCCGGCGGCAAACTCATTTCATTTAAAAATTTTATCGCATAACAGGCCCGGCCGATGCCTTCAAAATTTCCTTCCCATACTTCATTAAAGGAAATATTGGTAGGTGATATCAGCCAGCCGTCGAGCTCGACCTTATCGCCACCACCATCACCGGGTGAACTTCCTTTATCGGCATCGTCTGATGTAATGCTGGAGATACCGATCCAGGAAAAGGAATGTGTTTCCCAGTCGTATAACCTGTTATACACCGCGCCGATGATACGCTGTGCCCCATCCTGGGGGTTATTGAGCAGGTCATTGATCGTGGCTCCCCTGGGCGGTTCATCCAGGAATTTCTTGCCGCAGGAAATAACCGTAAGCAGCAATACCAGGGAAACAGGCAGTAGTATGTTGGCAAACCTGTATTTCATATATATTAAGTTATTTAAATTGAACATTCACGCCTAATAAATAAGATGCCGATATAGGATATACATTCAATTCAATACCGGCTTCATTTTGGTTACCCGGTAATTCCGGCGTAAATCCGGTGTATTTAGTATGAATGTAAGGATTCTGTGCACTCGCAAATACCCTCAGTCTTTCGATCCGTTTCCAGGGTTTCATTGTAGGGAAAGTATACCCCGCTGTAATATTATTGATCCGCGTATAAGCACCTGATTCAATAAAATAGTCGGTGGGATACGGTGTGACGTTGCTGGCGCCGGGGTACTTATTATTGTTACTCCCCGGTGTCCACCTGTTATTGGCCACGTCGAATTCTATATTATAGTTACTTCCGAAGCGGAGTCCCTTTTTCCCGTTGTATACTTTATTACCAGCAACCCCAACAATATCCATGCTAAAATCAAACTGTTTCCAGTTTGCAGAACCGCTAAGACCATAGTAGACCTTTGGCTGGTAAGAGCCCACATGTTCCCTGTCAAGATTGTCGATGACCCCATCACCATTTTTATCAATGATCTTAAGATCACCGGGGACAGCGGTTATGATATGAGGATAGGCATTGATCTCATTAGTATTCTGGAAGATCCCGTCTGTACGGTAGACCCAAAACGAGCCGATCGGTTGCCCTACAAGGGTTTGAGTCGCGGTCCACCCGTTGCCCAAGCCGCCAAAATTAAGCGCCCTGCCGATACCTACATTCTTTACCTCGTTTTTATTATAAGTAATATTCCCGCGGATGGAATAATTAAATTTTGGACTGACCTTTTTATTCCATTGCAGGGAGAGCTCTACTCCTGTATTCGCGATTTCAGCCGCGTTCGTGAGGAAAGAATTTCCAAAACCCAGGGAAGCATAAGGTATCGTGAACAATGCGTCTTTAGCTACTTTATGATAAAAATCAAATTCGCCGCTCAGTTTATTATCCAATACAGCGAATTCAATACCGGCATCGATCTCTTTCACTACTTCCCACTGAAGGTTAGGGTCAACTATCCCGGTAACGATCGCACCATCAACCCTGTTGGTTCCAAAATAGGCATAGAGTCTTTCCTGTGGCCGCAAGTCAAACGCACCCGGGCGAATGGCATCATTACCCACTAAACCAAAACTTGCTCTTAGTTTGAGGTTATTAAAAAGTTTCTGGTCCGCCATAAATTTTTCACTGCTGATCACCCAGCCAATCCCAACGGAAGGGAAATTACCCCAGCGTTTATTTTTTGGGAAATTGCTGTTCGCATCCCTGCGGAATGTAGCATTCAGCAGGTACCGGTCCTTAAATTTATAATTGGCCCTGATAAAATAAGATTCCCGACGGAAATAAATTCCAATAGGATCCCGGAAATTTTGCTGGCCGTTGGCGGTGTCTTTAAAATTTAGTTGCCAGGCTTCCTTATTATTCGGGATGTCCTTGTTGCCGATCACCGCCCTGTCACTCCACCCGTTCCGCCGCTCCGCGGTATGCCCCAGTGTAAGACGTAGGTCATGCTCTTTAGCGAATTTCCTTTCATAGGTGAGATAATTATCCCAGACCCACTGATAAATGCTGTCACGCGAAAAAGAAAGATCCGCCATGTCATTGTGCTGGGCGCCTTCGGCTCCTGAAGGGAGGAATGTTTTATATGCAGGAGTATAATTCCACCCATTGTTCTGTTCAAGGTCGATACCAAACTGTGACCTGAAACTAAGTCCCTTCATTAACTGGTACTCGCCCCAGAGTGTTGTTTGCAGGCGGTTCCCATAGCTGCGGTCATTGGTTGTTTTCAGCGTAGCATAGGGATTACCTACATTGCTGATGGGGGTACCGGTGTTTCCATAACTTCCATCAGGGTTGACAGCATCAAAAATAGGCGCCGCGATATAAGCAGTTGTAAATAAACTGTAGGGTTTGTTCTCCGAAACATAATGAGAAAACCCGATGTTATTCCCGATCTTGAATTTTGATGTGACTGTAAATTCATGATTATAGCGGGCCGTATAACGTGTGTATTTATTATCGATCAGTATTCCATTTTCATTCAGGTAGCCGAGCGAAAGAAAATAGCGGTATTTATTTTTCCCACCGCTGAGTGACAGGTT
>JANMKG010000018.1:0-4702 GCA_031371915.1 Chitinophagaceae bacterium | reverse complement strand
GAGGAAAGAACAGTTACTGGAAAACCTGCAGGCACTGGAAGCTGTGGCAAAACTGGATGCCGGAGTTATGCAACGTATCGACGATATCGTTCAGACCAAACCTGTATTGCCAGAGTTTTAAAAAAGTAAAAGGACGCTCCGAGTAAGGAAACATCCTTTTAATTACGTTGAGTCGGGTACGGTTTCCGCTCAAGTAGTTGGTTTCTGTTGGTTACCGCCGGTTATTACGGACGGAGGATATGGATTCATCAACGGGACTATACCTTTGGCACAAATAACCTGCCGTGCCCTGCAACGGGCATGGATTTGTTGAAGAAAAATACGGGCTGGCAGTAATCCTACGAAACAGGAATAGTAGTTCAACGAAGCATTTCTTTATCTTCATGGGGTTGGCGTAGATTTCTCGCGGCGTGCGCCACGGATAACGAACGCGGAGAAAAAACACACGTTGCGTCGCTGCCCCGTTGCGATCGCTGCGAGAAATAAATACCGAATTCAAAGACTTCAAACCACCACTTTAAAATAATTAACTATGTCATTTGCCAATAAAACGATACTCATTACCGGCGCCACCCGTGGAATCGGAAAAGCCATTGCACTCCGGCTTGCCAAAGAAGGAGCGAATATCGTGGTCGCAGCAAAAAGCGTGGAAGAAAATGCAAAGTTGGGAGGTACTATTTTTTCCGCGGCGGCAGAAATAGAAGCAGCAGGTGGAAAAGCACTTGCGGTACAATGCGATATACGTTTTGAAGACCAGGTAAAGCAGGTGATCGATAAAACGATTGAAAGATTTGGGGGCCTTGATGTGTTGGTCAATAATGCTTCAGCAATATCGTTGACATCCACGGAACAAACAGAACCCAAAAGGTTTGACCTGATGCATTCGATCAATGTGCGGGGTACTTTTTTTGTAACCAAAGCCTGTATCCCTCATTTAAAAAAATCCCTCAACCCGCATATTCTCACTTTATCACCACCACTTAATCTTGATCCAAAATGGTTTGATAAGCATGTTGCTTATACTATAACCAAGTATAACATGAGCATGATGACCATCGGCTGGGCAAAGGAATTGAAGAAAGACCGGATCGCCGCCAATTCACTCTGGCCCAAAACTACTATTGATACGGCAGCAGTCAGGAACCTGCTGGGTGGAGATATGCTGGCCAAAATGAGCCGTACCCCGGATATACTGGCCGATGCTGCCTACTATATATTACGACAACCTTCGGTGGAATGTACCGGTAATTTATTCGTTGATGAGCAGGTGCTGGCAAAAGAAGGAATTACCGACCTTGGAAAATATTCGGTGGTACCCGGAGCGCAACTTTATACCGACCTGTTTGTGTGAATCAATATTGAACAGAAGAACAGATGAACAAGGAATGAAGAATGTCGAAGTACGTTCCACTTCATCTGTTCATCATTCCTTGTTCCCCTGTTCGTTATTCCTGAAATTCTTCTCCGCTTCCTGTGCCTTTTCAAAATCAAGCACTACACCGTTGATGCAATAACGTAACCCGGTAGGAGGCGGGCCGTCATTGAATACGTGACCAAGATGGGCCTTACAACGACCACATTGTACTTCTGTGCGATGCATCCCATGTGTATTGTCAGGCGTATTGATGATGCTGGTTTTACTAATGGGTTCATAAAAACTTGGCCAGCCGCAGCCACTTTCAAATTTGGTATCACTTTTAAATAGGGCATTGCCGCAGGCAGCACAATAGAAAGTGCCAATCTCTTTAGAGCTTTCAAATTTGCTGGACCAGGGCCTTTCCGTTCCCTTTTGACGGGCTATATGATAGATGTCTTCCGGTAATATCTTTTTCCATTCTTCTTCCGTCATGTTTACACTGGAAGTATCTGTTGTTGAATAGACCGGGTTGTTCTTTTTGGTAGTATGCATTTTTACTGAATTATTGTTTTTTATTACTCCAATACAACAAATTTACGGCGACAAGGTTTGGCTGGTTTGTCGGGATGCGGACAGGGTATTTTCTTACCATTTTACAATAAAAGGGCAATTATTCTAAAACTTAGGCAGGGAATGGATAATTTAACCCCTGTATATTATATTTGTCGGCTAACCAAGGGTAGTAATTGCTTATGTTCAACCTGATATTATTTGGTCCTCCCGGTTGTGGAAAAGGTACGCAATCCGATAAACTGGTAGAAAAATACGGGCTGGTCCATCTTTCCACGGGTAACTTGCTGCGCCAGGAGATCAAGGATAAAACACCCTTAGGTCTTGAAGCTAAAAGCTTTATAGATAAGGGACAACTGGTGCCGGATGAGGTTGTGATCGGTATGGTCGATTCTTATTTTGACCAGCATAAGGGGGCAAAAGGTTTTTTATTTGATGGCTTTCCCCGCACGGTGGCACAGGCCAAAGCCCTGGATAAATTACTTGAATTAAAGAAAACAGAGATAGGCAAAGTGCTGATCCTGGATGTGGATGAGGAAGAACTGATCAAACGCCTGGTCCTCCGGGGAAAGACCTCCGGGAGAAGTGATGATTCAGATGAAAACATACAGCGTAACCGCCAGGCCGTTTATAAAAAGGAAACCTTACCGGTGGCAGACTATTACACCCGCTCAAAGAAAGTGGCCAATGTGAACGGAATGGGAGAGATACAGGAGATCTTTGAGCGGCTTTCCTCCCATATCGATAAAAAAATGAGGTCGAAAGCTGAATAACTAATTTTTACCACAGATTCCACAGATTGAGACACAGATATCACCGTGTAATCCGTGAAATTTAATCTGTGTATTCTGTGGTTAAGGTCTCTTTCGTAAATTGCCTCTCGCAAAGCTTGCCATATGAGTTTAGAAAAAGAGAACTTCCTCCGCACTAAATTGGTTACCTGTTTGCAACGACTTGACCCTTCTACCCCGCCGCGCTGGGGCAAGATGAGTGTACAGCAAATGATCGAACATTATGCCGGGGATGCTGTTCGTAATGCCAGTGGGCGATTAAAGATCGACACGATCATGACGCCACCCGAACAGCTTGAGCGGATGCGTGAATTCATGATGAGCGATAAGCCCCTACGCGAGAATACCAAAAACCCGCTCATGAGTGAAGAACCGTCACCGCTGCGTTATAAAACAATACAAGCTGCTATCGGCGGCCTGCAGCAGGAACTGATCTACTTCTTCGAAGCGTATGAAAAAGATCCCGGGTTGGTTATCCGTAATCCTTTTTTTGGTGACCTGAACTTTGAGCAAAATGTACAGTTACTGTATAAGCATGCGCTGCATCACTTAAAACAATTTGGTGTGGAGCCGCTGACCAGTTAAAGTTTGGCTTTCAGCAGGGAATCTGCCCGGGCAATGCTGGTAAGAACCGCTTCTTTTACTTTGTCCACCTTGAGTTTTTCCTCCGCTAAATATTTCACCCGTTGCTGAAGATCATTCAACGATGAATCAAAATTCATTTCGGCCATCCATTTATTCATGGCATTGTCGGCATAGTTCAATTCGTTGACAAGGTCCTCCAGTTTTGCTTTTAATGGCGCCGCAGCTTCCCTTGCTTTGGCCGGCAGGGCAGCGATCGAATCGATCATCTGTTGGGCTGCTTTCTGCAGTTTGGGGATCTTCATGGATTTGGGCATGGCAATATTATGTCCTTCCTCCACTTGTTTTTCCAGGCTGTCCGCTTGTGCTTTCAGCGGATCGGCTTTTTTCTCCGAAGAGTTGTTACAGGCCAGGACCAGCAGGGCTATAAAAGGTATTACAAGTTTCTTCATACGAAAGAATTATTGTGCTGGCAAAGATAAGCCGGAACGAAAATCATTTGTTGACGCTTTTTGGCTTTTCAGGTAATTTCGTTCCGGATCTAACGATTGATACATGTATAAACTGGGTAACTATATTAACGGTAGCTGGGTAACAGGAGATGGTGACGGGCAATTATTATACAACGCAGTGACAGGAGAACCGGTGGCGGCTGCAACCAGCAAGGGTCTTGATTTTGCAGCCATTGCTGACTATGCCCGAAAAACAGGTAACCCTGCCTTACGGAAAATGACCTTTCACCAACGGGGCAATATGCTGAAAGCACTGGCGCTGCACCTGCGGGATCACCTTGATAAATTCTATGCCACGAGTTACCAGACTGGCGCGACAAAAGCAGACAGCTGGGTGGATATCGAAGGAGGTATCGGCAACCTATTCGCCAATGCTTCTTTGCGCCGAAAACTCCCTGATGATGTTTTTTGTATCGATGGGGAAAGTCATAACCTAAGTAAGAACAATACATTCATGGGAACGCATATCCTTATTCCCAAGGAAGGAGTGGCCATCCATATCAATGCCTATAATTTTCCTGTATGGGGTATGCTGGAAAAAATTGCGGTGAACCTCCTGGCGGGGATGCCTTGTATAGTAAAACCGGCTACGGTTACCAGTTACCTTACCGAAACTGTAGTGAAAGAGATCATCGCCTCCGGGATATTACCCGAGGGGTCCTTACAACTGATCTGCGGAAGTGCCGGTGACCTGCTCGATCATGTTACTTCACAGGATGTAGTGACTTTTACCGGCTCTGCTACCACGGGACTGATGCTTCGCTCCAACCCCAGGATATTACGTGAATCCGTTCCTTTTAATATGGAAGCAGATTCCCTGAACTGTATCGTGCTGGGTGAAGATGTGGTACCGGGGATGCCGGAGTGGGAGATCTTTATTAAAGAGATCA
>JANMKG010000443.1:0-7699 GCA_031371915.1 Chitinophagaceae bacterium | reverse complement strand
GGGCACAAATTCTTCCACCGAGAAATTCTTCGAAGCCAGTAAGACATCGGTGGACGTATACACTTCGAGTGTATAGCTACCGGTAATCGCCGCACTGGCAATATCAATACTTCCTTCCAGGGAACCTTCTTCGTTCAGGTTTTTCCGGAATGATTTCAGCTCTTTTCCATTGGGCATCAGGAATTTCATTTTCAGCGGCACATCACCAGGGTTTTTCCATTGCGCATCGCGGAGAATGACGGAGAAATTGATCTTCTCCCCCGGGCGGTACACATCCCTTTCGGCATAGACAAAAGCGTCGAAACCAGAAGCGTTATTTCTTTTGCCACCCACATCAAATCTTGATGTATTAACTCTTGTGTTATTAAAAGGAAGATAGTTGAAGTCATCAGCGGTCTTTGCAATGACCATCGCGGGTTTGAAACCATCGAAGTCTTTTTTACTGTATGCGATCGTGGCTACGCCATCCTTATCGGTGGCACCCGTTCCTATTAACTGGTTATTGGTAGAATAAACGGCCACATTCACGCCGTTCACCGGATTAGCCGTCTTAATAGAGTTCGTAAAGACATAAATTTTATCCTGCCCCTCTTTTGCGATCAGGCCCAGGTCAGACAAGGAGATGTAGCGGCTGTCCTTTACCCAATAGTCTTCAGAAGAACGGATGACGATATGATAAACGCCTTTAAAATCGGGTAACCGGTCTTCAAACTGCGAAAAATTCAATAGCCTGCCCGCGCCACTTTTGGGAAGTGAACGGGTATCAATTTCTTTTTCATAAATCACATCACCCAGCATCGCATCACCACCACCATATTCATCGGAATAGGATTCATCACCATATTCCACTTCGCTGGCATATGCGGGAGCATCTGAAGATTCCTGTGGTGAATAGCCATAACGCTGCGCCAGCAATAAATTATTCTCATAGATCTTGGAAATGATCAGCTTCACTTTAGGCACGTTGGTGATCTGCACTTCGATATTCTTGCTTCCTTCTTTAGAAAGATAAACTGCTTTACTGTTCGTGAAACGGATACCGGCTTCAAGTTCACCGAAAGCCACAGCACCATTATAATCTTCTTTCATCACACCGCCGATCTTGCCTCTTAATCCTTTCAGTATGGTCAGAGCATAACTCTTTTCCACATCGAATTTGTCGCTGCGAAGGGTGAATCCATAATCATTCGCCTCCACGTTATAAACAAGATCAGGATCAAATTTCAAAAATGACTTCACACTCTCCCCGGTCAGTTGCTGGCTCGTCGTTATCCTTACTATTCCTTCCGCACCGTCGTGTTCTGACGCTACATTCTGTACAGTCAGTACATAAGGAGAAGGAATCGTCAGTGAACTGGTGATGGGTTCCGCGGTGGATGTGTTACCTCTTTCAGGCTTCAGGCCTTTTTCTATAGTGATTTTTGTATCAATATCCCTGTCTTCTGTTTTCAGGCCATTTACCCGGATGGATATTTTATTGTCAGGAGAAGTGGTGACCAGGTTGTAGTCTGCTTTCTTCCCGTCTACGTCCAATTTCAGTTTTTCTTTCAGGTCTTCAGGATTTACCCGGTAATTAAAGAAAAGATCAACCTGGGGTGTGGCAGAGGTGCTACTCTCCCCGATCCAGATCACCTGTGAGTTATCCAGGGTAAGATCCGGCGTATGGAAACTGATCTTATCTCCATTCTTCACCGAATTGTATTTACTGAATTTCAGTACCGTGCTTTTGACCCTTGCCTTATAAGTAGTGGCGGGATTCATAGGCTGCGAAGGCGAGAATACCAGTTCGTCCGGGCTTTCCCAGCGGAACTTACCCGGTATCTTTGGTTCAAATGAAATATAATCAGTAGAGTCCCAGGCATTCAGCATGGAATCTGTTGCCAGGGCATGGCTGAACCGGAAGACCAGGTTACTAAGTTGCGGCACTTCCCCTTTGGCATTGGTAAAACTAAGGGTGATCGAATTTTTGGTACAGGATGACAAAAAAATAGCTCCTGCTGCAAACAGCGGAACCAAACAGAATTTGATACGCATAGGTGTGTAGGTTAATGGTGGTTATGAACGAGAAGTTAAAGAAGTTTGATTGAGAAAAAAATTTAGCTGTAGATTTCTTATTCACAAAGGGAATAACAGAAATTAGCAGGTTGAAACAGCTAAGGAGGGATGTCCCGGGTGGGGCGGGACGAGTCACTGGGGTCCATACAGTAAGAAAAGAATTTGATAGGAAAGATACAGTACATCTTATCGCAGTTGCAAATCCCCGGAGATAAATATTTGTTAAGTGGTCTTTCCCGTTCGATCCACAACTGTTTTTTTGCATCACAGGGATGCCGGCCACCAGCGATTTACACGAATGAAAAAAATTAAACCCAGGTTTACCAAAAAAGGACTGTACAGGTTTTTAAAACGCCTGGGCATCGGTTTTCTTGGACTCGTAGTTCTGTTCTTCCTCCTGAACTGGATCTTTCCCGTTCCCGACCGGATCGAATATTCCACCATTATTACCGATAATAAAGAAGAAGTAGTAAATGCCTTCCTTACAACCGATCAGAAATGGCGGATGAAAACAGAATTGGAAGAGATCTCCCCACTACTTCAAAAAACTATAGTGGCCAAAGAGGACCGGCATTTTTACTCCCACCCGGGAGTCAATCCCTTTGCTGTAATAAGAGCTGCCTTCAGCAATATTTTTCACCTGCGGAGGATGTCGGGTGCCAGCACGATCACCATGCAGGTAGCAAAAATGCTCGAGCCGGGAAAGCGCAATATGTGGAGCAAAATGCGGGAAATGTTCCGGGCACTGCAGCTGGAACTAAAATACAGTAAAAAAGAGATCCTGCAGATGTACCTGAACCTTGTTCCATATGGCGGAAATATTGAAGGGGTGAAAGCAGCTTCCCTGCTCTATTTTAAGAAGAACCCCGACCACCTTTCCCTGGCGGAAATAACCGCTTTGAGTATCATTCCCAATAAACCCGGTCTCATGATACCAGGAAAGAATAATGATTTTATCGTAAAAGAAAGAAACCGGTGGCTGGAAAAATTTGCCAGCAGGAATGTTTTTTCAAAAAAAGAGATCGAAGATGCTTTGGCGGAACCGCTGAATGTCACAAGAGGAACGGTCCCCCATTACATACCTCATCTCTCTTACAAATTAAAAAAACAGGGCGGCAGCAGTATCATCAGGACAAATATTGACCTGAATACCCAATTAAAAACTGAAAAACTGGTGGAAGATTATATAAGAACACAGCGCCTGAAAAATATTAAAAACGCGGCCGTTGTTATTATTGATAATAAAACCCACCAGGTGATCACCTATGTAGGCTCGTCCGGTTTTTTTGATACGACAGATGGCGGCCAGGTAAACGGGGCCAATGCCATACGCCAACCGGGTAGTACATTGAAACCACTATTGTATGCCATGTGTTTTGATGAGGGACTTCTTACACCGAAAACGGTAGTGACCGATGTGGAAGTGAACTACGACGGTTATGCCCCGGAAAATTATGACCAAAAGTTCAACGGTTATGTAAGTGTGGAATATGCCCTTGAACATTCTTTGAATATCCCGGCTGTAAAGTCATTAAAATTGCTCGGGTATGAGAAGCTGATACAGAAACTATCGAATTGCAATTTTAAACAAGTACAGAAAGACAGGAGAAAACTGGGACTCTCATTGATATTGGGCGGTTGCGGCACTACACTGGAGGAGCTGACGGGCCTGTTCTCCTCTTTTGCCAATAACGGTGTTTATACGGTTCCATCCGTTATACAAGCAGATACGATCCATAATAAGATCAATGTAATAAGTCCTGCGGCCAACTTCATGATCAACGAGATCTTATCCAAAGTAAACCGTCCCGACTTTCCATTGAACTGGACAGCTACAGAACACATGCCTAAGATCGCCTGGAAAACGGGTACCAGTTATGGAAGGAAAGATGCCTGGAGTATCGGTTATAATAAAAATTATACGGTTGGCGTCTGGACAGGCAATTTTTCCGGTGTGGGTGTGGCGGATCTGAGCGGTGCCAATATTGCCACCCCACTTCTCTTTAAGATCTTTAATACGATCGATTACGATAGTGACGAAGAATGGTTTACCCAGCCAAAAGACTGTGATATCAGGCAGGTATGCAGTGAAACGGGTTTGTTGCCAACGGAACATTGCAGCAGCCTGGTGACTGATTATTTCATCCCGCTGGTTTCTTCCACCAAAGCCTGCAGCAACTGGCAGGAAATAATGATCAGCCCGGATGAAAAGATCTCCTATTGTAAAAGCTGTGTCCCGCAAACAGGTTATAAGAAAAAATGGTATAAGATCGTGGAACCTGATATGCAGGCATGGTTCGAGGAGGCGAGGATCGCGTATCAAAAGATCCCGCCGCATAACCCTTCCTGCGAACTGATATTTAAAGGCGCTGCTCCTTCTATCACGTCTCCTGTTAATGGAACAGAATACCTGATCAATAAAAGAGACCCCGAACCTTTGCAACTGATCTGCAAAACAGCCAATGATGTAAGCAAGGTCTACTGGTATATCAATAATAGATTTTACAAAAGCAGTAATGCCGGGGAAAAGCAATTCTTTATCCCGGAAGAAGGACCGGTGAAGATATCCTGTACGGATGATAAGGGAAGGAACAGGGATGTAAGGATCACGGTGAAGTATGTAAATCTTTAAATTTTTTCCGCCGCTGCTTCACCCGTTTCAATAGCCCCTTCCATAAAGCCTTGCCATAGATCCGATAAATGCTCACCTGCAAACTGCGTTCGCATAAAAGGTTTTATCAATACTTCCCAAACACCAAACCACTGGCCTGTGCCATACATGGCATAGGCTCCTTTTGAATAATCATCATCACCCCAATAGTAATCCGCTTGTTTTTCCAGCAAGTGTTTAATATCGCCAAAAGCTGGTTTTAAAGAAAGGTTTACCATATCAGCTCTCCATTCATTGGTTTGTGCTTTAATCACCGGGGCTTTATCACCTATGGAATAGGAAATAAGCACACCTTTTTTTGAGGGTTGGTTTTTGGTGCCGTGATAAAAATAATGACCGGGTGTATCCGTAACAAGATCAAAGCTTTCATCTTTCCAGAACCGCTCAGTAAAAAGCATAGGGTTTTTATTGATCCGGCAATACTGTAATGCATTAATGGCATTCCTGGTATCAGCAGGTAATGCAGGATTCCATTTTATTTTCTTAACTGAAAAAGTGGGCACTGTACAAATGATATGTGTTCCTTCAAAAGTAGTACCATTGCTGCAATGGACTTTTACACCTGTACCCTGGTCAATACGATCTACCGCATGTTCTAATTTAATCTTATCCTTCCCTATTTTGTCCTGGAATTTATAGGCCAGCCGATCATTCCCTCCCCTGATCTTTAAATCCATTTCATCCGTATCATCGCTTACCGCGTATTCGCCAAGCGCTGCATACGCCGACACATGACGGATACTTTCACCAAAATCTGTACTGTCAAACAATTCCCTTATTGTAAGATCTTTCCCATCGCATCCATGATCGATAAGAAACCGCCACCAGTCCATATCGTCCATCTGGATCTGCTGCGGCCGGGTGAGCTGATCATAGTTCTTCCTTAGCGTTTCGTATTTTTTTAACCAGCTTTCTGAATAGGCCCATTCCCCTTTATTAAAATATTTTCCTTCCAGCAACAAGCGGGTATCTAAGTGGTTGTCGAATAACTCCAGGTCAAATTCTTTGCACAGTTGTTTAATCCTTTTATGTGAGTTGCCCACCCATTCTGCGCCTAATTCAATAACCAGGTTTTCTGCAGGATCAATAGTATGTGAAAATACCCGGCCACTGATCCTGTTCCTTGCTTCTAATACAATAAAGTCGATCTTACGCTGGTGAAGCTTATAGGCAGCAGCCAGCCCCGCAAAGCCTGCACCTATAATAATTACTTTTGGTTTTCTTGTAATAAAAAAATCATTAACGCCGGAGGAAGCTAAAAAAGCAGCGGCGGAGGCAAAAGAAGCCTCTTTAATGAATTGCCTGCGGGAACTCATAAGTAAAGTTTTGATTTACTTGTAAGTTCTGTTTTTTTGAGAATTCCTGCAATAAGAATTTGGACGGGTGGAGTATGTTTGTTTGTAAGTGCGGGTCATAAAGAACGCAGGTGCTTAAGAATAGATAGATAAGTATATAGAGTATATAAAGTATCTTATGACTTTATATACTCTATGTACTTTATATACTTTTTTTCTTTTAAATGCCCTAATCCGCTTTATTCACGCTTCCCGCTCCACTTGAACTTTGACTAACCGATGCATTACCCTTATAACGGACATGGGATGCCCCGCTGGCACTGGCACTTAATTTTACACTCGCGAATACCTCTGCGCTGCTGGCACCGGTTACCTCCACTTCGGCATTCTCTGTCATCAGGTCAAAGCATTTAGCATGAGAAGCGCCTGTACCCTGGATCGAAAGATCTTTCGTCTGTCCTTTTAGCCTGATACTGCTCGCCCCGGTCATCTCCGCATCTATTTTAGGTGTATTCACTTCGATACTGGCATCGCTGGCACCCGTCAGATCAATACTGATACCGGACGAAGTTGTCAATATTCCTTCCGATGTGATATTACTGGCACCTGTTGCTTCCAGCTTTTCAAATTGTGGTGAGGAAACATAAATCCGGACTCCTTTTGTGCCGGAAAGATTATCATTATCACGAGGTTCAATAACTAATTTGTTACCCTCCGTACTTACAGTGATATGTTCCATGAGGTTCTCATCGGTCTCGATCCTGACACTATAAACAGAATCCTGCTTTACAAACAGGTCCATACTCCCGCTTACTTCCACGCTGTTAAAATCCCCCGTTTTACGGGTCTCCGTTTTAATGACCCCGTTGCCACGGATCTTATGCTGCATAAAATTACAGGAGGTGAATACAAAAGAGATAAAAATGGTGATGATAAAAAGATACTTCATGCTGGTTGGTTTTGTGGTATCAAAATTAGGGGTTACCCCGATTCTGACGTTTGATCCCGGAAGAAGGTTACAAGATAAGCATTACCAAAACAGTTCCCTGGAATCCACCACCCGTAAGGGCTTCGCCCGACAGATCTTAATCCGGCCCTTCCGGCCAATAGGCTACCAACCTTTCTTTATCTTCGCAGCCATGACTGAAAAGATCCTGGTCCTCGATTTTGGCTCCCAATATACCCAATTGATCGCCCGTGCCGTAAGAGAAGCCAATGTCTATTGCGAGATCATCCCTTACCATAAGCCTTTTGAATTTGAGCCCGGTCTGAAAGGTATTATCCTTTCCGGGTCTCCCTTTTCCGTGAACGAAGAAAAAGCGCCTGATGTCAATGTCGAGGAATTCATTTCCAGGGTTCCCGTACTGGGGGTTTGCTATGGGGCCCAATTAACCGCGAAACGTTTTGGCGGAAGGGTTGAAAAAAGCAGCAAACGGGAATATGGCCGCGCGATCTTAGAAAGAAAAAAAGAAGATGTCCTGTTCAATAATGTCGAAGACAAATCGCAGGTATGGATGAGCCATGCCGATACGATTTTAGAAATGCCTGAAGGATTTGAATTATTGGCCACTACTGAAAGTATACCTGTAGCCGCCTTTAAAAAATCTCCCAACGGTATATCCCACTCGCCACACGCCATACCCTCTTTCCCGCTCTACGGCGTTCAATTTCACCCGGA
>JANMKG010000420.1:0-63887 GCA_031371915.1 Chitinophagaceae bacterium | reverse complement strand
GTCTGAAGAAATATCCCGGTAACTAGCTGGTCTTCCGGACTTCCGGTCTTTCCGGCTTCCGGACTTATAGTACCTTTGTATGCTTTGTCTGAACTCCGGAAACATATCGCCCATTTCGACCTCGACTCCTTCTTCGTTTCGGTGGAGATCATTAATAATCCCTCACTAAAAGGTAAGCCTGTACTGGTAGGTGGTTATGAACGGGGAGTGGTAGCCGCCTGCAGTTACGAGGCCCGGAAATTTGGTATCCATTCCGCCATGCCGATGAAAAAGGCCCTGCAACTTTGCCCCCAGGCCATTGTTACCAGCAGCAGCAGGGGGGATTACAGTAAATACTCGAGATGGGTAACCGAGATCATTGCTTCCAAAGTACCGCTGTTTGAAAAAGCCAGTATCGACGAATTCTATATCGACCTCACAGGTATGGACAAATTTTTCGGGGTAAGTCAGTATGCCAAAGACCTGCGATCCCTTATTACCCATGAAACAGGGCTCCCTATTTCCTGCGGACTGGCCTCAGCAAGATTTATCGCCAAGATGGCGACCAATGAAGCCAAGCCCAATGGTTTTTTAGAGATTCCTCATGGAAGAGAAACAGATTTTCTCTGGCCGTTGGGAATTGAAAAGATAAATGGCGTCGGTAAACAAACCGAACAGCAGCTCAAAAGCTTTGGGATCTATACCATCGAGGATATTGCCAAAACACCCATCGAACTGATGGGACGCTATGCTGGTAAATGGGGAGAAGCACTCTGGCATAAAGCGCACGGCAGGGGAACAGCAGAGATCTTTACGGACTGGGAACAGAAAAGCATGAGTCATGAGAATACTTTTGACACCGACTATACAGATATCAGCTTTCTCCATAAAGAGCTGGTAAGACTCACCGAAAAAACCGCTTATTCATTACGTGAAGATGAAAAACTGACCGGCTGTGTTACCGTGAAGATCCGTTACTCCGATTTCGAGACCACTTCAAGACAAGAAACTGTTGATTATACGGCGCTGGATGATGTGCTGATTGCTAAAGTAAAAGACCTCTTTAATAAATCCTGGCAGAAAGGAAGGGCAGTGCGGTTACTCGGTGTTCGTTTCAGCCAGTTCATCCCGATGACGATGCAGATGAGTTTATTTGAGAACAATGCAGAGAAACTGAATCTCTACAAAGCGGTGGACGATATTAAAGACAGGTTTGGTGCGCAATTGGTGAAGAAAGCCGTGAATTCCGATTCAAAAGAGGGATCCAGTTTTAATACGACCCGCCATAACAAGAAGAAGAATGCGGAATAAGTTTATGGTTTATTGTTTTTAGTTTATTGTTGGGTCGTTCATATTTGAAAATTTTCTTGTTGCCCGAAAACCAGGCAGACTGAAAAGATAAGGAAACTTACTGCTGTAAGAACCATAAACAAAAAACTACAAATAGTCTTTAAATAAAATTTTCAATTCTTCTATTTGAAGCATGCGAACATCCCTGCTTACCAGGAGCCCGTTGTCTTGACGGGGTGTATCACTAAACTCCATGCCATTACATTCAAAACATACCAGGAGGTAGAGGGCGATTTTGCCCGATCGGTAATAATTGATACTGTGCCTGGGTATAAAGCAACGGGCAAGTGATTTTGTGCCGTTCTCCCTGATGCGGGCCGCTAATGAAAAAATATATGGCAGGCTGTCTGCTTTGCCAGGATTTACCCAGATCGTGCGTTCACCCACAATGTCTGCCGGGTAGCCCGCGTGCGTGATCTTGTCCCATCCCGGCCCAGACGATGGTTTCCTTTCTATAAACCGGCTTATGGTTACACTATCGTAATCAAGCTGTGCGTGCAGGCAAAGCGAACAAAGGAAAGTGAAGAAAGAAAGCAGTATCTTCTTCATGGCGGGATAATTTTATCTTTAAGATAGGAAGTTCTGGTAAAAAGTTGCAGCAATCCTGCCTTATGACTTTGGGGCCCGCCGGCCACATAACTACCGGTAATATTAAAAGACTGCCCGATCTGAAGAACCATAAACTATAAACCACAAACAATAAACAGCTTTCTTATCTTCGTTATCCTAAAAATAACGCCATATGTCACAAGTTTGGAAAGACTACCAGGAAAAGAACAAGGATCGTTTTCTCAATGAGATGCTTGACCTGCTCCGCATTCCCTCCGTGAGCGCTAAAAGTGAACACAAACCTGATATGCAAAAATGCGCGGAAGCGGTGAAGAAGAGTTTGCTCGATGCTGGTTGCGATAAAGCCGAAGTGATGGCCACCGATGGTCATCCAGCTGTGTATGGTGAAAAGATCGTTGATCCCGCTAAACCAACGGTATTGGTGTATGGGCATTATGATGTGCAGCCAGCTGAGCCACTGGAGCTCTGGACCAATCCTCCTTTCGAACCCACAATCATAGATGGAAAAATATTTGCCCGAGGTTCCGCCGATGATAAGGGTCAGTTCTATATGCATGTAAAAGCATTGGAAACGCTGGTTAAGACCAACACGATGACGACCAATATCAAATTTTTAATCGAAGGCGAAGAGGAAGTAGGTTCTCCCAACCTGGGAAAATTCGTGGCGGCTAATAAAAGTTTACTGAAAGCTGATGTGATCCTGATCAGTGACAGTTCGATGCTGAGCATGGAGAATCCTTCGCTGGATACGGGTGTCCGCGGGCTGAGTTATATCGAATTAGAAGTAACCGGTGCTAATCGTGACCTGCACAGTGGAACTTATGGTGGTGCCGTAGCGAACCCCATCACGATCCTTGCGCAAATGATCGCTTCCTGTCATGATAAAAATAACCATATTACGATCCCGGGTTTTTATGATGATGTAGTAGTAGCCGGACCGGAAGAAAGAGCCTTGATCAATAAAGCTCCTTATGATGAAAAAGAATATATGGACGATCTTGGTGTAAAAGAATTATGGGGAGAAAAAGGATACTCGACCTATGAAAGAACAGGTATTCGACCGACCATTGAAGTAAATGGTATCTGGGGTGGTTACCAGGGCCAGGGCTCCAAAACAGTTTTGCCCTCCAAAGCTTCTGCAAAAATCTCCGCGAGACTCGTTCCCAACCAGTCTTCTCATAAAATGACGGAGATCTTGCTGAACTATTTCAGGTCTATCGCGCCGAAATCAGTTACGGTGAATGCATTTGAACATCATGGCGGCGAGCCCTATATGACACCGATCGACAGTAAAGGCTATAAAGCTGCGGCAAAAGCCGTAGAAACAACTTTTGGGAAAACGCCAATCCCGGTTCGGGGCGGTGGCAGTATCCCAATTTGTTCCATCCTTGAAAAAGAATTGGGGATTAAAATCATCTTTATGGGTTTTGGATTAGACAATGACAATCTTCACAGCCCAAATGAAAAATATAATATCGAGAACTATTATAAAGGAATTGAAACGATACCATTTTTCCATAAGTTTTTTGCTGAAGGATGATTTTTTTATTCCAATAAAAAATCCCTCCTGTAATGCGGGTGGGATTTTCTATTTTAGAAGTACCAGGCACACATGAAATACCAAAGAAGCATACTTGTCGCTTTCTTTGTCGCGATCTTTTGTTTTACGTGTACAAGTTGTATTGCCCAGGGAATTGACACGGTTTATTTTAACAAAAGCTGGCGGCTCTGCGAAAAACCCTTTGCCAGCTATTACCGAGTTGCCAAAATCCATACCGATTCACTTCTTTTTTATGTAGGGAAAGTCCAGGATTATTATATGAACGACACCCTGCAGATGGAAGGCAATTATGCTCCTTTTGGAATGAAGGAGGGGTCTTTTTCATTTTACCATCCCAATGGCAAACCCTATGCGATTGGCCAGTATACAGGTAATCAAATGGATGGTCTCTGGGAATATTTCTACCCGGATGGGAGACCCCAGTTAAAAATCGATCTCGCAGGAAATCCCAGCAATTTTTCTGTACTGGAAGCATTTGACTCCGCAGGTGTAATGACCGCTTCGAATGGTACGGGTAAGTTCCAGGCTTTTGTGCAATACAGGAATATAGAAAGTGTTTTCCGGCTGGAAGGAAAGGTACTGGAAGGAAAGAAAAATGGAACCTGGAACTTTTATGCGGTACACCGGGCGTTGGGAAAAGAAGTATTATTTGTAAAAGAAGTGTACGAAAAAGGAGTGTTGAAAAAAGGGACTGTTTATACCGCCTACCCAACACCCGGCATTACTGCCACCTACAAGGAAATGCCCGATCATGTCAGTATATGGGGTTTTGATAAACTGCCCAGCACAGAATTATTTCTGAAGGACCCCGTTAGTTTCCCCAACCGGTATAATAACGATGACCTCATCGAATATTTCTATACAGGAAAAACCTCTTCCTATGATGTAAAAGACAGTTCCTATTTCGGGTCCATGATGGGTGTGCTCACTTCATTGAACAGGTCACCTATCATAAAAAAATTCAATGAGCCCAATAAGATATACGGAGGTGAAGTTATATTTACTACAAACGACTCTGGAAACATTAAGGAAGTGGAGGTGAATGGCAATCTTTCAGAAACGGAAAAAGATCAAATGAGTTTTTTTTTCCGCAAATTCAAAAATATCCATGAAGTGGCGGACGAGGATGCTGATGTACTGACCGAACACAGGATCTATTTTTATTCCGTCGTCATCGCGGATTTTGTTCCGCTCCGCTATCTTCCCGACTACCCGGAAAAAGTTTTTATTTTCTCTCCCTTGCCTTACAGGGCATTTATCGATTTCTTAAAAACCAAAAAGAAGAGAAAAGCGAAGCAAAAATGAGCGGTGCCAAAGAAAAACTCCGTCCCGATAAATACTGCTGGGCCTTACATCTTTGAAGACCAAGACCAGGGCCGCGGCTACCTGCGATACGGGTAAGGTAAAATGGGGAAACCCCGATCCCGGTTCGGGACGTGGCAGTATTCCCATCTGTGCTATCCTGGAAATAGAACTGGGTATTCAGATCATCTTTATGGGGTTTGGACTGGACAATGCCAACCTTCATAGTCCAAATGAAAAGTATGATATAGAAAATTATTATAAAGGGATAGGGACCATCTCTTATTTTCATAAGTATTTTCCAGAAACATAATAACAAAAAAAATCATTCGAAAAAATCCTGAAATAAAATTTTCTGATTTTTTTTCAAACGGATTGAAAATAGAAGTTTTCCAAAATCATTTAATTTTTACCGGGTAAAATAATCCTCAAACAAATCACAGGCATTGTTCTTGTTTTAAATAATAAGACAAAAATTATAAGAAGTAAAAAAATTTGTACCGATTATTTATTTAAAGAATATGATTGGATGATTGGCAGGTCAACAATTTTTTTCTTTCTTATTAACTTAACCTTAACCTTAAAATCTTAAATTATGAAAAAATTATTATCCCTATTTGTGGCAGGAATTATCCTTGTTACATTCTCGTGTAAAAAAGAATCGATGACACCAAATTCTACTTCGCAGAATAGTATGACAACAGGCGGAGGTGGTACGACCGTCAGAACCAGGCCTTTTATATGGAGTATAAATTCATTTATTGTAAGTGGAAATAATATGACGGCCCAATTAGCTGGCTATAAATTTGATATCCGTGCAGCACAGTTATTAGTTGAAGATGGAGAAATAGTGGCCGTCAACGGAGCGAATACCTATCATGGCAAATGGCATAGAGTTTCCTTCAATGAAGTAGTTATTACCTTCCCTGTAGATGCCTCGTCTCCTTTAAGCCAGTTAAATGATAACTGGATACTTACGAATAACCTGGAGCATGATATATCTATGCAAACCAGTACAAAGACGCTGTCCTTCCATAATGACGGCGAAACATGGCCCCAATAAAATAACGGTATTTTTTTTGATTCTTTTCTTAAAAAACCTCTTACGCTTGTGGGAGGTTTTTTATTTTTGAAACCAGCTAAAAAACAAATCATCGGAGTTCGCCGGGAAAGCAGGCCCGCTGCTGAATCAAATCGTATTGTGGTCAGATTATTAATCGGATATTTGTTTGCCATAAACTTATTTTAATTATTTATTTTCCGGCATCAGGGCATCCAAGCATGCTTTTTAACTCTATATTATGCCTGCGAAAGAAAAACTTCGTCTCGACAAATACCTCTGGTCAATCCGTCTTTTTAAAACGAGGACCCTGGCAGCCACTGCCTGTGATACAGGCAAAGTTAAATACGATGGGGGGCAGGCAAAAGCATCGAGGAATGTCAGTATTGGCGATGAATACGAAGTAAAAACAGAGGCTAAACGATGGAGGATCAAAGTGACAGGCTTGCTGGAAAAAAGAGTAGCGGCCGCTGAAGCGACCAAAAATTATATTGATATTACTCCTAAAGAAGAGATACAGCGGTTACAATACCAGGCGGCTAGTTTTCACACCGGCAAGCGGCAAAGCAAGATTGGGAGACCTACGAAGAAAGAAAGAAGGGATCTCGGGGAGTTTCTTGATGACTGATCATTTAGTCCCTTTCCGGATCCAAAACTCATCTTTCCACTCAGTAGTGCAGGAGACCGGGTGCTTCTCCAATTCTTCATAGATCCCGGTTAATTGTTCTTGCGAAAGATTTTCCTCCAGGTAGTGGAATAGTTCTCTTTCCTCAAACCGGATATGTTGTTCAAGGTGGTTGGCCAGGCTGACAAAATCATAATTGGCGGGGTCCTTATCGATCGTAAGCACCAGTTCGCGGATATAAGCATGGTCCTTTTTTAACTGCAGAACCAACGGATGTGCTGCCGGCATGAATGGCAATAAAACCTTTTCTTCCTGGAAGAAATGGGCTTTGATATGATTTTTCCAATACCAGGCGGTAAAATCCCTTAATCTCCCGGTATCGACATGATGGCTCAGCCCCTGGCGGAGTTTCCAGACAAATAACAAACCATCGTGATGCTCCCTGCTAAGCGGTTGCAACTGGGTGCTTCTTTTTATAGGCTGTGTGGCATTCATATATCAAATATACACCCGGTTCCCGGCGTGCTTTATGAGCCAAAGCAATCTTAAAAATGACTTTGCTCAGTTTCGGGGTACTGACAGAAATCATCGCCAGGGCTGTACTATATCATTTAAATGCACCGGGGACAGCTCTATTTTCGATGGATAAATACAACTATTATGTATCCCGGAAACCCAACAAAAAAACACATCACGCCAAAAGTCACCAAAACGCTTTGTTTTAAATCCGAATTGGATGGAAAAAAAACAAGTCCTGTCCAGGTCAGCCCGGCGGTGAATATTGAAGAAACGCCTGCACAATATCTCATTGTAATAGCGGTTCCTGGTCTTCACCGGGAAGATTTCAGTCTCGAAATTGTAGAAGGCATCCTCTCCATTTCTGCAACAAAAGAAAAGGAAAGCTACACCCCCAATGATCGCTGGGAATATGATTATTCCGACTGGACCAGGACTTTTTCGTTACCGGATGATTCAGATGTCGTGCTTTCACATGCAAAATATTGGAACGGCGAACTGATCATACGTATCCCCCGCGGAAATACTGATGAGAATAAAGCAAAAGCAATTGTTTATGTTTATTAACTCCCCACTCATGCATTTACACATTGCACCTAACCGCCTTATCAGTGATATTCAAAATGAATTCAATAAAGCATTCCCTTTTTTGAAACTGGAATTCTTTACAAAAAAGCGTTCGCTTTCCCCACCTGGTCTTACTGCCAGCCAGCTGATACCCTATAACAGGAAGATTAGTGAGGGACAATCGACAATAACAGGTGGTGATATCGAGATTTCGGGGGAAATGAAAGTGATCGAATTGGAAAAATTGCTGAAAGAGCAATTCAGCCTGGCAGCGCAGGTATTACGAAAATCCGGCAACCTGTGGCTGGAGACTACAATGACAGATAACTGGACGCTTGAACAACAGAATAAGCATGGAAAAGAAATTTCGACGGTGAAAAAAGAGGCGCGGGAACCGGGAGATTATGATCTCAGCCGGGGTGATAATGATTAGAGCCCATCTCAAAAGTACTTTCAACACAGAGTTACAGAGGAACAGAGAATCACAGAGTCCTGATTTCCCGTTTTAATTCTCTGTGATACTTAAAAACCCAGTAACTCTTTGTTGAAGCCTGGACCGGCGATTAAAACAAACAATATGAAACGAGTGATTGGGATCCTTCTATGTATTCTCTTGCTGGCCGGCTGCAGAAGTTCTTACATCACTTCCTCCTGGAAGAATAAGAGCACAGCTACTAAAAGTTTCACTAAAATCCTCGTGTTAGGTATTGTTCGTGATAGCGACCGTGAATTACAGCGAAACATGGAAAAACACCTGGCCGGTGACCTCGCCGGTTTAGGGTATACCGCTGTCACTTCCATTGAAGAATACGGTCTCAAAGCTTTTGCAGGTCTTACTGCGAAAGAAATGCTGGCGAAATTAAAAAGCAGCCATGTAAATGCCGTGCTTACCATCGTCTTGCTCAATAAAAAAATGGAAAACCAATTTATCTCCCCCCGGGAAAGTTCCCGTCCGAGTGGCTATTTTCAGAACCTGTTCTGGGAATATTTTGACAATACCAGTACACGGGTTTTTGAGCCAGGTTATTATATTGGCAATACCGAGTATTTCTGGGAAAGTAAGTTGTATGGCCTGGATAAACCTTCGCTGCTTTATTCGGCAAAAACAACCTCTTTTAATCCTGCCAGTACGGAAAAGCTGGCGCATCAGTATGGGCGGATAATTGTGAGGGATATGACAAGAAAAAAATTGTTTAAAAAGGGCTATTCACCTCCCAAAAAAGGTTTTTAGGAAATACCCGGTTAAAAATTGCCGGGAACAGGATCATTTACCCACCCTTAGTATAAAAGATTTTTAAGTTTTTCCGCGTTGATCACTGATATCTTCCCTTCTTTGATCTCAATCAGTTTTTCCGATTTGAAATCGCTCAGCGTACGTATAAGCGATTCGGTAGCCGTCCCTACATAATGTGCAAAATCTTCCCGGGAGATCTCCAGCGGTTTCGCGGGGCCGCTCACATTAAATTTCGCCTGTATATCGACCAGGGCTTTTGCCACCCGTTTGCGCAGCGAACTGTAGGCGAGATTCAATAGTCGTTCTTCTTTCTCTTTTACATTTTGCGTAATGATGCGGATGAATTTAATGGCCACATCCATATTCCCGTAAATCATCTGCATAAAATCCTCTTTGGGTATCTGCATGATCTCCGCTTCTTCAAGGATGACCGCGGAATCATCATAGTTCTTATCCTCTATCAAAGCCGGGTAGCCAATAAAATCACCGTCACTAAAGAGGTCCGTGATATATTCTTTGCCGTCTTCATGTGTCTTGATGCCTTTTACTTTTCCTTTTACCAGGAGAAATAAGGATCGCGGTCTTTTACCTTCCTGGTACAAAACCTGTTTTTTAGAATAGTGATCTGTACTGTATTGTTCTGACAACTGGCTGATGAGACCGGCATTCCTGACATCCTTTATAAACTGGTTGATCCCTTGCTGCGATGCGGGGTATTTATTACCGAGAACAGCCGCTTTTTTCAATCTTATTTCAATAGCATTCAGCAGCTCGATATCTTCAAAGGGTTTGGTGATATAATCGTCAGCTCCCATTTCCATTCCTTTCCGGAAATCGCTTCTTTCCGTTTTGGCTGTCAGGAAAACAAAAGGTATGTGTTCAGTATCCGCGTTCTTGCGCAGGAGATGCAGCACTCCATAGCCATCCAGCTCCGGCATCATGATATCGCAAACGATCACATCAGGTTTCTCCCGGAGCGCGGTTTCCACACCTTTTTTTCCATTCTCCGCGGTAAAGGTCTTATATCCTGCCAGTTCGAGGATCTCCGCGGTATTCTCGCGGATGTCCTGGTTATCATCAATGACTAATACAGATTTCATGTTATTGTTTATTTACGGGAATACTGAAATGAACGGTTGTTCCCTTATTTAATTCACTCGTTAATCCTACTTCTCCTCCTAAAAGATCTACATATCGTTTAACAATATGCAGGCCCAATCCCGTTCCCTGGATATTCACCGCATTGGCCGCCCTGAAGAAGCTGGTAAACAAATGCTCCTGGTCGGCCAGGCCAATCCCAATACCTTCATCGGTAACAGCAATATTAACCTTTCCCTGCTCACCCGTGGCTTTAATAGTTATTGATCTTCCTTCTTCTGAAAATTTTATCGCGTTACTAATCAGGTTGAGAAGAATATTATGCAATAGTTTTTTGTCTGTATTCGCGGTGCAATCAGCCGGGCATTCGACTACAAAGCGCTGCCCTTTCTTAAGCATTGGCTTCATTTCTTCTATCGTGCTATCTATACATTCTTTAATAGAAGTCTCCCCGGGGTTTATATCCAATCTTCCTTCGTTAAGTTTCCCTAAGGAAAGAAAATCCTCCAAAATATCATTCAGGTTATTGACCGAGCTCCTGATCTTCGAAATATGCTTATCCCTTTTATCCTGTTGATCAGCAGCAGTGTATTTTGAAAGAAGGGAAGCGGACGATAATACGGTAGTTAGTGGTGTCCGGAACTCATGGGATGCCATGGAGACAAAGCGGCTTTTTATCTCGTTCAATTGTCTTTCTTTATCCAGCGCCTGGCTGAGCTCTTCCTGGGATTGTTCAAGCTTTTGGAGCGCCTCTTTCAGGATAAGTGTCCGCTCTTCTACCTTGATCTCAAGATCGGCATTTAATTGCCTTATCTTATCGGTGATCTTTTCCAATTCCGCTTTTTGCTCCAGCAAACTACGTTCATTCTTTTTTCTTTCAGTAATATCAACAATAAAAGCGATAACAAATAACTCCCCGTCACGCTCGTAGTGACTCAGGCTCACTTCGACCGGCATATCAGTGCCATTTTTTTTCCTCCCGTTCAGGTCACGACCCTGGCCCATTACACGGTTAGATGGCTTTTTATAAAACCCGTCCCGTAATTGATGATGATGGGGCTTGTATTTTTCCGGTATCAATATCTCGACCTGCTTACCAATCAGTTCATCTTCTGAATAGTCAAACATTCTTTGCGCGGCCGGGTTGACCATCACGATATTTCCTGTACTGTTTGTCAGCAATATCCCCTCGGTGGCATTTTCAAAAAGCGAGGCCATGTGCGCTTTATCCGGCATGAGCTGTGATTAATTGAGGTAAAATCAATTGCACTACAAAATAATCATTAATTAATTGATAATAATATTTTAAACGATACACGCTAGGCAGGTATGGTCTCGCTTGTTTTGTCTATCCATAAATAATTTTTACTTTTTCTAAATAAGATCAGCAAAGCAAAAGCAAAGATGATGGTACAGGGGAAGCCGGAACCAACACCAAAGGGCGCAATAGCGAGCAGGAAAATGATTCCCCCGATGCATCCAAGTTTGAATAGCCAGCTTTTTAAAAGCATAGATACCGCGATCAGTCACTGGCAGGTCGCAATAAACCCAACAACAGCGGGAATATGTTTGCTGAACCAGCCATTGATAAAATCGCTGTATCCTTTGCTTATGTTAAGGTCGGCATATTGCAGGTAATCACGGGGGGAGCGTTGCGAAGTAGTCCAGTTTATCCAGCAGGCCCAGCTAAACAATAAAAAAAATAACAACCTGCTGATGCGTGGCCATTTGAAGGCAGTAAATAAGAAAACAAGGGCCAGCACGTTAAAGGCGATCAGCATGAACAGGTAAGTTGGGTTCTCCAGTCCTTTCATAGTCTAAGGATTTCTTTCAGAACTGGTGTATTCTCATCTTTCCTTTCGGGGTGGAGGGTCCAGTCCCGTAATAATCTTTTATTCCTGCCAGTATTCCCGCGAGGTTCTCCTTTTTTACATGATCATAATCGGTAAGCATGGTTTTTCTGTCAGTTTCGTTTTTCGCCAGCCTGGACCCCATCCTGAGAAGGAACCTGTCTTTCCAGGAAAGATCTTTCCTGATCATCCTCCCCGGCAAAAAGTAGAATTCACAGTTGCCGATGATTTCCCCGGGAACTCCTGAGATGTTATATGCCTGGCGTTTATCCTTTTCTTCCGGTGGCGTGCCGGCCACCTGGAACAGGATGATCTTCTTGTCCCTGATAAATTCGAGATTCTTTCTGAACCACTTCTTTACCTGCAACTGGCCAATGTATACACTGGTGCCGATCAATAAAGTATCATAGTTCCGGAGCTGCTCCCCATTGATACTCTTTGCATTTCTTACCGGTAAGCTCAGTTCATGACCCAGCCATAAAGCATATTGCTTCGTTGCGCCGTATTTACCCTGGTAAATGATAATTGTTTTCATCTTGTAAAATTTAGATGGATGGCTAGCCTAATGGAACTATTATAGCACAAATCTCGCCACTTCCTTAATCCACAGAGAAAACAATACTCAGCGCGGGTCATGATCTTACTCAGGCAAGTAGAAGCAGCACTGTGTTCCCCACCAGCGTGTATCCTATAATCATCTTCAAAACTGACCAGGGTCATCCTGCTGAGGGATTGTTTCTCCTATTTTTATGCCTGAAACAAACAATCATGAAAACAATAATTGTTGCAACCGATTTCTCACCCGTCGCTCTCAATGCCACACATTTTGCCGTGGATATGGCGCTGGCCATCAAGGCGGACCTTTTACTGTTGAATGTCTATTCCATTCCAGTTGCCTATTCCTCCGATGTGCCGCTGATGCTCGTGTCCGTAGACCAATTGAGAGAAAGCAGCGAAACACAGTTGAATCAGCTGAAAGAAAATATCCGGCATATCACTTCCGGTAAGTTAAAAGTGACAGTAGAAGTGAGGCTGGGAAATACAGTCGATGAATTAGAAAATATATGCCAGTTCATTCAGCCGTTTGCGGTGGTGATGGGTGCGAAGGGAAAGACCGGTTTCGAAAAGGTTGTTTTTGGAAGCACTACGCTTACCGCTATTCGTCACCTGACCTGGCCGGTGATCTGTGTGCCACCTGGTAAACAATATGGAAAGGGGATCAAAAAAATTGGTTTTGCCTGTGATTTCAGGAAAGTAGCAGAAACAACACCGGTAAAATATATCAAAGAGATGGTGAAAGAGTTTGGCGCGGAACTACATATCCTTAATGTGGATTACATGGAAAAAAACTTCCGGCCCGGTACCCCTGAAGAATCATTTAACCTGCATGCTCTTTTCGCCGATATCAATCCACACTATCATTTTATCGATTACCCGGATGTGGAAGACGGCATTCATGCATTCGCGGAAACCAATAATCTTGACCTGGTGATCGCTATTCCTAAAAAACATACACTGCTGGAGGGAATATTTAAACCAAGCAGTACAAAACAATTGGTTTTCCAGTCCCATATTCCCGTGATGTGTGTACATGAGTAAACCATTTTTATGATCGGCAAACTAACGGAAGAAAAAATAGAAGAGGTCCTGGAGAAAAACGTACTGGGTCGAATTGGTTGCCATAACGGCAGCAGGACCTACGTCGTACCCATCAATTACGTCTATGATGGTAAATATATTATCGGTCACTCCGTGGCAGGATTGAAGATAGACATGATGAGAAAGAACCCGCAAGTGTGTTTTGAAGTAGATGAAATGAAAAGCTTCACCAACTGGAAAAGTGTGATAGCCTGGGGTGAATACCAGGAATTGAAAGAGGAAAGGGAACGATATGCGGCCATGAAATTATTTGTCGACAGGATGATGCGGTTGAAAATCAGCGAAACCGCTTTGCCGCCTGAAGTAGCGGAAAGCAGGATACACCCTCGTTCCCCTGGTAATATCAAACCCATTATTTACCGGATCGTCGTCACGGAAAAGACAGGGAGGTTTGAAAGCGATTAGTGTATTGTATACGTATTCCGCTACCCTGGCTCTGTAAAAGGAACAAGAAAGCAATTTAAAAGCATGAAATGAACAGGGAGCAGTTACAGTATATTACGGATACACATTACCGCCGGTTAAAAAAACGGAGTGCAAAAATAGCGGAAAGCTTTGACCCGGAAGCCATCCACCAGTTCAGGGTGGAATACAAGAAATTAAGGGCTTTTTTACGTGCGCTGATGTGGAATGAAAGAACCGCTGTGGAAATTAAAGCAGGCAGGAACCTAAAAAAAGCTTTCATTATTTCTGGAAGTATCCGTGACCTGCAACTGCAGCAAGAAAGGGTGAAGGCCGTCACAGAGGCTGAGCCCCAAAGACCGCAGTCTTATCTCAATCTCCTGGAAAAAGAAGTGGAAAAATTAAAACCGGAACTGTTCGAAATCTTATCGGGCCACCCGGTGGCAGAAAGCAAGAAGAAAACAGACCCGGGTCTACCCGACCTGTTCCAGCTAACCAGTTTCCAGTATTTTGTTGCCAAACAATGGGCTTCCATTCGCGCTACCCTTGCCAGCGGGTATTTCAGCGATGAGCGGATCCATGGCATCCGGAAGATCCTCAAAGACCTGTTCTATAATTTGGAAAAATATGGAGGACCCGAACATACCCTGTTATCTGTGTCTGTCGCTGTCATGAGAGGGAAAGATATCAGCTATTATACTCAACTACTGGAGGAACTGGGAAACTTCCAGGATCAGTGTAATGCTATCGCCCTGGTTAAATCCTATTGGCTAACCCGTCTGAACAGCCATGACCGGGAACTCATGGAACGGGTTAAAAAGAACTGGATCAAAGACAAAATAACAATGAAACAACTCCTGTTGAGAAAATTAACGGCAGATCTCGCTAACATTTTAACTGGGAGATCCGCTTTTCTTCCTTCCTGGTCCTTTACCTGAGCATCGTCAGTAACCAGGTTGATCCTCTTCATTCCCCTGGAAGAAGGAAAAAGCAATCTTTGTATCAAATAAATTAAAGATGGAAAAAACATTTGCCAGAGCTGAAGAAATGGTCAATACGGTAAAAGATTATATCAATATCCGGGTCGAAACGGTAAAACTGGGAGTGGCGGAGAAAACCTCTAAGATCGTAGCCAATATAGTGGCCGCGGTCGCGGTGGCCCTCGTATTTTTTCTTTTTATGATCTTCTCCGGTATTGCCTTATCCGTGGCTTTAGGAGGATGGATCGGGAAGCCCTGGGCTGGATTCCTCGTGGTGGCCCTGCTCTACCTGCTGATCGGTATAATCGCGTGGTCCGCAAGAGGTAAATTGATCAGGCTCCCACTGATGAATGCATTAATTCAACAATTTTTCAACGATGATGAAGAAGATAAAAAGCATACATGAATTGAAGGCCGAGAAAAAAAGACTCCGGCACCAGCAGGTTATACTGGAAGATAAGATCAGGGATAACTGGAAGGAACTGAAAAGTTCAGTTAAACCGGTCAATCTCGCCAAAGATGCCTGGCATGGTTTTGTGGAAAAGAAAACAGCTGCTTTTTTTAGCGGTGATGATATTTTAAAAAGCACTTTCACATACGGAATCGCCCTGCTTGCGCAAAAGATGGGTGCAAAAGCAAAAGAAAAACTTGACAGTCTCTTTAAAAAAAAGGCGGATCGATAATGAGGATCCGGCAGTAATACGATCGTTACGGTAGAAAAACTTAAAAGCTGATGCCGGAAAAAGTACTTAAACCCGATCAGGTACCAGGACTATCAACCCGGGAGATTCCCGCTCTCCGGCAACTGTACGGGAAAAATGAATTCAGTCCCGGGACTTCACGGCGCTTACTGAGGATCATTTGGGATATCGTCAAAGAACCCATGTTCCTTCTTTTACTTATTGCCTGTTCTCTCTATTTTATTTTACACGAACTCAATGAAGGCATAATGATGCTGGTGGCCATGTGCATTGTCACTACAATTGGTTTCTACCAGGAGGTTAAAAGCAGCAATGCCATCAATGCATTAAAGGAATTTACAGTGGAGGAAGTGACAGTCATCCGGGATGACCGTGAAGTAAAACTGCCGGCGGAAGAGCTAGTACCGGGTGATATTGTACTGCTCGAAGAAGGTATGAATATTCCCGCTGATGGCCTTCTTCTCCGGGCAAACGATCTTTCTGTAAACGAATCAGTCATTACGGGAGAATCTTTACCTGCTGAGAAAAATGAAACAGCCGGGCATAATTTATTATACCAGGGAACTACGATCAACAGCGGCAAATGCATTGCGAGGGTGACGGCTACAGGGAACAGCACCGTACTGGGAAAGTTAGGGAAAGCCGTAGGCAGCTACCAGCCTCCCAAAACATTGTTGCAAGTACAGATGAGCAAATTTGTGCAGCGTTTTGCTTTATTTGGATTGGTTGGTTTTTTCATTGTACTATTCATGAATTACCTGCATTACGGGGAATGGTCTACCAGTTTGCTGTTTGCACTTACCCTGGCTATGTCGGCGGTGCCGGAAGAGATCCCTGTAGCCTTCTCTTCGTTTATGGCATTGGGCGCTTACAAAATGAGTAAGCTGGGGATCATTTCAAGACAACCGCAGATCGTGGAAAACCTTGGTGCTGTCAGCGTTTTCTGTTTTGACAAAACAGGTACGCTCACAGAAAATAAGATGCAGCTCAAAAGTATTTATGACAATCGAAGTGATAGCCTGCTTGAGTTAACTGCCGGTAACCTGTTACCCGGGAGCGCCCTGCTCCACTATGCTGTACTGGCTAGTGAGACAGATCCATTTGACCCGATGGAAAAAGCGATCTGGGAAGCGTACCGTAACTATAAGGGTAACAAAACAGGGCAGCTGCTGAATATGGTTTATGAGTATCCACTTGAAGGAAAGCCCCCTATGATGACTCATGTTTACGATGATGAGAATAAGAAACTGGTGGCCGCAAAAGGTGCAGCGGAAAGGATAACCAGGGTTTGTCGTCTAACCCCGGTAAAAGAACAACAGATACAGGCGCATATTAATTCGTTGGCTTCAAAAGGTTACCGGGTACTTGGGGTGGCCAGCGCAATACATGACGAATCGGCCCTTCCTGCCGGTCAGGACGAATTTAACTGGCAGTTTGAAGGTTTGCTTGCCTTATATGATCCGCCAAAAAAAAATGCAGCTGAAGTTTTGAAACTGTTTTATGAAGCGGGGATCGATATTAAATTGATCACCGGTGATCATCCCGAAACGGCGATGAATATTGCCGGGCAGGTAGGTATTCGCCACTTGCAGGAATGTGTTAGCGGAGATGAGGTAATGCTGATGAAAGAGGAAGAATTAAAAAAGATCGTAAAAAATAGCAATGTATTTGCCCGGATGTTCCCCGATGCCAAGTTAAAAGTGATCAATGCGATAAAGGCCAATGACGAAATTGTCGCCATGACGGGTGATGGCGTAAATGATGGCCCGGCTTTAAAGGCTGCCAGCATCGGTATCGCTATGGGTAAAAAAGGTACAGAGATAGCCAGGCAGGCCGCGGACCTGGTATTGACAGATGATAACCTGGAGAGATTAGTAACAGCCATCAGTGAAGGAAGAAAGATCTTCAGTAACCTGAAAAAAGCCATCCGTTATATTATTTCGATCCATATCCCAATTATCCTGACCGCCTCCCTGCCCCTCCTGCTCGGGTGGACACATCCCAACATTTTTACCCCCGTACACGTGATCTTCATGGAACTTATTATGGGCCCTACCTGCTCCATTTTTTTTGAAAGGGAACCAGTGGAAGGAAGTATTATGCAGGTGCCCCCCCGGGAAAAACACCACAGTATATTTTCAACAGGTGAATTACTTCATAGTATAGTGCAGGGTCTTGTTATCGCCGCTGCTGTTTTATCCCTGTATTATTATTTCATGAAGAATGGAGCCAGCACTGAAGAAATCAGGACCATTGTTTTCACCACTTTACTATTAAGCAATATATTTCTCACCTCTGTTAACCGGTCCTTTACCAAAACGGTCTTTTATACCGCCCGCTATAAAAACAACCTCGCACCCGTTATCCTTATCATTTCGGCAGCTTTCCTTTCAGCCATGCATTTTATCCCTGCGGTCAGGAATTTTTTCCAGCTCATCCCCATCCGTTGGGATTCATTCTGGCTTTGCTTTGGAGTTGCCTTCGCCAGTGTTATGTGGTTTGAAGTATATAAAGCTGGCTTTCTCAAATTGGGCTACCGGCGTTGATGCAAACCATTCTCTTGCCTGCCGAAAACGTTTACATAGCCAGTACTTCCTGTTCAATTGCCAGGGCCCTGGGGAAAAGTATGGATTGTTCCAGGTACATGTGTTGCATGATGTCCTGGTCAAGTTCTTTCAGTTTTGAAATAACCACTTTATGGCTCGTACAAACGTTGGGCGGTATCGTGTATTTGTTGGTAATATCCCGGATCAAACTGATAATACTAGCAACTGCCTCATGGCCTTTAGAAAGGATGTCGCCAACAGGTTTACGGAAAGTCCGGACCAATAAGACAGCATAAGGTTCTTTGTCATTATAAGCATGTGCGATCTGCCGGATATAGGGAAACAAAGCTTCCTCTTCTTTTTTCATGGATGACTGGAGCAACTTGTCAAGCTGGTCGATCATATTTTCAAGTTCCGTCACCCAGGGGAACTTTTTGGCATGTTCTTTTGCAAAATCCGCCAGGAGTTCTATTGTCCGGGGCAGCTGCTTTTTTATATATTGGTGATGAATATTGAGGATATAATCGATCAGGAAATCAATATTCCATTCTGTGAATTCAAGCTGGTTGGAAACAGGAACGGTCCGGATCGAAGCCTCGAGTTCCATCTGTAATTTTTCAGGATCCACGCCGTGCATTTCACAAGCCATATCCACCGGCCACTTACCCCCGCAGCAATAACCGATACCGTGACGGCGGAAAACCTCGGCCGTCCGGTAGTCCTGTCCCACAATATCGCTCACCAATGATTTGCGGTTTATTTCAAATGGTTGTAAAAACATTCAGTAGCAAATTAAAATATCCTTCCATTATTTAAAGTGATCTTTGTCATGTAGCAATCATTCATAAGGCGGCAATGCTGCGGATAAAATCAGGTTGTTCTTTATTTAACAGGTCCCCGATAGTTGTTGTTGATAATAAACGCTGCCATTGCCTTCTCAATGTTTCCATTTGTCCATGCAAGGGACAGGGTCTCGAGGCATTACATTTCCTGAAGCGCAGCACACAATTGCTAAATTCTTCCACCTCCCCGGTCACTTCCACCAGGGTAAATAAGTTGGTTGCCATTGTCCGCTCGTTGGTATAAAATCCTCCATAAGGTCCTTTCTTGGAACTGATCACGCCCTGCTTTACCAGGTTTTTCATCACTTTTCCCATGAAATGACGCGGAATGCCGAGTTTACCTGCCATCTCTTCCAATTGAACCTTTGTCCTGGTCTCATTACATATCGCCACGTATAACACACCGCGCAGGGCATAACCAAATGATTTAGAGAATATCATCAAAATCAAAATTACACTACCAGATTTCCCTGAAGGTGATAAATATCATGCAATCCTTTGATGATGGTCATTAGCCAGGGGATCACCAAAAGATACCAGCAATGGTTTGTAAAAACCTCCTGGCTTTTCTTAACCGGTATTGGCGAAAGACAATTGTTTTCAGCAGGCTTCAACGTGTGAATACTGTAACAAATTTCCCAAATTCTGTAACCGTAAAGGATACGAACATTGATAGCTTTAGGAGTCATTCCCATTTCTTCAATCTGATTAATATCATACGATTCTTTGAGGTTGATCATTACTACCCTCTTTCCCCCCTTCTACTTTTGGGGCATTACGGACAATGATGTCTCTTTTGGATTCGTATTAAACAAAACAAAAAAAATATGAAAATCTTTAAACTGCTGACCGTCCTGCTTTGTACCGGAACCTTTTTCCTTTTTGCGTGCAATGAAGGCGTAAAAAAAGATGAAAAACCGGTTGATATCAAGGACCTAACAAAAGACAAAGAAGAAACTAAAAGCCCGGAGATCAAGTCGGATGAGTTAAAACTCACCACCCCGCTGGATGAAAAAATGGTCGTTACTGGTAAAGCCACGTATGAACTAAAATGTCAATCCTGTCATAGGCTTACAGGCGAGAAGTTAGTTGGACCAGGATGGAAAGATGTAACAAAAAGAAGAGAACCCATCTGGATCATGAACATGATCACCGATACAGAAATGATGCTGGACTCAGATCCGGAGGCACAAAAGCTACTAGAGCTTTGTATGGTGCGTATGCCCAATCAAAACCTGAGCAAGGACCAGGCCCGTGAAGTGATCGAGTTCATGCGTAGAAATGATGGTGAAAAATAACTTTCCGTGGCCAGTGCAATGAATGGGACCAGCGTGAAAATTTAGATTTCTTAAAACTGCTAAATAAATAATTTATGAAACGATTTCCTGCCAGATCATTGACAGCTCTGCTGTTTATTGTAACCGGCCTGCTTCTTTTACAAGCATGTAAACCAAAAGGAACACAATCCGCTGTTAGTGGCAATGCCGCGTCCCGGGTCTATGTGGCGCCCGGTAAGTACGATGAGTTCTATGATTTCGTATCCGGTGGTTTCAGCGGCCAAATGTCTGTTTATGGTATCCCTTCCGGTCGTTTACTTCGGGTTATCCCTGTATTCTCAGTTGATCCTGAGAAGGGATATGGATTCAGCGAAGAGACCAAACCTATGCTGAACACTTCGCATGGTTTTGTGCCCTGGGATGATCTTCACCATATCGCCCTCTCTCAAACCGATGGCATACAGGATGGCCGCTGGGTTTTTGCCAATGGTAATAATACCCCGAGATTGGCGAGGGTAGACCTGAAGACCTTTCGTACTGCTGAGATACTGGAGATACCTAACAGCGCGGGGAATCACTCCTCTCCTTTTATTACAGAGAACTCAGAATATGTTGTAGCAGGCACCCGCTTTTCTATCCCGATGGATAACAGCAATGGGGATGTTGCGATCAACACGTATAAACAAAACTTTAAAGGGACCCTGAGTTTTATCGCTGTTGATAAAACAAGCGGTAACATGAGTATCAATTTTCAGATCCTTCTCCCCGGGGTCGACTTTGACCTGGCACGTGCAGGAAAGGGTAAATCACATGGCTGGTTCTTTTTCAGTTGCTATAATTCTGAAAGAGCCAACACCCTGCTCGAAGTAAACGCCAGTCAAAAGGATAAAGACTTTATTCTTTGTGTGAACTGGAAAAAAGCAGAAGAATACCTGAAAGCCGGAAAAGGACAGAAAAGACCTGCTAATTATGCGCATAATATATATGACGAGAATACACATACAGCCACTTCTACCCTGATGAAAGAAGTGGTCATGCTCGACCCGAAAGATTGTCCTGATATGGTCTATTTTATGCCCTGCCCCAAATCTCCGCATGGTTGTGATACCGATCCAACGGGTGAATACATCGTGGGTAGCGGTAAACTGGCCGCAACCATCCCTGTATTTTCTTTCACCAAGATCCAGGCAGCGATCGCCGCGAAATCCTATGACGGAGAATACGAAGGTATACCCGTACTGAAATATGAATCCGTTCTGTATGGCGAAGTAGCAAAACCAGGTCTTGGACCTTTGCATACCGAGTTTGATGATAAAGGGAATGCCTATACTTCATTCTTTGTTTCTTCCGAAATAGTGAAATGGAGTATAAAAGATCTGAAAGTGCTTGACCGCGTACCGACTTATTATTCAGTAGGGCACCTTAGTGTTGCGGGCGGGCCTTCCAAAAAACCCTGGGGTAAATACATGATCGCCTATAACAAGATCACAAAAGACCGTTTCCTGCCTACAGGCCCTGAGCTGTCGCAAAGTGCCCAATTGTATGATATCAGTGGCGACAAAATGAAATTACTATTAGACTTCCCCACCATTGGTGAACCGCACTATGCCGAAATGATACCAGCTGACCTTATCTCAAAGAACAGCGTTAAGATCTTTAAGATCGAAGAGAATGCCAATCCCTATGCTGCCAAGGGAGATAATTATGCAAGAGTGGAACGCAAGGGCAACGAGATACATGTGTATGCAACCTCCATCCGTTCACACTTTACCCCCGATAATATTGAAGGGGTAAAAATGGGTGATGTAGTTTATTTCCATATCACCAACCTGGAACAGGATTGGGATGTGCCGCATGGTTTTGCGATCAAAGGAGCGAATAACGGTGAGTTACTTATCATGCCGGGGGAAACACAGACCTTGAAATGGACACCCGAAAAAGCCGGTGTATATCCCTTCTATTGTACCGACTTCTGTTCGGCGCTGCACCAGGAAATGCAAGGCTATATCCGGGTAAGTGCCGCTGGGTCTGCTGTGCCGATCTCTTTCAGCACTGGTAAAACAACGCCTGACAGTGTATCAACCAAAGCAACCAAGTAAAACATATTTATGAAAAAGATATTCAGTTTACCCGTTCTTGCTCTCAGTTTATTGCTGGCCTGCAATAATAAGGGTGATAATAAAACGGACACGTCTTCAACAGATGAAACTGTTAGTACTTCCGGCCAGGAAGCTGTAAAGGATGATGAATCCGCGAAAGATGTTGTAAAAGTGGCCATGGGCTCTAAAGATCATACAACACTTGTCGCAGCATTGAAGCAGGCAGAACTGGTTACCTCCTTATCCAACGCCGGGCCATTTACGGTATTTGCACCAACGAATGCAGCCTTTGATAAATTGCCGGCCGGCACGGTGGACGGATTGATGAAGGACGATAAAAAAGCCGACCTGCAGAATATCCTCCAGTACCATGTGGCGGTAGCTGGTTACAAAGCAGAAAGCCTGAAAGACGGACAGGTCATCGGGATGGCCAACGGGGATAATATTACAGTAAGCGTAAAGGATGGCAAAATAATGGTCAATGGAACAGCCAACATTGTTGCTTCCATTCCTGCGAGTAATGGAATCATCCATGTTATTGATGCTGTACTGTTACCACCTGCTAAAAAGTAGTTTCTGATGTTGAGGTTTTATTTTCATTGTACACAGCTTCCGGGGCCGTGTTGCCCCGGAAGTTCTTTAAAACAACACCCATGAAACATAAACTGAGTGTGGCTTCCAGGATCCTTGTGGCTTTTGCATCGGGTGCGTTGATCGCTGTTTTCTTTCTTCCAGCCTGGCGGATTGACCTGTTTGCCCCCCAATACCCGGAAGGACTGACCATGAATATCTGGATCAACGGGCTCAGCGGTGATATTGACATTGTAAATGGCTTGAATCACTATATCGGGATGAAACATATTACGGTAGCCATGTTCCCCGAATTCAAATTCCTGCCTTTTGTCGTGGGTTTCTATATGTTATTGGGAATGGTCGTGGCCATTAGCGGTAAAAGGAAATACCTGTTAATCTATTTAGCACTGACGGCCGTGGGCGGGATACTGGCGATGCTTGATTTTTACCGCTGGGGTTATAATTATGGACATAACCTTGACCCCACTGCCCCCATCCAGGTACCAGGACTCTCTTACCAGCCCCCGTTGATAGGTCATAAACGAATATTGAATTTTGATTCCTATTCCTTTCCGGATGTGGGTGGTTGGATCGTTATTGGAGCTGCCATTTTAGCGTTTACCATTTGGTTTGTCGAATGGTATCTTCATCACAAATCAGAAAAAAAGAGCCGTACAAAAAATTCCCTGGTTACGGCGCCCATACTTGCCTTATTACTCGCAGTATCTTCCTGCGCGGCCAAAACCGAACCATTTAATTACGGGAAAGACAATTGCCATTTTTGTAAGATGGGTATCATCGATCCAAAATTTGGCGGTGAAGTAGTGACGAAGAAAAGCAAGGTCTTCAAATTTGATGATATGATCTGTATGGTCCGTTTCTTAAAAGCTGGTTCGCTCAAAGAAGAAGAGATCGCAAAAAAAGTGGTCATCAACTACGAAAAAGAAAATGATTTCCTCGATGCTCCCGGTTCAATATTCCTGGTAAGTCCAGGATTAAAAAGTCCCATGGGCAGTAATGCAGGAGCATTTACCTCCCGGCAGGCAGCAGAAAAGATAAAAACGGGTATGGAGGGGCAGTTGTTGAGTTGGGAAGAACTATTCAAGACATTAAAATGAGATCTTTATTTATTCTTTTATCGGTTGTTTTCACTCTTGCAGCTTCAGCCCGGGTGATCCATGCCGGGAACGGCCAGCCCGTTCCTTCGCTCAGGAAAGCCATTGAAATAGCGAAGGATAAAGACACCATATTGCTGCACGCAGGGATTTATAAAGATGGCAGCCTCACCCTTACCAAATCAGTCACCATCATCGGGCAGAACCAGCCGGTACTGGATGGAGAAAATAAATACGAGATCCTGCTGGTCAGTGGTAAGAATATCGTGATACAGGGTATAGTATTCCGGAATTCCGGCTATTCCGCGATGAATGATTACGCTTCGATCAAGCTGGTGGATGCTACAAATATTACTATCGAAAACAATACTATTAATGGCGCTTATTTCGCCATACATATTTCCAATACCTCGTATGTTACGGTAAGGAACAATACAATTTCCGGGAACCCCAGGTCGGAGCAACTGACCGGGAATGCGATCCACCTCTGGAAATCCAATCATGCCCTTATAGAAAATAACCATGTACAGGGTCACCGCGATGGGATCTATTTTGAATTTGTTTCCTTCTCGGTTATCCGCAACAATAGAAGTGAAAAAAATATCCGCTATGGTCTTCACTTTATGTTCTCCAATGATGATACGTATCTCAACAATGTGTTTCATAACAACGGGGCGGGTGTAGCCGTCATGTATTCCAAAAGAGTGAGGATGGAAGGCAATCATTTTGAACAGAACTGGGGTCCCTCTGCCTATGGAATTTTATTAAAGGATATCTCGGACAGCTATATTCTTCATAACACCTTCCTGAAAAACACCGTAGGCATCCACCTGGAAGGAACCAGCCGTATCGATATCCAGGAAAATATTTTCAAGGAAAATGGCTGGGCGATCAAGGTCCAGGCCAGTTGCGAGAACAACGACTTTCACCATAATAACTTCTTTGGAAACAGTTTTGATGTGGCAACGAATGGCTCCATCTCCCTGAATAATTTCTACAACAATTACTGGGATAAATATGAAGGTTATGATATCAATAAGGATGGGATCGGTGACATTCCTTATCACCCGGTAAGTTTGTATTCGATGATCGTGGAGGAAAATCCTTATGCCCTGATGCTGTTCAGGAGTTTTACGGTGCAATTACTTGATAAGGCTGAAAAAGCCATTCCCAGCCTTACCCCGGAAAACCTGGTGGATAATAAACCCATGATAAAATCACTTGCCCTATGATCCGTCTTGAACATATCAATAAAAAATTCAGGAAACTCCCGGCGCTCGCTGATATATCCGCAACTTTCGATAAAGGGCAGGTCATCTCGCTGATCGGACCCAATGGTTCTGGTAAAACCACCCTGATAAAATCAATTCTCGGTATGGTAAAGCCGGACAACGGGAAAATATTTGTAGACGAACAGCTTGTCAATGGAGACCATACCTACCGGGAAAAGATAGGTTATATGCCACAGATCGGGCGCTACCCGGATAATATGAAGATCGGGCAGCTGTTCAGGATGATGCAGAACATTCGTAATGTGCCTGCGGACAAACTGGATAAGACCCTGGTAGAACAATTTGAACTGGAAAAAATATTTGAAAAGCCCATGAGGACTTTGAGTGGTGGAACCCGGCAAAAAGTAAGTGCGGCTTTAGCGTTCTTCTTCAGCCCTCCCATTCTGATACTGGATGAACCCACAGCAGGGCTGGACCCGCTGGCCGCAGAGATCTTAAAAAATAAGATCCTTAACGAAAAGAAAAAGAACAAGCTTATCCTGATCACCTCGCATATTCTCAGCGATCTGGATGAGCTGACCACCCATATCATGTATATGCAGGATGGCAAAATGCTGTTCTTAAAAGATATGGAGATGCTCCAGGAAGAAACGGGAGAATTAAAGCTGGGGAAAGCGATTGCCCGCATCATGAAAGGCGAGCAGTTCAACAACCAGTGGATCGATAAAATGTTCGAAGCAAAAAGAAATGATTCTATCTATTAAGTGAACGTATATGCTAAAATTATCACGATACGTCTTGTATGATATACTCCGGAGCAAGATCATTCTTGCCTACACCCTGTTCCTGCTGGTCGTTGCTGTCAGCATGTTCCAGATGGAAGAGAACAGCAGCAAAGCCATGCTAAGTCTCCTGAATATCGTATTGATCGTACTCCCCCTGGTCAGCCTGGTCTTTACCACCATTCACTATTATAATTCGTACGAGTTTATCGAACTGATGTCTTCGCAACCGATGAGCCGTACCAGGATCCTGTTGAGTGAATACGCCGGCGTAGCTATTTCCCTGCTTAGCGCTTTCCTCTTGGGTGTGGGTGTCCCTGTTCTTTTATTCGCCGCCAATGATACAGGTTTCGCGTTACTGTTCACGGGAATATGCCTTACGCTTGTTTTTACATCACTTGCGTTCCTCGCGGCTGTCATTGCAAGGGATAAAGCAAGGGGAATTGGGTTTGCGCTGCTCTTATGGTTTTATTTTGCGCTGATCTATGATGGACTGGTGCTGCTTATCTTATTTTCTTTCAGCGAATATCCCCTTGAAAAATTAACCCTCTTGCTTTCAGCCCTGAACCCAATCGATCTCGGGCGCATTTTTATCATGTTGAAAATGGATGTGAGCGCCCTTATGGGTTATACGGGAGCTTTATATAAAGATTTCTTTGGGAGTGGCACCGGTATTCTTTTCACCACCGGCATTATGCTGTTATGGATCGTTGTGCCGCTGTGGCTGGCAGTAAGAAAATTCAGGAAAAAAGATCTCTGATTATCGATCTCAATTCTAAAAAGATAGCTGTTGGCTTTACCTATTCAGCTTCGATCCGGCAACAACTTGCAGGAGGTAGTATCAAGGCGCAGCCAGGAATAAATATCCATTTAAGTTATAGTTTTTAACCTGGCATCACCAATGCGAAAGCCGCCCTGAAAGTGGCTTTTTTTAATGACCGGCGTCATTTCCCCTGCTGATAAAAATCAGTTCAGTCCTTCTTACAGGTCAGCCACAGGCGTTTATCCTGCTGATACATTTGCCCCGAAAGCTAAAAAAAAGCACTATGGAATCTCCCGAAGAAAAAAAATTCATCCCCAGGGGGGCCATTGCATTCTTTATCGCACTGGTCATCCTTTCTCTTTTGTTCTGGTATGGTATTTATTTTTTGATGATCGAAAGAACCTAAATCCCTGTTATGGAAATGGATAAAATCGAAAAACGGATCATTGTTGCTTCCCTTGCCTTAATGGGCCTGTTCGTTTTCTCCCTGCTTTATGCAAAGAACAAATACAAAAGTAATGTGCCGGAATGCCTGCCCTATGACAAGGCCTACACGGAACCTAAGATCAATAAACTGGATGAAAAGACCTACCAGGTTTTCTCCGTAGCACAGATGTGGCAGTTTCAGCCAGCCGAAATATACATACCCGTTGGAAGTGAAGTGGATTTTTACCTCACTTCTAAAGACGTGGTACATGGCTTTAATATCGCCCAGAAAAATGTCAACATGATGGCGGTATACGGCGCTATCAATAAGACCACCGTAAAATTTGACAAGCCTGGCGTATACGATATTATTTGCCACGAGTACTGTGGTGTCGGCCACCAGAATATGCGGGCGCAGGTGATCGTCAACTATCCTGAAGCCCAATAAAACGAAAACTCCGAATCATGCAAGTATCGAAATCATTCAAACGGGTTATTTTCCTGGAACTAGCCATACCCGTTGCCTTATTGACCATCGGTATCTATCATGGCCTGATGCAAACGATTTACCGCTCTGGTGTGATACAACAACCTTCCTTTGCCAAACTGGATTATTACCAGGGGCTCACCCTGCATGGTGTTATCAACGCCCTTGTGCTAACCACGTTCTTCGCGGTAGCTTTTGGTCATGCGACAATGGCCTTTTACCTGAAAAAAGAACCGAATAAAAAAGTAATGTGGCTTAGCTTCTGGCTGATGATCACCGGTGTGATAATGGCTACCTGGGCCATGCTCGCAGGCAAAGCTTCGGTACTCTATACTTTCTACCCCCCGCTGAAAGCGCACCCTTTATTTTACCTGGGTGCGGCTCTTTTAATTGTGGGTTCATGGATCCCTTTATTTGAATGGGCCGCGATGTACCGGCGCTGGAAAAAAGAAAACCCAGAAACTAAAACTCCCCTTGCGGTCTTAGGTACGCTGATCAATTTTATCATCTGGTTTGTCTGCACGCTGGCAGTTGCCTATGAAGTATTGGTGTTGCTGATCCCCTGGTCAATGGGATGGACTGCTACTGTAAATGTGAACCTCGCCCGCACTTTATTCTGGTTCTTTGGCCATGCCCTAGTTTATTTCTGGTTACTCCCTGCTTATATCATGTTCTATACGATTCTCCCAAAAGTTGCCGGCGGAAAACTTTATTCTGACCTGGCCGGGAGAATTTCTCTTTTCCTTTTCCTGCTCTTTTCCATCCCGGTCGGTGTTCATCACCAGTATAGCGATCCCACCATAACACAGGGAGTAAAATTTTTCCAGGGACTGCTCACCTATGGTGTTGCGATCCCCAGTTTTATCACTGCGTTTACCCTCGCGGCCTCGCTGGAATACGCCGGGAGAAAAAGAGGTGCCAAGGGTTTATTTGGCTGGATGAAGAAATTACCGTGGTTCAATGAAGATCAATTCCTTTTCTCTTATTTTATCGGCGGGCTGATCCTGTTCATCTTTGGCGGTGTAACCGGTATCATCAATGCCTCCTATTCACTGAACAGGGTGGTACATAATACGGCCTGGATGCCGGGGCATTTTCACATGACCGTAGCAGGGCCCGTCTTTCTCGCTATCGTTGGGATGAGCATCTACCTCTATTCGAAGATGAGTGGCAAAGCGATCTTCTGGCCTAAATTGAATACGATCATTCCATACTTATGGGTATTCGGCATGCTGATATTCTCTTTCGGGATGAGCTGGGGAGGATTACGGGGAGAACCCAGGAGAACTAATTTAGGGATGACCTATCTCAACCCTCAGAGTGAACTATTCAGAAGCGATTGGGTACCCACCACCCTGCTCGCCTTACTCGGTGGCATCATCATGTTCACCGCAGGTATGCTGTTCATCATTATTTTCTTTGGCACGATTGCCCGGAAGAAAAAGCAGGAAGGGGTATTGGAAATACCTGTTTCCGAAGCTTACCATGATGAAAAAAGAATAGCCTTATTTGACAGGTTCAAACCCTGGCTGGTAGCGATGGTGATCGTTATCCTACTGGCTTATGTACCTGCGCTGATGAATGTAAACAAGAACAGCGGCCCCGGTTCACCGCCTTTTAGTAATGACAATCCTGTTCCGCAGGTATCCGGAGGAAAATGAAGAACAGATCAACGATATCCCTTTTTGCCGCGATTGTATTCATCATTCCTGTTGCTGCATGGATGCTGCTGAACTGGTATGAGAAAAAAGTTCAGCCTTTACCTGTTCTTGGCGAAAAAGAACATCGTATCGCCGATTTCCGGTTGATCAACCAGGAGGGAGAAACAAAAACGACAGCCAGCTGGAAGGGTAAAATAGTAATAGCTGATTTCTTCTTTACACATTGTCCTACGATTTGCCCGCAAATGACTAAAAGTCTGAAAGCCGTGCAGGAAGCATTTAAGAACGATACCGGTATATTTTTCAACTCCTTCACGGTGGATCCTGAAAGCGACTCCTTTCCGCAATTAAAAATCTATGCGGGGCGATTCAATATTGATAACCACAACTGGGACCTGCTGACTGGAAGTAAAAAAGATATCTACAAACTGGCCCGTAATAGTTTTATGGTTGTTGCCACGGACGGGGATGGCGGACCCGGCGATTTCATCCATAGTGACAAACTGGTCCTGGTTGATCAGCAAAAAAGGATACGCGGATACTATGATGGTACAAGCCATGAAGAAGTGACACAATTAATAGTTGATATAAAAAAATTGAAAAATGAAAACTAAGCATCTTCTTTTATTAATTGGGTTCTCCTCAGCCATTGCAGTGGTAAAGGCAACCCCACCCGATGAAGGCAGATCTATTTTCTTGTCGAATTGTGCTGCCTGTCATACTATCAATAAGAACCTCATCGGGCCTGCCCTTGCAGGTGTTGACAAGCGTCGCAGCATGGACTGGATCATCAGTTTTGTACACTCTTCACAAACCCTGGTGAAGAGCGGTGACTCTACTGCGGTATCTATGTATGAAAAATTCAACAAGGTTATGATGCCCGATCACCCCACCCTGACCGATGAGAACATTAAAAGCATCATCGCCTACATCCAATCGGAAGCAAAACCCACCGGTGGGGACAAAGCACCGTTTGCCAAACCAGGAAAATTAAACCCTGCTTACCTTCCACTGAGTATTCATAATTATGGGTTCTTTACAGCGTATTTTATCACGGTGATCATCCTTGTTTCAGTACTTTATTGTGCTGTATGGTTAAAAACATTCCAACGCACTAAAGATGCTGCCGGTACGACTACCTGAAGGCGATAACACGTTTGGGCGACTTAGCTATCTTTGCCCCATGCACATAGATATTCTCACCGTTTTGCCGGAGCTGCTCGAAAGCCCGTTCGAGCATAGTATCATGAAAAGGGCGCAGGAGAAGGGTTTACTCACCGTAAAGGTGCACCAGCTCCGCAAATGGGCCGTGAATGAATATGGTATGGTGGATGACTACCAGTTTGGCGGCGGGGCAGGTATGCTGATGATGTGCGAACCCCTGGCAAAAGCTATTGAAGAATTATCAGCCGCCAGGAAATTTGATGAAGTGATCTTCCTGACCCCCGATGGCGAATTATTTAACCAGAAAATGGCCAACAGTCTTTCTTTAAAAGGAAATCTATTGCTCATCTGTGGGCATTATAAAGGGATCGATGAAAGGATCAGGGAGCATTTTGTGACCAAAGAGATCTCTATAGGTGATTATGTACTAAGTGGCGGCGAGTTACCCGCAGCGATTTTAGTGGATGCGATCGGCCGCTTGTTACCCGGTGTGCTGAATGATGAGACCTCTGCCCTTTTTGATTCCTTCCAGGATAATTTACTCGCGCCTCCTGTATATACAAGACCCGAAGATTTCCGCGGCTGGAAAGTTCCCGCTGTATTGATGAGCGGGGATCACCGGAAGATCGAAGAATGGCGGCACGAGCAATCGGTACTGCGCACCAAAGAAAGAAGACCCGATCTTCCCGAAGACCAGTAACCTTATCTCTTTTCTTTATTGATACCCGCTCAGCACAAAAGGAGCAGCAGTAAATAATAAAAAAGGATCATCAGCCAGTTAATCGCAATGGTCAGTTTCATAGCACGGATTTTTGTTTCAAAACCACCCCCTGGTATTGGCAAATTCATTGCCAGACGGATCTTATCCACATAGGAGTAATACGTTTGCTATTTATTCCCGCAGAAAAATTTACCAACAGGTAATTTCACTTGCGTGGACACTGGTGATGTAAAAGCAATATGCAGGGATCAAATAAGAATCTTACCTGTTATAAAGGAAGGTTTCCCATTCATCAAATCCGTTTTACTACTGACCAACTGAGGAGTAGTTTACTAATATTCCAAACGTATAATTTTTGGCAGGTGTGATTTATTGGCAATGTTTCAATTTTAAATTTGCCTGAACCACTAAGGCGCTACGACACAAAGATTCACGAAGAATACTTTGTGTTACTCCGTGTCTTTGGGTCTTCGTGGTTCACCCGGTTCTTAAGTTAGCATGACACAAAGATTTCCCGAAAAATACTTTGTAGCTTCCGATTTCAATCGATTGCCTGATTTTCGTAACAGGTCACGTTTCTCCATTTTATTTAAGGAACTTGCAAATACTAAATTCTCTACTTCATGAACCAGGATCGCCGAAAATTTTTGCGCCGCCTTGCTATCGGGAGCAGTGTACTCGCCACAGGTCTTCCTTCTTTCGCCCGGGTAACGGGGACAACCGATGAGGAGATCGGTTATTCTGCCAATTGGGAAAAACAGGGTCAGCGTTTCAACATGTGTGGTTATGCGGCACCTAAAATTGAAACCGTAAGGATAGGCGTGATCGGTTTGGGACAAAGAGGTTCTGAAGCTGTAGAACGACTGAGTTATATTGACGGTGTGGAGATCGTTGCTTTGTGCGACAAGTATCCCGACCGGATTGCCAAAGCACAAACAACGCTGGAGAGAATGGCAAGACCAAGGGCAAAGGAATTCAGTGGTGAAGAGGGATGGAAAGCTTTATGCGAAAGCGATGGGATCGATCTTGTCTATACACCGACTCCCTGGCACCTTCATACTCCCATTGCTGTATTCGCCATGAAAAATGGTAAACACGCGGCCACGGAAGTACCAGCAGCCAAGACCCTTGATGAATGCTGGGAACTGGTAGAGACATCAGAGAAAACAAGAAAGCATTGTATGATGCTGGAGAATTGCTGTTATGATTTCTTCGAACAGCTGACACTGAATATGACCCGGCAGGGAATGTTCGGTGAGATCCTGCATGCAGAAGGTGCTTATATCCATGATCTCAGCAAAGAATGGCTTTTCAATAAAAATGCCTATGCTGATATGTGGCGGTTAAAAGAAAATATCGGGCGCAACGGGAATCTTTACCCCACGCATGGCCTTGGACCGGTGGCACAGTGTATGAATATCAACCGGGGAGATAAATTTGATCACCTGGTGAGTATGAGTACCAATGATTTTTCGTTGAACAATATGGCAAAAGATATGGCCGCAAAAGATGATTTTTTTAAAGAATATGTTGACCGTCCTTACCGGGGGAATATGAACACCACCCTGATCCGTTCCGCTAAAGGAAAGACCATAATGATCCAGCATGATGTTTCTACACCAAGACCCTATTCAAGAATTCATCTCCTCAGTGGTACAAAGGGGGTCGCGCAAAAATGGCCGGCACCTGAACGAATCGCTTTCGGGCATAGCTGGGTAAAACAAGAGGTGCTGGATGATCTCTACAAAAAATATTCTCCCCCACTTGTAAATCATATCGGTGCTATTGCAAAAGATGTAGGGGGGCATGGCGGTATGGATTTTATTATGGACTGGCGGTTGATCGATTGTCTTCGCAACGGGTTGCCGCTTGACCAGGATGTCTATGATGCGGCCACCTGGAGTTGCCTGGTACCGCTCAGCCAGCGTTCGGTAGAAAAAACTTCAAGAACACAGGATATTCCTGATTTCACCAGGGGAGCCTGGCAAACCAATCAACCCGTTAGCCTCGCCCTCGAGGGAGGTGCTACTACAGGAGTAAGAAATATTAAACCAGATCTGAAGATGAAATAAAACTTGCTTTACGTTAAAGACATAAGGAACTGCCTGCTTTCCTTCTTCAGTTTTTGAGAAATAACAGGATTATCCTTCAATGCCTGCTGTAAAAATAATTTAGCGTTTACTTTATCACCCGTCTTTCCATAGATCAGCCCGGCGTAACACAGTAGTTCGGGGTTTTTACATTTTGTTTTTAAAGCCGTTTCAATATATGGTAAGGCTTTATCATACTCACCCCTCTGGTAATAGATGATCGCGAGGGATTCGTTTACCCCGGTATTTAGTGGTCTGCGTTCATATTCTTTTTTAGCATATAAAACTGCTTTATCAGAGATGCCAAATGCCGGATAGGTTTTCTCCATTTCATCAGTAATTTTTTTTGCCGCTTCTTCCTGGCCTGCCAGTTTATAGGTTTCCGCTATGCCTTCTTTAAAAACCCGGTCAGCGATCAGTGAATCTGCCTGCATGTATAAAAGAAGGGCCCGGGAATAATCCCCTTCCTCGCTGGCTATACTTGCCAGACCCGCCAGGGCAAACGCATAATTTTTCCGGTTATCGGAGGCCATGGTGAAATACATTTTAGCCTCCGGCAAATTGCCGGTTTGCAGGTACAATTTTGCCAGCTGCACACGGCACCATTCTGTATTTTCATCACCCGGCGACCCGGCGTCCACCGCCATTTTCATCGCTTCAATAGCACCCGGAATATCCCCGTATATTTCACGGAGGTAAGCTACACGTGAATAAGAACGGAGATCGGGACGGATCGATATCATTTTGTCCGCTGCATCCAATGCCGCATCGTAATAGCCAAGTTCTACATTCGCGTCTACCAGCAATCCATACACATAAGCGTTTTGAGGAAACAACCGGAGGGCCTGCTCCGCTATCTCTTTTCCTTCTTCAAACTGGTGTTCTGATAATAGGATAGTAGCTTTTAAGGTTAGTGCCTCAAAATTATTGGGGTCGGCCTTCAACATTTCATCCACCAGTTGAAGGGCTGCTTTATTATAATAAGTAAAGTTTCCCGTAATGCGTCCTTCCTGGATATATAGCGTTGCTAAACCTGCCAGTGATTTTGTATCAGCAGGATTTCTTTTTATTTTAGCCGCCAGGTCTGCTGCCGATTTTTTGGCAGTCTCCCATTCCACAGGATAGATAAGGGAAACTTTGCGGGGAAGCAATTGATACACTGCTGTTTTATTCGTAGTTCCCGTTGCACTTTTTTTTATGATGATAAATGCGGAAATGATCATCACCAACGGGAGCATTACAATATAAAAGGACCTGCTTTTCATATTCCAGAAGTTTAAGTTCATTGGTTATAATAACAGGTCTGCAAACAACTACAGACCTGTTATTGTGTAAATCATTAATTCCTTACAATTTTAATTACCTGTTTTGTTACTCCATTCTTAGAAGCAGTAACGGCATAAACACCTTTTGCCAGGCCGCTGTTGTTCCAAGTAAGCGTATAAACGCCCGGTTCCTGTTTTTTATCCGAAAGTACCTGGATCATCTTTCCTTGCATATCATAGACAACAATTTTGACATTCGCGCTCGCGTCAACACTGTATTTGATCGTGCTGTTACCATCACTTGGATTGGGATAGGCCGAAAGGTTTATCTCCTTTGAGGATAGACCAAGGTCGATAACGGGTGCTTTTATTGCAGGAACAGAACCAGAGATCCCAGGACTTTTACCTTGTGGACTATTGCTGGTATTACAATCACAATTATGCGTGCCGGCCCATGGGGATGCCACATAAGGGAACGAGGTTTTCAAGGGAGCGTCATTAGTGGTAACACCTGCAGTATAAGAATATACTCCCAGCAGATCCGGGGTAACAGGACTACCTGCGCAATTGTAATCATCATACCATAAACCGATCGCTGCTAAAACAAGTCCGCTGGCTGCCTGCAATTCTATCCGCACAACGTCATCTTCCAGTCTTCGTCCATTTGGAAAACCATCCATGTTCGGGATGTTTTGCAGGGAGGAATTTGCATTGTATGCAGGATCTGTTAAGCCGAGCACCGCGGCCTGGATCAAACCGAGGTTACTGAACTTAGGATCATTCCGTGGCGTAACAGGTACTGCCATATTCAGCCTCAGCATATCACCGCCATTCGGCAGGAAATTATTAATGAACGGTTTTCCTGAAGCCAGGGGATTGCCATTTTTTCCTGTGGCTAACTGGTAAGGTTTTAAATTGGGTACACCGGTATTAAAAATGGGCCAAAGATCAACTGAACGGGGTGAATTAGCTGCAGGTAACAGGAGATTGCCAAAAACAGCATCATCAAGTGCACCACCTGCCAATGCAGGGTTTCCTTTTAACCCATAGAGACCGTTTTGTCCATTGCCAAAACCAAATCCCGTTCCGCCAAACGCACAGGCGAGTGAATTCTTTTGTATCCGGAGCGGTTTTAAAGCGGGAACAGCTGTTCCAAATAAAGCATCATCCATATAAAGCCCCAGTTCAGGATTATAAAAATATTTTCCAAACACATTCAATTTTGACAGGTCCTGGTATGGGGTCAGCGAATTCCAGTAATCTTTCATACCAATCGGCACAATCGCTTCATTGGTCAAAGGCATACCAAGACGGGAGACCTGTACCCAGGGACCGCTGTTCGCTGTTCCATTATTATTGTTCTCGTAATCCTTATAATCTTTTAATACGCTTATTTTCTGGCGGCTGGCGGAAGCCCAGATACCGACTACGTAATTGGGATCAAGGATGTTGGCTGCCTGGGATACAGGTTTATGATCTTTCTGTAAAGTAGCGATATCCACCTGCAGCGCTATGGTTGATACATTCAGGCATTTCAATCCATCCACCGATTGCGTACCAGTAGTACGGGGAGCATCACCCAGGTCAAAGATCCCGCCCAGGTCAACAAAGAAGGGATCATCCGAAGTACCACAAAATACTTTCTCCCCTGTGGCCGCAGTTTTAATCGAGCTTTGTATGAGGGCATCATAATTCGGGGCATTCAGTCCTACAGGCGAGCTGATAGAACGGGGGCCGATATTGGGTGGCGGCACAGTTCCATTACTCACGATCGTACTAAACTTTTTTCCACCATCCATACTTCTTTCCAGGGTGTAAGTGGTTTTCAGGTTTTGTTTTCCCAAGCGGATATTAAAAAAAGTTGTCGGGTCTTCATTCGTTTGATTGAACGTGAACCTGTAGGTGATATCATCACCGCTAGTTGCCAGGTTGTTGTCCACGTGTATCTCGTAGCGTACATTATCACCGAAAGAATAATAATTTGGACCGCCCTGCGGCAATTGGCCGGGGACATAACAGGCAATGATGGTCACTTTGTTGGGATCGTCAGGACTCCGGAAAGCATACAAATCGGTATTGTCTGCAAGCGGATCATTGGAGATAAGCGGCGCTTCCCGGTGGCTGGAAGCAAATGCTGCAAAGGGGAAGAGATTACCCAGCATAGCCATCAACAGAACTGATGCATAGATCTTTTTTTTCATAAATCGTTTTGTTTAAAAGGTGAAGAAAAATGCTATGACCCCATCCATGATGAAGCCTGTTGGTTCTATTGATTGGTTAATTAAATCACTGCGTACAGGTAAATTAAATAAGGTAGGATGTGGCGCCGGAGAGCCTTGGTTTGTCGGAAGGATAAAGGAAAATAGCGGCCAGGTTTATAGCTACGTGAATCAAAGACGGATAGATTCCGGATTACAAAACATATTTAACTTATTAAATGATGGGTTGGTTACGGGCCGTCCCGGCTCTTGTTTGTTTATCTTATCCTACTACAATCGCCGGATAGCTATCACAGTCCTAAAGAAATAGCCCACATTCCCGGGAATGCCGTAATTTTATACCCCTGCGACCAACCGTTTTCCCTGGAAACCAACGGACTAGATTTCAACTGGTGAACGCAGGATCACCCCAAAGCATTATTTAACCGGAATGAAGTCACTCACAGCACTTACAGACCCTGTATACGTAGAACCCAAAGAATTCAGCCGCTATGAAAAGTTCTGGCTGAAATACCTCAATGATAAAAGAGATCTTCCCTTTATTCATTTACTGACCGCTATCCATATCCTGGTAATCCCGGTGGCCATCTTTCTTTATACACCTGTGCTTACTGGCTGGTACTGGTGGATCCTGTATGTTCCTTACTTCTACGTTTCCCAGATGTATTTCAAAGGTCGTTTCGGGTTGATGCTCCATTGTATCAGTCACCGGAAACCTTTTAAAAAGGGAAAGACCTGGATCTATGATTATATCATCTGGTTTGTTTGCCCTTTTTTTGGCCATACCCCCGAAACCTATTTTGTTCATCATATGGCTATGCACCACGTAGAGAACAATATGCCGGAAGATGCGAGCAGTACATTGGCTTATAAAAGAGACAGTCTTGTTGACTTCTTAAAATACGTGGGCCGGTTTCTTTTACTGGGCTTCAGGGATACCTTCATGTACCTCTTCAGCCGGAAAAGGAAAAAATTGTACATGCGTCTCACCTACGGGGAAATATCTTTTTATCTTTTCTGCGTGGGGATGAGTTTTGTGAATTTCAAGGCCACTCTTTTCATCTTTATCATACCCTTTGTGTTTGCCCGTGTCGTGATGATGCTGGGTAACTGGGCGCAGCATTCTTTTATTGATAAAAGAGATCCCGAGGATAATTTTACAAGCGCTATTAATTGCATCAATACAAAGTATAATAAAATGTGCTGGAATGATGGTTACCATACGGTACATCATCTCCGGCCAGCCATGCACTATACCGAAATACCCGGGGAGTTCTTAAAGTTGAAACCCGAGTTCGCTGCTAAAAAAGCATTGATCTTTGATGGAATACATTATCTCCACATCTTTATTTACCTGATGACAAAACGCTATGATAAGCTGGCGGATAACCTGGTAAATATTGACAATGCTTTCTCCAGTAAAGAAGAAGCGATCGCCCTGATGAAGGAGCGTACTAAAAAAATCGATCTTACTTAGTAAGAAAAAGAGGTACAACACAGAGATACAAAGGCACAGAGGTACACAGGGCTTTTTAGTAATCCTTCCTCTGTGTGTCTCTGTTACTCGGTGCCTCTGTGTTGTACCTACTCCTTTGTCTCTTTTTTCAACCCGATCACCGGCACAGCTTTCTGCCTGATCAGCTCGTTCAGTTTTGCCACATCCTCTTCTTTGATCTTCTTTAATTTAGCGAGCTGTTCATCGCTTTGTTTGGAAAGGTCCGCGAAGACTTCCCTTACCTGTTTGCTGGGAGCCATATTCCCGCTGTTCGCCGCGTCAAACAGACCGCTGAGCTTATCGTTCAGGCGGATCGGAAAATTAAGCACATCCTGCCCGCTTTTGGCTTTTGTCTGGTAAAGTGTTTCTTCGATAGTAGTCAGCTGCTTGTTGATACTATCGGCCAGTGTTTTTATCTCTTTGATAGAATCCTTTTGCTGGCGACCCGTAAAATCATTGATCTGGGTGCGCAATGCACGGATATCTTTTATCCCCTGCTGTACTTCGTTGAACTTGTCCTTTATTTTTACGAGAACATCAAACTGGTCATCGTATTCGGCCTGGGTGATGCTGTAATTCGGATCTGCTTTTACGGTAAATTTTCCTTCCGCTGAATCCGTACCCACTTTTAGTTTATAAAAATAATCGCCGGGTGGCGCTACGATCGTTCCGGGCACCCCGTTCCATAGGATCATTCCTTCAATCCTGTCTGCTTCGGGGTATTGGAGGTTCCAGGCAAACTGGTTCATGCCTTTACTGATCTCCATTTTATCCCGCGCCTCTTTGGCTCCCGTGGAATAAGTGCGGATCTCTTTCCTGTTTTTATCAAGAATGGTGACGGATGCTTTAGTGCTGTCTTTAATATCCTTTACGTAATAATTAATAACTGCCCCGTTTGGCGGGTTGCTTCCTGCATTGCGCGGCGATCCGAAGTTCCCGGCAAATGAATTACCGGCAATACGCCATACAGGGCCCATCTCAAATGCATGCAGGTTCTTTGATGTTATGGCAGGATTGGCTTGTTGCAATAAAGACAAATCATCCAGTATCCAGAAAGCGCGGCCCTGGGTAGCGACAATAAGATCATTGTCTTTGATGGTAAGATCGGTAATGGGTACTACGGGCAGGTTCAATTGAAATTTTTTCCAGTTGGCACCATCGTTATAACTGATATACATCCCATATTCCGTACCTGCATATAGCAAACCCGGGCGTTTGTGATCCGCCCGCAGGGTACGGGTGAAATGTGTTCGGTCAATTCCATTCACAATCAGTTTCCAGGACTTACCATAATCTTCCGTTTTGTAGATATAAGGAGTGAAATCATCGCTTTTATACCTTGTACCAACAAAATAAGCTGCTCCTTTTTTGAAAGGATCAACTTCCACGCAATTCCACATCATCCACTTCGGGCAATCTTTGGGCGTTACGTTCTCCCAATTCTTCCCGCCGTCTTTGCTTACGGATATAATACCATCATCACTTCCTGTCCAGAGCAGGTCTTTCTCTACCCAGCTTTCGGTAGCTGTGAAAATGGTACAATAATATTCAACGGATGTATTGTCCTTGGTAATGGGTCCGCCACTGGATGCCTGTTTGGTTTTATCGTTCGTAGTAAGGTCGGGTGATATCTGTTCCCAGTTTGCTCCTTCATTGGTCGTGGCAAAAAGCGCATTCCCTGCTGTATATAATTTTTTAGGATCATGCGGAGAAAAGAAGATCGGGAAATTCCACTGGAAACGATATTTCAACACATCTGCCCCGGCACCCATGGGGTTATCAGGCCAAACGCTGATGGCACGGTTCTCCCCAGTTTTGTGATCGAGCCTTGAAATATAACCACCATAATTACCGCCATAAACTATCTCGGGGTTCAAAGGATCGGCTACAACGTAACCGCTCTCGGCGCCGGCTGTCACCTGCCAGTCCTGTTCGGTGATCGCGTTTCCATAGGTCCTGCTTTTAATACGGACGGTACTGTTATCCTGTTGTGCTCCCAGTACCCGGTAAGGAAAACTATTATCTGTTGATACGCGGTAAAACTGCGCGGTAGGCTGGTTCATGTAAGTACTCCAGTTATTGGCGGCGTCAAAACTAATTTGTGCGCCACCATCATCTGCCACGATCATCCGGTTACCATCTTCCGGGTCGATCCAGAGATCATGATGATCGCCATGCGGGGTATTCATACCACGGAAGGTCTTGCCACCATCTGTACTTACCATAAAACCAACATTCGGGCAATAGACCTTGTTCTCATTCTTAGGATCTACAAACACTTTGCTGTAATACCAGGCACGTTGACGGATATTATTATCACTACTGGTCAGTGTCCAGGTTTCACCCGCATCATTGCTCAGGTACATACCTCCTTTTTCATTTTCAACGAGGGCATAAACCTTATCCGGGTTGGAAGGTGCTACCGCGACCCCAACAATACCCCATACACCTTTGGGAAGTCCTTTTTTATTGGAAATATTTGTCCAGGTATCACCTCCGTCGAGGCTTTTCCAAATCCCGCTTCCGTCACCCCCACTTTCCATGCTGTAGGGTGTACGGATCAGCCGCCACGTTCCTGCATACAGCACTGTGGGATTACCGGGCTCCATCACAAGGTCACTGCAACCTGTCTGATTATTGATATATAAAGTTCTTTTCCAGGTCTTGCCACCATCCGTAGTTTTATATACGCCACGTTCTTCACTGGGTCCAAACAAATGTCCCATAACCGCAACCCATAAAGTATTCGGATCTCTTGGATGTATAACAATACGAATGATATGACGGCCGTCTTTTAACCCAATATTTTTCCAGGTCCTGCCGCCATCCTCACTCCGCCACATGCCACCAAGACCTTCACTGACATTACCCCGCATGGTATTTTCCCCTTCGCCAACGTATAAAATGTTTTCATCCGAAGGAGCTACGGCCACAGCACCGATCGTGCCACCGAAATATTTATCGGAAATATTCTTCCAGTTGCTGCCGCCATCACTGGTCTTCCATACTCCTCCACCCGTTGACCCGAAATAAAAAGTGTTCTTGTTTTTATAACTACCGGTTACGGCCCCGCTTCTACCGCCCCTCCAGGGGCCGACCAGCCTGTATTTGGTTTTAGACAATAATATAGAATCGTTATCGTCGTTGGAAACACGGGGAGCAGGTTTATTCTTCTGCGCAATGGCTGGTAAAAATGAAATGACCAAAAGCCCGAAAATCAGCTTTCTCATAAAAATGTAGTAGTTGGTGAACAAATGACCCGGTATCACCCGGGATTGAAAGTTAGTGATTTACTTGGTACGATGAAGGCTCTGTATCTTTATCAAAATCAAAAATCATGGCTTCTTTTTCTGTGAGTGGTAACCTTGTAGATATTATACGACAAAAGAGCTATCCCGCATTAATACAGGTGGAGAATGGAAGGATATTATCAATTGAGGAAACCAGCAACCAACAACCAGCACCCAGCGGCTACATCCTCCCCGGCTTTATCGACAGCCATGTCCATATCGAAAGTTCCATGCTGGTTCCTTCGGAGTTTGCCCGGCTGGCAGTTGTACATGGAACGGTAGCCACCGTAAGCGATCCGCACGAGATCGCCAATGTATGCGGGATGGAAGGGGTAGAATTCATGATCGAAAACGGGAAGACCGTTCCCTTCAAATTCAATTTCGGGGCGCCTAGTTGTGTTCCGGCCACGGTGTTTGAAACAGCCGGAGCGGTATTGGATTCAACCGCTGTAGAAAAATTATTACAACGGGAGGAGATCAAATACCTGAGCGAGATGATGAATTTTCCAGGTGTGCTAAATGGGGATGAAGAAGTAATGAAAAAAATAAAAGCAGCATTCCTGCTGGGCAAACCTATAGATGGCCATGCCCCGGGATTGAGAGGAAAAATGGCAAAACAATATATCCATGCGCATTTATACAAGGCCCCCCTACCCCCCGAAGGGAAAGCCTCCCCAAACCCCTCCGCAGGAGGGGCTTTAAACTCCGGTTCCAGTAATGTTTCTCTAAACTTTGAAGACTCTAAGAACCCCCCAGCGGGGGGCAGGGGGGCTTTCCCTTCAACCATCGGGGCCGTTATCTCCACCGATCATGAATGTTTTACGAAAGAAGAAGCCTTCGACAAACTGCAAAACGGGATGAAGATCCTTATCCGCGAAGGCAGTGCCGCGAAGAATTTTGAAGCGTTGATCGATCTGTTGCATGATCACCCCAGCCAAATGATGTTTTGCAGTGATGACAAACACCCGGACAGCCTGGTGCTTGGACATATCAATCAATTATGCGAAAGGGCGGTGAAGAAAGGTATCAATATATATAATGTCTTAAGGGCAGCTTGTATAAACCCGGTGAATCATTATAAACTGGATGTAGGTTTATTAAAGGAAGGAGATCCTGCTGATTTTATTATCGTAAAGGACCTGGAAAAATTTGAAGTACTGAAGACTTATATTAATGGGCAACTGGTAGCGGAGAATGGAAAGTCCCTGATCCATAGTCCCAGGTCTTCTGTAATAAATAATTTTAGTTGTACGAAGAAAGAAGTTTCAGACTTTGAAACCCCACTAACCACTAGCCAAACACCACTCGCTGTTATCGAAGCCCTTGACGGCCAGCTGATCACTAACCGGCTTTCCTTTGAACCTAAAGTTGTGGAGGGAAAAATAGTGAGTGACACCGAAAGAGATATTTTAAAGATCGTCGTGGTAAACCGTTATAGCAATGCGCCGGTTGCTAAAGCATTTATTAAGAATTTTACCTTAAAACAGGGAGCTCTCGCTTCTTCGGTCGCCCATGACAGTCATAATATCGTTGCCGTGGGAGTAGATGATGAAAGCATCTGTAAGGCTGTGAACCTGGTAATCGAACACAAGGGTGGTGTTAGTTTCTGTAAAGAAGATCTTGAAATGATCGTTCCTTTACCAGTGGCCGGGCTGATGAGCAATGAAGATGGATATAAGATAGCTGAACAATATTCCCTGATCGATAAAGCGGTAAAAGAAGCCGGCTCAACTTTAGGCTCACCTTTTATGACACTTTCCTTTATGGCTTTGCTGGTGATACCGCATTTGAAATTGAGTGATCTGGGGTTGTTTGACGGGGATAGATTTGAGTTTGTAAAATAAGGTTTCCCGATAACAGCCAGTAGAAGAGTTTTAGTTAGCCCTTATGCTCAACTTTCACATTCCCTTAATAAGTAAACCAAGCCTTTTTTACATCTAATTACCGTAACTGATAAGACCCTGAGGGGTAGATAAAGTGCGGACAGGATAGGGTCAGAACAAGTAAAAGGCCCTACTATGAAACAACATCTACACATTTCCGCCAGTTTTGACCAGCCTGAATTTGTCCAGAATCTTGTTGAAAGGCTTGCCTACCGCCGTTATGAACTGGGGTTTGGCAAAGAAGAGATGCCGCGGGGCTTAAAGGCCCAGGAAACTTCCAGCACTGAAACGTATGTCAGCGGTACGATGGCCATTGATTTTGAAGATGGCCAGGACCCTATTAATATGCCTTTTATTACCGCTTTCCTGTTTACCTGTGTCAAAGGGAAGACCGATCCCTATCAACTGATCTGGAGCAGTTCGTTGAATTAGGTATTAGCCACAGATTAACCCAGATTTTCTGTCTTATTAAAGGGAGCGTTGCGTACTGAGTAAGAGATCACCAAAGAGAGTACTGTAATTCGTGTTAATCCGTGTAATTCGTGGCCAACAAAAATTGCACAGCAATCCTTCACGTTCATTTTTCATTTGGGCCCATTTTTTTATTTGGATTTTACCGTCCCTTTTCCTCCATTCACCGAGTTTTCACCCTATATGACCCATTCACTATTTACTATTCACTATTGCCTCCCTAGTTTTGTTTAAAATTGAGAGATATGCGGGAAGATTTTGAAAATAGGTTCCGGGATCGCTGGGAAGAACGCAGGAAACGCTGGGAAGAAAGAAGGGAGGGTCGGGGAAATCATAGTCATATATGGACCGGGCTTTTCATTCTTCTGATCGGCGTAGCGGCATTGGTAAAGGTCAGCAATCCTGATCTGCCGCACTGGCTTTTTGGCTGGCAGACTTTTTTGATTGCCCTGGGTTTCTTTAGCGGGGTCAAACATGGTTTCAGGGGTGGTGCCTGGTTCATTATGATGCTGATCGGCGGAGCCTTCCTTTATACAGAGATCCATCCCGAAGTTCCTATCCGGCAATATATCTGGCCAGTGGCATTGATCGTTATGGGAGGCTTTCTTATCCTGAAACCCAGGAGACGTCATTGGGCCCGGCCCGATGGCGAAAAAAAAAACCTGAGTGGTGCCGGTACTGAAAATAGCTCCACACGGCAAGAATCTTATGAGTACCAAAAGGATTACCAGGAAGATTTTGTAGACAGTACTTCTATTTTTGGTGGGGCCAAAAAAAATATCATCTCCAAAAATTTTAAAGGCGGTGACCTGGTAAATATATTCGGCGGCACCGAACTGGATCTTACCCGCGCCGATTTTACCGGTACGGCTGTTATCGAACTCACTACTATTTTCGGCGGTACCAAACTGATCGTACCCTCCAACTGGACGGTAAAATCAGAAGCGGTGACCATTTTTGGCGGGCTGGAAGATAAACGGAATATGCAGACCGCTTTAGATGACCCGGAAAAAGTGTTACTGCTGAAAGGAACCGTGATCTTCGGGGGGATCGAGATCAAAAGTTTCTAAAACAAATTTGAAGATTTGAAGATTTGAGAATCTGGAAATAGAACCAGTGATTAAAGAAAGAGGGAAGGATGCACTAAGGATAACCAACAACAAGTAACCAGTAACCAATAACCAGTAACCAAAAACCATAAACTATCATGAACTGGTACCTTGCAAAGATGATCTTTCGTATCATCTGTGGTAATGGCAACCACATGGCGCAGTTTGATGAGCAACTTCGCTTAGTATCCGCTGCCAGTAAAGAAGAAGCCTTTCATAAGGCCCAATTACTGGGAATAAAGGAGGAAGAAATGTTCTTTAACCAGCAACAGCAGCTGGTGCAATGGCAGTTCATCAGCGTGAGTGAATTATACCGGCTGAACGAGTTGATCGATGGGGCGGAACTCTACTCCCGGATCGAGGAAAAAGAGAATGCAGAGAGTTACCTTCATATCATCCATAAGAAAGCAGAACAGCTCCGTTTTGGTAATACCCACGAATTATTGAACCTGGTATAAAACTGCATGACCAAATCTCCCCTTGCCATAACAAAATTCAGGATCATTTTCATTATCTGCTGGCTGGTGATGATGGGTGACAATGCCATGGTGCTAAATTTCTTTGGCCTTCCTTTAAAAGCGGCCATTATTGACAGTGCGATATGTAATACTTTGTTGCTGCTGGTTTGTCTCCTGGTGATGAACACTCTCCGTTATTATCTTCCACGGGGCCAGCAGTATATCAATGTTTTTTCCCTTTGTCTTTTTCTTACGATCGCCTGGCTCCTGCTGGTTAACCTATTATTGAAACTGGCCCTGGGTAAGTACGAGGGTTACAACGAACTCCTCCATCACTCTCTCTCTATACGGTTCAGTATTTCCTTCCTCCTGCTGGGTTGTGTGACCATGATCAGCATTCTCTGGTATAACCAGCTGGAACAAAAAGAAAAAGATGAAAGAAAGACCGATGCCGAGAAACTGGCTAAGGAAGCGGAATTATTCAAACTCAGGCAACAATTGCAGCCACATTTTTTATTCAATAGTTTGAATTCTATCAATGCCCTGATCGGGAGCCGACCAGATGAAGCCCGGAAAATGGTACAGCAGTTATCCGACTTTTTAAGGGGAACGATTAAAAAAGAGGATACCCAATGGGTATCGCTACAGGAGGAACTTCAATACCTGCAATTGTACCTTGATATTGAAAAAGTGAGGTTTGGTAACCGTCTCAGCACAGAAATTGAAATAGACGAAGGCCTGGAATCCTTAAAACTCCCGGCACTGTTATTACAACCCATCGTGGAAAATGCGATCAAGTTTGGACTCTATGATACAACCGGTGATACGGTGATTCGCCTGTATGCTTCTAAAGAAGAAAATAACCTGGTGATACGAGTGCTGAATCCCTTTGACCCTGAAACTTCCTCGCCCCGGCAAGGCACGGGTTTTGGGCTCAAATCCGTTCAGCGGAGATTGTACCTGCTCTTTGCCCGGACAGACCTGCTTACCACTGATGCAAAACAAAATATCTTTACAACGATCGTAAAAATTCCGCAAATAGGTTGAATAAAACCCTCCAAGGTTTGCTGATTCTTCCATGGAAACCTTGGAGGGTTTATTAAACAAAAAACAATATGAGCAAAGTAATAATCATAGACGATGAGCCGCTGGCAAGAAGCATCGTAAAAGAGTTCCTGCAAAAACATCCTCAACTGGAAATGGTGCAGGAATGCAATGACGGCTTTGACGGTTTAAAAGCGATCCAGCAGCACCAGCCTGACCTTGTGTTCCTGGATATCCAGATGCCAAAGATCACGGGTTTTGAAATGCTTGAACTGATCGACCAGCCCCCGGCTGTTATTTTTACGACTGCTTTTGACGAATTTGCCATCAGGGCATTCGAAGCCCATGCTATTGATTATTTATTAAAACCTTTTAACCAGGAGCGTTTTGATAAAGCGATCGCCAAATGGAATGAGCAGCGTTCTGCCAATGCTGAGAAAACACAGGACCTGCTTGAATCGGCCTCGTTGTCTCCAGCGCAAAGCCAGCGGATCGTAGTGAAGAACGGGAGCAAGATCAAGATCATTCCCGTACATGATGTGTTTTACCTGGAAGCCGCGGATGATTATGTAAAGATCCATACTCCCGAAGGTTATTTCCTGAAGAATAAAACGATGAACCATTTTGAGCAGGCACTGGATGGGCAGCAATTCGTCCGTTCACACCGGTCTTATATTGTCAATGTACAGCAGATAACAAGGATCGATCCTTACGAGAAAGATAACCATGTAGCGATTCTCCGTTCGGGAGCAAAAGTTCCTGTGAGCCGGAGTGGGTATGGGAAGTTAAAAGAAGTGCTGGGGCTGTAAGAATTTTAAAATTGGGAAATTGCTTTACAGGCCTATCTTCAAAATTTTTGGTGATTTAAGATGATTCGAAATCTGGTGGCAAGGATAAATTTCCCAATCTCCCAATTCCAAAATTTCCCAATTACCTCAATGCTTATGCCTTCGCTTGATGATCCCCCCCGAAGCCTCCCGGATGGTGTTCGCAAAAACAAATGCCTTTGGATCCACATCATGTACGAGGTTATTTAGTTTTCGCAGTTCCAGCCGGGTGATCACGGTAAAGATGATATCGCAGTCCGCGCTCACATCAAAATTACCGGGAAGAAAACCCCGCTCTCCTTTGTAAACTGTTATTCCTCTTCCCAGGTTATTCACCAGCTCATATTTAATAAGCTCGCTTTCCGCGGAGATGATGGTTACCCCGGTATAAGCCTGCAAACCTTCCACCACGTAATCGATACTGCGGGTAGCGGCAAAATAAGTAAGAATGGAATACAGCGCGGTTTCAATACCAAACTTCAATGCGGCGATCGTAAAGATGAGAATATTAATTCCTAAAATGATCTCGGTGATCGTAAAAGAAGTTCGTTTCAGGGTATATAGCGCCAGTACTTCAATACCGTCCAAAGCCGCGCCAGCCCTCATGATCAATCCTATACCGATGCCTAAAAAAACGCCTCCAAAAACAGCGATCAGCAATTTGTCCTGTGTAAGGGCATAATCCGGCATGAGGGTGAGTGAAATACCAAGCAAAATGACACTGATAAAAGTTTTGATGGCAAAATTCCGGCCTACCGAAAAATAGCTGATGATCACCAGCGGCAGGTTGAACAACCCGATAACAACTGCCAGGTTAAAATGATACAGTTCATGAGTCAGCAGGGACAACCCGGTAACTCCTCCATCAAAAAACTTATTAGGCACCAGGAATTCCTTTAAAGCGAAGCTGGCTATCACCACACCCATCACCATAAAGCAGGCGTCCTGTATTTTCTCCGGCAAGCTGGCGCTATGAGAATGTGCATGACTTGCTTTTACGGAAGCTTTAAGTTCCTTAAGGGTTATTTGTTTACGGGGCTCTCTCTCTGCCCTTGCGGTTTCAGTGAAATATTTATGGGAAGATAAAAAATCAGCCTGCTTCAGCAGCCAGTCGGTTTTTGTTTTGACAAAGCCCGTTCTTTTGAATTCGGTAAACATTCTATCCGCGGTCTCCCTATATTCATCAGTCCCTAAATAATAAAGGTCTGCGTCACAAAGATATTTTGCTAATTCCGAACCCGGGGACTGGGGCAATTTGGTGGCCATGATCATACCACAGATCACATCAATTTCTTCATCGGTATATGAGTAAGCGGGCAGGTATTTCTTTGCCAGCCGGCAGGAGATCTCTTCGTGTTTATGATGATTCTCCAGGAAACCTGCATCATGAAATAAAGCCGCCGTTTTAAGCAAGAGCACTTCCCCGGGTGAGCGATCCTCCGCTACGGCCAGGTGTTCCGTTGCTTCAATAACAGCTTTTGTATGTGCTATGTTGTGATACGTGAGGTAAGCTGGTAATTCTTTTTCCAGCTTAGGCATAAGGAATGAATAAACCTCTTCGTATTGCATGAAATTTTTTTGATAGTTAGTCCATTACCTCGTAAGCCATCATCGGGTTGGCCTTATTCTTTAAACTCACTTCTCCTACCTTACGGCAATTAAATGATTCCTTCACTTTATCGTAGGCCGGTTCATTGATCATGATCTGGCCGGGACCTGCAGCACCTTGTAAGCGCTGTGCGATATTCACGGCATCCCCGATCACGGTATAATCAAGGCGGCGGAGATTGACAGAACCGATATTACCCGAGATCATTTCCCCACTGTTGATACCGATCGAAACCTGGGGAGTAAAAGATACATGGTCATTGACAGAAGGTAATTCCGCCACCTTTTTCCGAACCGCCAAACAGGCATCTATAGCCCTGTCCAGGTGGTAATCGCCCCGGAAAACCGCCATGATAGCGTCCCCGATGAACTTGTCAATATAACCACCCTGTGCGATGATCTCTTTAACCATCACATCAAAATAATTGTTCAGCAACCTGACCACCGTATCCGGGGTCTCATTTTCACTGATAGAAGTAAAGCTGCAGATATCAACGAAAGCGACAGTTGCTTCAACGGTCTCGTTCTGCATAAGGGATGTTTCAAATTCCCGCCCTCCCATAAAATTCAACACTGTTTCATCCACGTACATCTTAAGGATATTATTTTCCTTGATGGCTTTCATGGTCTCGCGGAGTTGCCCCACATGTTTGATGGTCTTTTCCATCGTCAGTTCAAGGTCCTCGAAGTTCACCGGCTTGGTAATAAAATCAAAAGCGCCACGGTTCATGGCTGTACGGATATTGTCCATATCACCATAAGCTGAGACGATCACCGATTTTAATAGCCCATTCTGTTCGTTGAGTTTGGTCAGCAGGGTCAGGCCATCCATTTCCGGCATGTTGATATCGCTGAGCACCACATCCACATCATGGTGCTGCTCCAGTTGCTCCAGCGCCTTTACCCCATTAATGGCAAACAGGAACTCGTACTGGTGCTCCCTGATCTTTTGCCGGAATTTTTGTTTGATCAGGACTTCGAGATCCGCCTCATCATCCACTACCAGGATCTTTGCCATCAGTTTATTGCTTTTAATTTTTCCTTCAGGAGATTAAACTCGAGCGGCTTGGTTAAAAAATCATCAGCGCCGAGTTTCATGGCAGTATCGTAATTTTCTTTATCTCCGTACGCGGTTATCATCATGACAACTGGCGGGGGTTTCATATACTTTTGTTTGATCTGGCCCAGCAGGTCAAGCCCGCTCATGCCCGGCATGTTGATATCGGACAGGATCAACACGGCTTCGTGCTCATGCTTGTTAAGATAGCTCAGCGCTTCCTCACCCGAGAAAGCAAAGACAAATTCCATAACCTTGTCACGGATCTCTTTCCTGAAACGTTGTTCAAAAAGGACCTGGACATCTTTTTCGTCATCAACTACTAAAATTTTCATCTGATGAATGTATGATTTATATGGGTAAAATAATGATGAATTCTGCATATTCCCCTTCCACGCTGTCCACTTTTAATTGACCGCCATGGCCTTTGCTGATGATATCGTAACTCATACTCAGTCCCAGGCCCGTTCCTTCGCCCACCGGCTTGGTAGTAAAGAAAGGCTGGAATATCTTCTCAATCACTTTTTGCGGTATACCATTACCGTTATCCCGTATAACAATGGCGATACAAGCCCCCCTGCCTCCGCCAGCTGGCGGAGGGTTCAAAAAAGTCTTTACAGCAACGACAGGTTCAAAGGAATCTCCCCATTGCTTTTTCTTCTGCATCACGGAATAAAAAGCGTTAGTAAACAGGTTGAGGATCACCCGTCCTATATCCTGCGAAACTATATTTATTTTAGGCAGGCTGGTATCGAAATGCGTTTCTGTTTTCGCATTGAAGGTTTTGTCCTTAGCCCGTAGGCCATGGTAACTAAGCCGCATACATTCATCCGCAAGCGTATTGATATCTGTAAGTTCTTTTTGCCCATTACTGTTGCGGCTGTGCTGCAGCATTCCCTTAACGATGGAATCAGCGCGTTTACCATGGTGGTTGATCTTCTCTTCATTTTCTTTAATATTCTTTGCCAGGGATTTAGCGTCTTCCAGGTTTCCTTTATCCAATTCCTGGCCCATCTCGTCGATCAGTTCCGTATTCACTTCTGAAAAATTATTCACAAAGTTTAGTGGGTTCTGGATCTCGTGGGCGATCCCCGCGGTCAATTCACCAAGAGAAGCCATTTTTTCCGATTGAATGAGCTGTGATTGCGTAGACTTCAGATCATTAAGTGTTGTTTCTAATGTCTTATTGGTTTTTTGTTTTTGCCTGTTGTTCCGGTAAAGAAAAGCTGCCACGATAAGGAATAATCCCAACCCCGCAAATAGCGCAAGTTGCTTTTGTTTATTTTGTGTCGCGACTCTTCGTTCTTCCGTTTGGCGCTGGTGCTCCTGCTCATCCAGCAAGATCCTTTGCAAGTCCTGGAAACGTTTAGTTCCTGTCAGGCTGTCTTTTTCCACGGTCGCCCTGTATAAATATTCATAGGCACTGTCGTTACGACCCTGCCGGCGGAATAATTCGCTCAATAGCATTGATGCGTCATACACGCCTTTTCTAAACGAAACCTTTTTCCCGGTCTGGATAGCCTGGTAGGCATATTTCATACTGGAGTCAGGCTTGTTCATCTCGTTATAAAGCTTTGCCAGGAAGAGGTTATTCATGGTAAGGTTCCTCGTATCATTATCGATCGTAGACTCGATGATACCCTGTTTATAATACTGCATGGCTTTTTCTTTGTCGCCTTTTAATTTCCAGGCATTGCCCAGCCTGAACATCATTTCCGGCCATGTTATGAAATTTCTGTCACTATATTTTGGTACACTCGCTTCGTATACCAGTTGCTGAAAATAAAGTGCTGAGTCGGGTACGTTCATTAATTCGTAAATATTTCCAATATTGGAAAGTTCGTTGAAATACATTCCGGAATCCCTGAGAACCTGGAAGATATTCTTAGACCTGAAATAATATTCATTGGCCTTCGGGTAATCGGCCAACTCCATATAGGTGTTCCCGATCCGGTTTAAAGCATAGGCTGTAGTACTGCTATCCTTTATTTTTTCACTGATACTCATTGCCTCAAATTGAAATTGGAGAGACTCCGGTAAGCGGCCACCCTCCAGCAAAGTCGCTCCTTTCAGTGACAGTCCCTGTGCCTGGATAGAAGGCAATTCAAGCTTATTGGCAAGGGAAAGCGCCAGGTCTGTGTATAAAAGAGAGGAATCGATATCGGAAAACCGGTACCCGCTGGCTAATTGAAAAGCCAGGTTCATGCGGACAGTATCGTGATCGGCTTTTGCCAGTTGTTGTTTCAGCTCGCTGATCTGTTGTTCAGATACCTGGGCGTTCCCGGAGAGCGATAATACCCCAACAACTAAACTGATCAATATTTTTTTTGACATATAGGTCCTATTAAACCGGCAAAACAATAATAAAAGTGGAGCCTTCTCCTTCGCGGGTCTCCACTTTCAGTTCTCCCCCGTGCGCTTTTACTATATCATAGCTTAAAGATAATCCTAATCCCGTTCCCTGCCCGGTAGGTTTAGTAGTAAAGAAGGGTTGAAATATCTTATCTAAAATTTTTTGTGGAACACCATTCCCATTGTCGGTAACCCTGATCTCCACCTTATCCTTAACCATTCTGGTACTTAATGAAACCGTGGGTTCATAATTTTCAATACCCGATCTCTTTTTTTCATCAACCACATAAAAAGCATTGGTAATTAAATTAAGAATGACCCGGCCTATATCCTGTGGAATGATATTGATATGGCCAATATCTTCATCAAAATCTGTTTTCATCGTTGCATTGAATGATTTGTCTTTTGCCCGAAGACCATGATAAGCTAACCGTAAATATTCATCAGCCAAAGCACTGATATTGGTCAGCTCTTTTACACTACTGCTGCTCCGGCTATGTTGCAGCATTCCTTTTACTATTCCATCAGCCCGTTTACCGTGAAAAATTATTTTCTTTTCATTCTCGCCTATATCATTGGCAATTGATTGGGCTTCCTCCACATTTCCTTTTGCCAGCTCTTGCTTCATTTCGACAATAAGTTCAGCATTCACTTCTGAAAAATTATTGACAAAGTTCAACGGGTTCTGAATTTCATGCGCAATCCCTGCAGTAAGTTCGCCCAAAGAAGCCATTTTTTCAGATTGAATAAGCTGGGCCTGGGTTGACCTGAGTTCATTGTATGCTTTTTCAATTTCTTTTGCCTGCGCCAATTCCCTTTTTTGTGTTCTCTCCCGCTCAGCATTAACGATACGCCGTTTTTGTAACCGGTATATTCCAAAGCCGGTTGCAATTACTAAAAGTGCATAAAGCGAATAGGCCCACCAGGTACGCCACCAGGGTGGGCGAATAATTATTCGGATACTTTTTTCCGCAGAGGTTCCATCACCACTAACTGCTTTTACCCGGAAGATGTAGTTGCCCGGCGGAATATTGAAAAAAAACGCCCGGTGATCAGGTCCGATGTCATGCCAGGTGTCATCATAATTTTCCAGCATAAACATATATTTCTCATCGCCGGGTGTTATATAATCCAAGGCAAGAAAATCGAAGGAAAAAACATGCTGGTTATAATTCAATCGTATCTCTTCAGTTTGCGACACCGGGGCAGTTAATATACTACCCGGTCCTGCTTTTATTTCTTTGTCGCCAAGTTTGAACCCTGTAATATTAAGTAGCGGGGCTACGTTATACTCTTTCAGCCTGTCCGGGTAAAACGCATAATAACCTTCCCAATGCCCTAAAAATAGCCGGCCGTCCTTTGCCTTGAAATTATCAACCCATCCCATATTATTGTATCGTACTCCCTGCGCTTCCGCATATTTTTTTAATTCCGTCCTCCCTGCATTAATTTTTAGAATAGAAGAAGAGCTGCTTATCCAAAGATTTTTACTATCATCTTCGGTAATACCTAACACACCGCTAATACTTACCGCGGAATTTTGATCAGCATACAGCACAAACTGGTCTTTAGCTTTGTCAAAGTAATAAAGACCTTGTACCCCGCCAGCCCATACGGTGCCTTTAGAATCAACGCAGACGGCTCTTATAGATGACATTGCCAGGTACCGGCGGCATTTTCCTGTTGTAACATCCAGCCGGCTGGCACCTGTATTTGTTCCCGCCCATATATAATGATCGCTGTCTTCAGCAATACATAAAACACTGGATTCAGTTAAAGAAGTAGTGTCTTTGTCGCTGTGATAATAATTAGTAAAATGACCCGTGCCCTTATCCATCCTGGAAATACCCGAGTCGGTGGCGGCCCATAAATTCTTATTATGATCAATGATCAGGCTATTGAACTGGTTGCTGGCTACACTAAGCGGGTTTTTAGGGTCATATTTATAATGAACAAATTTCCCGGAAACCGGATCAAATTGATCAAGTCCTCCACCCAATGTTCCCAGCCATATTTTCCCTTCCGCATCTGCCCGCATAGCATAAATTGTATTATTGCTCAGGCTATTGTCATCGTGCGGATTATTAATCCATAATTTTTCGTTATGTGTAGTAAGGTCCCTGCGTAACAACCCCTCATCTGTCGCCATCCAGAGTATATTGCCATTTGCTTCGCAGTAAAGGGAGTTTGACTCCTGCTGTTTGATAGGGAAGAAAGGAATAGTAGTTTTAAATAAATTCAGGTTGTATATTTTGCCTTTAATGGTGCAAATCCACAGCATCCCGTCTTTTGAACTAATAGCCTTCCAGGTAAAATTATCAGACAATCCAGTGGCTGTATCTTTGGCCGACACCATCCTGTTACCTTCGTAAACAGGACCATAATGGGTAAAATTTTGACTAACCGGATCGTACCTGTTTATTCCTGAATTAAAAGTGCCGATCCATATTGCTCCCGTAATGTCTTCTGTAATAAAACTGATGTCAGATGCAGTTTTCCTGGATATAGGTGAGAGACTTAATTTTCCCGGTTTTGACGGATCAAAATAGTACCGGGTAAATTTTCCGGTGGCCCTGTCCATTATATGAAGCCCATCACCAGAAGTACCTATCCAGAAATTTCCTTTACTGTCTTCATATATGCTTCCTACCCTGTTATCAGCAATACTGGTAGGATTAGCCGGGTCGTGCATATAACGGGTAAACTTTCCAGTGCTTTTATCAAAGCGATTTAATCCAGCCGGTCCGGATGGCCCGCCACCGTTAAAGAATGATCCACAACCAATCCAAAGAACGCCCTTCTTGTCCTCGTATATAGTTCGGATTACATTATCACTCAGGCTTTCCGGGTCCTTTTCGTTATTCCTGTAATGAATGAATTTACCGGTCTTCTTATCCCACAAGTCCAGTCCACCAAATGAACCAACCCACAGGTTCCCCGAATGGTCTTCCAGGATTGCTGTAACAGTATCGTTACTTAAACTGGAAGCATCATTGGGTTTATGTTTGAAATGGGTAAATGTATTGGTAACAGGGTCAAACTTATCCAGGCCGGATCCGAACGTTCCGATCCAGATATTATTTACAGTATCGATCGACAAACAGAGAAGAAACCCATTTGCTATTGAATTGGGGTTCCGCTGATCACTTACATATGATTTCACCTTCAATCCATCGTAGCGTTGCAAACCCTTAGTTATTGTAGTGAACCATATAAACCCCTGCCGGTCCTGTTTCATATCTGTAATCCCACCCCAGTTATTACCCACGTTACTTAAAACATTGTTGAACCGGGTTTCCTGGGAATAAACATCTTTCCCCTGCAGAATCGCCCAACCAGCTACAATAAAGAAAAATAGTTTTTGCATGTTCTATTCTTTTAAATACCCGGCAATTGAATGATAAAGGTAGACCCTTCTCCTTCCTTTGTCATCACCTTCAGTTCCCCGCCATGAGCTTTTACTATATCATAACTCAAGGATAAACCCAGGCCTGTTCCCTGTCCTGTAGGTTTGGTGGTAAAGAACGGTTGAAATATTTTATCCAATACTTTGAGTGGAATGCCATTACCATTGTCAGCCACGCTTATTTCGATTTTGCCTCCATCCCCTGAAGGGAACCCAAGTCTTTTAGTTGATACCGACACTGAAGGTTCGTATTCCCCACCCCCTTTTAGAAGATGGAGGCCTTTCTTCTTTTCTTCGACTGCATAAAACGCATTGGTAATTAAATTCAGGATCACCCTTCCAATATCCTGGGGAATAACATTGATAGTACCCATGCTATTGTCAAAATCTGTTTTCATGATGGCATTGAAAGTTTTGTCCTTTGCCCTTAGCCCGTGATAAGACAGTCGCAAATATTCGTCACACAAAGAATTGATGTCTGTTGATTCTTTTACACCCTGGCTGCTTCTTGAATGCTGCAGCATTCCTTTCACAATGTCACCGGCCCGTTTGCCATGCTGATTTATTTTATCCAGGTTTTGTTTAACATTATCAGCAATAACTTTTACCTCGTCGTAGTTGCCCTTAGCTACTTCATCCACCATTTCACTTATCAATTCACTGCTTACTTCACTAAAGTTGTTTACAAAGTTTAATGGATTTTGTATTTCATGGGCAATGCCGGCCGTCAATTCTCCCAGCGATGCCATTTTCTCTGATTGAATGAGCTGGGACTGGGCTGCTTTTAGTTCTGACAATGTGCTCTCCACTTTTTCCTTTTGTTGCTGTAGCAACAGGTTTGCTTTTTCCCGTTGCTTGTTATTTCTCCATTGTAAAAAGGAAGTCAACAGGAGGAAAAAGATGCCTGTAATAAAAACATAGGATATAATTTTCCTCCTGTCCTTTTCATGCTGAAGAATACGATCTGCTTCACCTTCTTTTTTCTGTAACTGCTGATCGAAATTGATCTGTTGTATCTTGCTGCTTATATCAGAATTAACAACAGCTGATCCAAGGCTATCACTTAATTTCAAATAGTAAAATGCACTATCCCGGTTGCCTATCTTATTAAAACAGGTGTAGAGAAACCTTGCTGCATAAGCTGTTTGAGTTTTTTCCGTAATCGTAATATTGGTTTCAAGTGCAACCCGTCCGACAGCTATTGCCTCCGGTACCCGGTCCTGGTCCGATAATGACCCCGCGTAGGATAACAAGCAGGCACTTAATATGCGATAGTCATTATTTTTTTTACATCTCCCGATACAGCTTAAATAATTGCTGTCGGCCAGCACATAGTTCTGCATTTTAGAATAGTAAATTCCAAGATACCATTGAGAGATATCTTTTGCCGCCAGCTCCTTTGAATTATCGGCAAGTGAATCCACAATTTTCAAGTAATACAAGGCAGAGTCACTCATATGGTTAAACAGGTAAGTGCTGCCTATCTGTCCTAATATATGTACTGGCTGGTCAAAGAAAGGGTCCCTGCTGTTTTTTAGTTGAGCCCTGGCCATATTGGCATATTTCATTTTCATTTCTGTATTGCCGAGGCTGGTATAAACCCATCCAAGATTATAATATAGTGCTGATAAATGATCGGTGATATTATTTTCTTCCGATAAGGTTATTCCCTTAAGTGTAATATCCATCGAAGCTTTTAACTGTGAAGTCAGTATATAATAAAACCCCATTCGGGAATAGCTTAGTATGAGATATTTTTTATCCCGGAGGCGAAAGGCGATGTTAACAAATTCGTTGATATAATAAAATGCACTATCAGGTCGTGTTGAAAAGAACAGGTAGTTCATCGCAAGGCTATCAAGGGTAGCTATTTTTTCGGTGTCAGTTGCGGATACAGATAGTTTATATTTTAAATTATTGATGCTTCCCTGCTGGGCATTTGCCAGGAAACTATTTAAGAATAATGTAGCAATAATGACTATTCGTTTCATCAAAATTGTGTTACGAGGATTTGTTAGCTGGTAACAGTATAATAAACGTTGATCCTTCTCCTTCCTTCGTTTCCACTTTCAATTCCCCCCCATGTGCTTTTACAATATCATAACTCAACGATAAACCCAGGCCTGTTCCCACCCCGGTAGGCTTGGTGGTAAAGAAGGGTTGAAATATTTTATCCAATACTTTTTGTGGGATGCCATTACCGTTATCACTCACCTTTATTTCGATCTTATCGTTTATTTTTTTCGTGCTTACCGAAACTGTTGGTTCGTAAGGAGCTCCCCCTTCTGTGAGCAGGGCGGCTTTTTTCTTTTCATCCACCACGTAAAAGGCATTGTTGATCAAATTCAATACAACCCTTCCAATATCCTGCGGAATGATATTGATATTACCAATACTTTCATCAAAATCAGTTTTCAGCGTTGCATTAAAGGATTTGTCCTTTGCTCTTAAACCATGATAACTTAACCGCAGGTATTCATCCGCTAATGCATTAATATCTGTTGACTCTTTTGCGCCATTGCTGTTGCGGCTATGCTGCAACATCCCTTTTACGATGGCATCCGCCCGTTTGCCGTGAAAGATTATCTTCTTTTCATTCTCCGTAATATCACTGGCTATTGTTTTAGCTTCTTCCATGTTCCCACTGGCTAACGCTTCTTTCATTTCCGCGATCAGCTCAGCGTTCACTTCTGAAAAATTATTGACAAAGTTTAACGGGTTTTGTATCTCATGGGCGATACCTGCGGTTAGTTCACCCAGGGAGGCCATTTTTTCTGATTGCACCAGTTGTGACTGTGTTTGCTTTAGTTGTTCTAAAGCCCTGGTCGTTTCATCGTTTTTTATGGTAAGACGGGCATTTGATCGTTGTTTATTAAAAATCAGGAAGCCAAGGGTAACGGCAAACAAACCCAGCAAGGCAGTAATGCCAAAGAGGTAGTATTTCGCTTTCTTATTACTTTTATTCTGGGAGTTGAGTACTGCAATCTTAATATCATTTTCCTGCATTTTCTTTTCAATATCATAACTGATGGATTTGGTATTGGCTTCTTCTTCCTGCAATTTTTCTTTAATTGCCAGTAATTCCTGCATTGTTTTCAACCCCTCGCCGTCCATCCCGGCTGCGGAATAAGCGGTTGCCAGCAATTTTAAATTTTTGATGAGTTGCAATCTTGTATTGCCCTGTCTTAATTCTTTTCCTTCCGCCAGCAGTAGTTGTATCGCTTCCCGCGGGTTATTTTGTTTCAGCTTAATGGCAGCATAGTAATAGTAAGGAATTAATTCACCCGAAAAACTTACGATGGGCAGGTGTAAAGAATCTTTTATGTGTTTACTTTTAAGGATATAAAATTCGGCAGAATCTAAACGTTGATGGACTAAAAAATCATTAGCCCTTTCCATATAATAATGTGCATACTCGGAAGGAATGCCCTTGTACAATTCCAGGTAGTGGAATGCCTGGTTATAAAAATAACTGCTGCTGTCACTTTGCAATAAAGTCTTGCTCCGGGCCTTTTGTAAAAAAAGGAACAACCCATCGAGCACCAGCAAAGGGGAATCAAGGGTTAAATAATTCCTGATCGCCTCGCTTAGATACACTTCTGCTTCTTTGGGTTTTCCCCAATCAATTGAATAACTGCCAAGCACAGCATACCGGTTTACCTTTCCCGCTTTCCCGAATAAAAATTCACTTGGCTCATAGTCAGGGGGGAGCTGTCGGTCGTTAAGGAATTCAATCGACCTGAGCATATTATACTCCGCTTTTTCATGCAAGCCAAGCCGGTTGTAAAAACCAGCCAGTACATTAAAGGCAATGGAGATAGCATCAGAATCATTCCGGGCCAAAAATTCATTTTTTAAACCATTAAAGTATTCTATTCCTTCATAGATACGACTCCCATTGCGATAAGGAATTCTCGTTTCCCTCAGAATGCCCAGTAATGCATAGGAGCCATATTTGGAAGTTTTCCCATAGTTTTTTTGCACAAACTCCTTACCGTACTTTATAATGGCATCCACCGGGATGTTGTCCAGCGCAAAATGGCTTGTAAAAAAAGTGGTAATAAGATTATAATATTTCTTTCCCTCTACTACTGTTTTCAGGTGATCCAATGCTTCATTAACCTTGGCATTTTGTAGCCATACTTCTTTCCTATTTTCCAATAAAACGCGTACAGCATTATTGTACTGCAAACTGTCTTCCTTTTTATTTCCTTTTATGGCGTTGAGGTAATACAGTAACGAATCCGTTAAACTACCGGGCTGCGCCACTGCTATAGCTGAGAACTGCAACAGGGAAACCAGGGAAACTATTATTTTTCTAAATCTGTTCATATGTATTAATCAAAGGTTGTAATTAGCTTGTTAGTTTACAGGTAATTGGATAATGAATTCCGTGCCTTCATTTTCTTTAGTAGTTACCTTTATTTCTCCCCCATGTGCTTTTACGATATCATAACTCAGGGACAACCCTAATCCTGTTCCTTGCCCCGTTGGTTTGGTAGTAAAAAATGGTTGAAATATTTTATCCAGGATTTTTTGAGGGATACCCGGGCCGTTATCTTTTACACTTATTAATACCTTATCACCCACTTTCTTAGTACTCACCCAAACGGTCGGGTTATGTTTATAACCGGGGTCTGAGAACCCCCCGGCGGGGGGCAGGGGGGGCTGCATAAAAAGCATTGTTGATCAAATTAAGAAGAACCCTTCCAATATCCTGGGGAACGATATGAATGCTCCCGATATTTTCATCAAAATCTGTTTTCATGGCTGCATTGAATGATTTGTCTTTCGCTCTTAGGCCATGGTAGGACAACCTCAGGTATTCATCGGCCAGTGTATTGATATTCGTAGGTTGCCTTACCCCGTTACTGCTGCGGCTATGCTGGAGCATTCCTTTTACTATGGCATCTGCTCTCTTACCGTGGTGAAGTATCTTTTCTTCATTCGCTATCACATCATTGGCAATACTGGTAACTTCCCCCATATTCCCCTTGACAATCTCTTCTTTTAATTCCGCCAGCAATTCTTTATTTACTTCTGAAAAATTATTGACAAAATTCAAGGGATTTTGAATTTCATGAGCGATCCCGGCAGTTAATTCGCCGAGGGAGGCCATTTTCTCTGATTGGACCAGCTGTTCCTGTGTCACTTTAAGTTCATTCAGCGCAGACTGGAGTGATGCATACGACTGCGCATTGAATAAAGCGGCCGATGTATAAGATGCCAGGGTTTTCAGGATATCCAGGTGATGACGGGTATAGGCACCGATCTCGTAGGATTGTACCGAGATCAGGCCAATAATTTTATCTTTTACCTGGAGCGGAAGATAGATAAGGGAATGGGGGTTCTGGGGTGTACTTCCATCCTCCAAAATGACTGAGATGGGAACGGTGTAATCGATATCCTTCAGGTAATTGGAAAAATCCTTCTGAATATCATTAATAAAGACCTCTTTATTATTTTCAATACACCATACCGCCAGCTGCGTTTTATCACCCATTTTCCGTTCATAAGGTTGAAAACGTTTTCCCTGTTCAATGGCCAGGCGGTATTCGATGGCTTCCTCCTCCGGTTTATAAATACCGATACCAAATACCGTAGCATCCATGAGTTCATTCACATTTTCATACACTGTATTGAGAATTGTGTCAAGGTCCAGCGTGGAAGTGATATCCCGGCCTATCTTGCTTAACACCGAAACACTGTTATAGGATTGTTCCAGTTCCTCTGTTTTCTTTTCCAGTTCGTCGTTCTTTTCCTTCATTACCACGTTGGTCAACCGGTTGATCTCTGCTTCCTTCTGCAGCCTTTCCATTTCGTATTGGATGTTCAGGTATTTTTGCCTGCTTTCCTGTTCATCTTTGAAAACTTCAGATTTGTATTTATGGTACAGCTTGTAATGCTGTACAAATGACTGGATATCTTTTTCACTCTCATATACTCCAGCCAGGGCCTCATGTGCTTTGTAGATCATGGCTTTGGCCTTGATATCCTCCGCCACTTTCAGCGATTCGACGAAATATGTTTTGGCCTTCGCTGTATCCTGCTGCTGTAATGAAATTTTTCCGAGGTGTAATAAGCAGTCCGCTTCACCTACTTTATAATTTATCTCCCTGCTATTGGAAAGACTTCGGTTAAAATATTCTTCTGACTCCTTCAGCCGGTGTTGTCGTAAAAAAAGATTTCCGATTGTAAAAAGCGCATCTCCTTTCATTACTTTTTGTGAAGATTGTTCACTAAGCCGCAGGCACTGGAAGGAGGCATCGTAGGCTTTTTCCATTTGCCCGTCATTCAGGTATATTTCTGCCATACAATCCAATATCCGGGGTTCAAGGTCACTGGAAGCCTTGATCTCTTTACTCAGTGTTAATGCTTTCTCCAGGAATTCCAGCCCTTTTGCATGGTCTTCAAGAATTACACCGTATACATAGCCCGCGCCGTTCAGGGCATAGGCACGGGCCTCTCTATTTCCGGCTTCCTCACTGCAACGCAATCCTTTTAAAAAGAAATCGAGGCTTCTTTCAATATCTCCCATATAATAATACAGCGCCCCGATGGAAACATAGGATTGCGCTTCCCCGCTTTTATCGCCCTGTTCCGAAAACATCTCCTTAGCCTGGAAGGAAAGTGTAGTGGCCGTTTCAAGATCAGAGAGATAACGATGACTTACCCCCATATTCCTGATAGCATAGGCCAATCCTTCCTGGTAGGAATGTTCCTCGGAAAGCATCCTGGCTTCACTGCTTAGTTCAAGTCCCAGTTTGGGCTGCGTAATATGTAACTCCCACGCTTTGTTATTCAGCCCGTCAATCTTCTTCTTCATTTCAGTCGATAGAGGCCTCGTGGCAATTAGCTGTTCTTCCATAAGTTTAATTTAACTAGTGGGTAATTGTATAATAAACTCACTCCCCTCCCCTTCTTTTGTGTTCACTTTTAATTCTCCTGCATGTGCTTTTACGATATCATAACTCAATGACAGACCCAACCCTGTACCCTGCCCCGTTGGTTTGGTAGTAAAGAAAGGTTGGAATAATTTATCCAGTACTTTTTGAGGAATGCCATTGCCGTTGTCGGTAACACTAATCATAACAGCCCCTCCACCCCCCGCAGGGGGGATTTTTGAAGTCTTCAAAGTTACAGTTGGTTCATAATCTTTAAGACCCTGATTCTTCTTTTCATTCACAACGTAAAAAGCATTGGTAATTAAATTAAGAATCACTCTCCCTATATCCTGCGGAATGATATTGATCTTACCAATACTTTCATCAAAATCTGTTTTCATGGTTGCATTGAATGATTTGTCCTTTGCCCGCAAACCATGGTAAGCCAGCCTTAAATATTCATCTGCCAGTTTATTGATATCGGTTGGTTCTTTTACCGCACTGCTACTGCGGCTGTGTTGCAGCATACCTTTTACAATAGCATCGGCTCTTTTGCCATGATGAATTATTTTTTCTTCATTTTCAGAAATATCATTTGCAATTGAGATTGCCTCATCATTGTTACCCGATTTTAATTCGGTTTTCATTTCTTCAATCAATTCTTTATTTACCTCTGAAAAATTATTAACGAAATTCAACGGGTTTTGAATTTCATGGGCAATGCCTGCGGTAAGCTCACCAAGGCTGGCCATTTTTTCGGATTGGATGAGTTGGGATTGTGTGGATTTTAAGTTGGTGAGCGTTGTTTCCAAAACTTTATTGGCTTTTTGTTTTTGGCGGTTGTTGCGGTAGAGAATCATACCAATTGCAAGGAAAACTCCCAGTCCTGCCAGCAATGTATAAGTCCGGATTTTATTATGACTTTCAATTTTTTCTTTTTCCAATTCCTGTAACCGGAGTTGTTCATCAAAACCTATATTCTGTATTTGCTTTATTTTTTCCAGGCTCAGCAAAGAGTCTTTCGCAGCTGTGGCAAGCTGCAGGTACATAAATGCACTATCTGAATTTTTTTGGCTCTTATAAATAGTGGCTAATGTGCTATAAGCCATAATAGTGAGAGTTACACGCCCCGTATTCTGGGTCATGGCTAAACCTAATTTGGCATAATAAAGTGCAGAATCGTTTTTACCAATGCTATTATAATAATTGGCCATAGCCAGATATGTATTCCCTATACTGGCATAATTATTTTGTGCTTTATCAGATTGTAATGCACTAAAATAACTT
>JANMKG010000380.1:0-2054 GCA_031371915.1 Chitinophagaceae bacterium | reverse complement strand
GTACTCTGGAGTTCTTCCTTGCTGGTCTCCAGTTCCTCGTTCAGGCTCTGCAGTTCTTCGCTGCCGCTAAGGAGTTCTTCATTGGCGCTTTGCAATTCCTCGTTGGATGCTTCCTGGTCTTCGGTAATACTCCGCATATCTTCCCGGGCCTGTGACAGTTCCCGCTCCAGGAGTTGTATACGGATATCCTTATCGTCTTTTTTTGTTTTACCGGTTACTTTTTTCCTGTTGCTTAGTAGCAGTTCTTCGGTCCCATTTGAATTATAGTCATGAAAAAGCACGAGATAATAAGGCTCAACAGTATTGGGTAATGGAATGGCTTCGATAGAGATATTGCGGAGGGCGCCATTAATATGCACCGGGATGTTCTCTTTCAGAATGGGTTTCTTTTCTTTTTTGGCTTTGTGCAGGATATTGCGCAGCTCAAAAGCCAAACCATTCCTGGCCATCATAAACAGGTTGTGACTCGGTTTCCCGGCTGATTGCTCCAAATAGCCCGATGTGCTGCCGCGAAAATGTACAATATCCATGGCTTCATTTACCACCACACCCGCGGGGGTATACTTACTAAGCAGGATATCGTCGGCGGTTTTCTGGAAATCCGTACGGGCAGTTTCATTTCCTGGACTGACATCGATACGGCTCAGGCTATCCTCACTTCGCTGGCTGGTTACCTGCATGAATCTTCCCGGGACCGGTTTGCGGGTAAACAATTTGTCATTTTTCCCGACGGGAGCAAAAAGGTCAGGGACGCCCCCGGTCGTTTCGGATTTTACCAGCAAAAAGAACCCATTAAGATTTAAAACAAAATGAAAAGTTGTAAATGCTTTTTTTTGAAGATAAGGCTCCATATAAATAAGCACATTTCTACAGCTTATGCAATCCATTTTTCCAAAAGGCGGGTCTTTTAAAAAATTATGATGGGCAAACACACACATATCCCGTATGTTCTTGTTTACCTGGTATCCACCGTTGTTCTTGGTAAAGAATTCCTGCAGGCGCTCCGGGGAGACCCCCTCCATTTCATTTTTTGCATACATACCACTACGTGCTTTTGCAATAGCGGGTTCACTGAGATCAGACCCGAATACCTGTATCCTCTCATTAACATCACCTAAAAACTCTTTGAAACAAATAGCAAAAGAATATACTTCTTCTCCGGTACTGCAACCTGCCACCCATATCCTGGTTATCTCGCCGGGAATTTTGTTTTTAAGAATGGACGGGAAAACATTCTCACATAAACTTTCAAAAACCTTTTTGTCACGGAAAAAAGAGGTTACGGGGATCAGCAGGTCCTGGAATAACTGGTCCTGCTCGCTTTTATTGTCCCTTAAATACTGGAGGTAGCCCGCGGGTTCTTCTGTCTTATTAAGGATCATCCGCCGGAGTATCCTCCTGCGGATGGTGGTTTGCTTATAATAGGTAAAGTCCACCCCTTTGCGGATACGAAGCAGGGAAAGGACCTGTTTAAAAACTTCTTCTTCCTGTTGTGGTATATTTTGCAGGTCCTCGTCACTGATCGTTATTTGACGGGTTAGCTGCTGCAATTTTGCTGGTATCTGTTCCGGGGGGAGAATAAAATCAACCACGCCAGCGTGTACCGCGCTGTTGGGCATCCCTTCATATTCCGCCGAAGCTTCGTCCTGTGCAAAAGTGATACCTCCATGATCTTTAATGGCTTTTAGCCCCAGTGTCCCATCGGAGGCGGTACCTGATAAAACCACCCCGATGGCGTGTGCCTGGTGCACTTCTGCCAGTGAAGTAAAGAAAAGATCAATAGGCAGGTTCCGTTCATTTTTGTTTTTGGGAGGACGGCTGGTAATTCGTAAAATTCCATCATTGGCCACCATCAACTTGTTACTGGGAATAACATAAATATGATCGGGCTCAACCTTAATATCATCAGAAATCTCGGAAACAGGGAGGGAGGTGACTTTCTGCAATATTTCCGGCAATAAACTTTCGTGGTTAGGGTCCAGGTGCTGGACCAGCACATAAGCCATTCCTGAGTTTTCCGGTATGGCTTTGAGTAATTTTTTAAACGCGTCAAG
>JANMKG010000031.1:0-13443 GCA_031371915.1 Chitinophagaceae bacterium | reverse complement strand
GATAGCTATCGGGGGTAAGCATGTAAGAGTTAGTAATTTTGCCATATGGCATATGTTTATATACTTTGCTCCCAAAAACTAAACAGATATTATATCGGAAGTTGTCTTGATTTAGAAAAAAGAATTGCAGAGCATCAGAATAAATCTATTAAAAATAGTTTTACGTCAAAGTCAATTGATTGGAAGTTGTTTTTTTTAATTGACAATTTGGAGTACAAGCAGGCAAGGGAAATTGAAGGTCATATTAAAAAAATGAAGAGTAAGAAATATATTGAAGATTTAAAAAAGTATCCTGAAATGTGCGAAAGATTGATAGCTAGATTTAGGTAACAACGGGGGCGCCTGGCTTTGACAGCGTAGATCTTTGAAAGTGTAAGCATGTACTGCGTTGCGTAATTAGCAGTTGAATCTGAATACGAAACCTATAAATGGCAATACTCAGTATGCCATGGCTGCCTAATCAGTGATTAAGTAGTCATTAGGGCCGCCGGGCCGGTTGTTCTGTTACCATGCCCCGCCGCCGACTTAAAAACAAAACAGGATGCTGTGATCAAAGGCTGTGCTGATCACTTAAGACCATCCAGCTAAGCAGCGAATTGGTATGTTCGTTTCCTGTTCGTTGCCGACAAATAATGACGAAATAAACATGTAGAAAGCTTTTGAAGAATATGTTTGGACAGGAGTTCGACTCTCCTCGCCTCCACTTAAACCTTCCAATGCCCCGGCTTTGGAAGGTTTATTTTTTACCACTGCGCAAACAGTGGAAGCTCCCTATAATATCCTGGAAAAACTATGTCTGAAAAATACAGCAGCATTGGTTAATTTTATTAATACACATGTATTATAATTGCTGTTGAGTACTGATTTTCCCGGTCTTTCTTTCTAATCAGGCGGTATATGTTCCATTTTTTCACCCGAAGAAATATCAATATTGGTCTTGCCATTTTCCTGGCCCTATTCCTGGCTTCGGGATGGTATACTTACATCAACATGCGACGGGCCCGGAATGAAAGTCGTATGGTAAATTCAACCCTGCAATCCCTTCGTTCATTCGAGGATGTGATGGATGATATGCAGGACATGGAGACTGGCCAGCGGGGATATCTTATTTCCGGGAATAAAGCTTTTCTTGATCCCTTTCATGCAGCTACTGTTAAACTCCGGGATGACACTGTTACTTTCAGGAAACTCTATGCACTTTATCCCGGGAGAGTTGACCGGTTCAATGCGCTTTTGGCATTAGTCCGCCAAAAGGCTGAGTTTACCTCCAGCTCCGTTACAGCGCTAAATGAAAAAAAAAGGGATTCCTTATACAAAGAGGTGCAGTCTGGTCGTGGGAGGGAGATGATGGATGCTATCCGGAAGATCATCTTTGGTTTCGAGAATGAAGACCGGGTAGTTCTGCAACACTCCAACCAGGAGCGCCAGCTGGCGGCTACCCGGACAGCCTGGCTTTTTGGCCTGTCGGCCATCATTTTGCTTGTGACCTTATTGTCTCTTTTCTTGCAGATCAAAAAAGAATTAAAACACCGGGAAGAAAATGAGAAACAGTTATCCTACCAGGCCCGGCTTATCGAACAAACCAGTGACGCGGTTTTTTCCACCAATACATCGATAAAGATCAGGAGCTGGAACCGTGCAGCAGAGGATATGTATGGTTATACAGCAACGGAAGCATTTGGAAAGGGGGTGGGAGAATTGCTGAAAATAAGAGGGGGAAAAGAAGATAACCAGCAAAGCCTTGCTGCTTTAAACCAGCAGGGTTTTTACCGAAGCGAATACACCGCCACGAAGAAATCAGGTGATACGATCTATATCCTTGCTTCCATGTCGGTACTGAGGGATGAAAATAATGAGATAGAAGGTTATGTTGCTGTGCACCGTGACATTACTGAAAGAAAAAAATCGGAAAGGTTGCTTGCTAAATTCAACGAAGAATTGAACCGCCAGGTGCTTGAAAAAACAGCGGAGATCAATCATTCGAACGAACGTTTTGAAATGATCAGCCGCACCACGAATGATGCGATCTGGGAATGGGACCTGCAGACGGGAAAAATGTGGGCAAACGAGACGCACCAGCAATTGTACGGCGTTACGCTCAACGATGCAGTTCCGGATGAAAAGCAATGGGAGAAACGGATACACCCTGATGACCGGGAAGCTGTCCTGGTAGGGCTGAAGGAAGCACTTGCCTCTGATAAGAATGCATGGATATCAGAGTACAGGTTCCTGGCGGGAGATGCCTATAAATATATTTATGACCGCAGCTATATCGTCCGCGATAGCTCCGGTAAGCCTACCAGGATATTGGGGAGTATGATGGATGTTTCAGAAGGAAAAAAAGCAGAAGAAGACCTGGGCAAAAGTGAGGAAATAAGAAGGCTGATCATGAATTCGGCGCTTGATGCCATCGTATGTATCGATAACACAGGGGTTGTGACAGTATGGACACCACAGGCAGAGAAGATATTCGGATGGAAAGAAGAAGAGACCCTTGGCAGGAAACTTACCGACACCATTATTCCTCCCCTGTACCGGGAAAGACATGAACAGGGGATGCGGCACTATATGCAAACAGGTGAAGGCCCCGTACTGAACAGGATAATAGAGATCACCGCGATCAATAAGGAAGGGAATGAATTCCCGGTCGAGTTATCCATTATACCGATCAGGCAGGGGGTATCAGAATTTTTCTGTGCTTTTATCCGCGATATCACCGAACGTAAAAAAACGGAAGAGCAGGTTGTCAGGGAAAAAGAACTTTCTGATACTGCCATCAATAGTTTACCGGGTATCTTTTACATGTTTGATATAAACCGGAAAATCTTACGCTGGAACAAAAACTTTGAAACAGTTTCCGGTTACACACCGGAAGAAATACTAACTATAGCGCCAGCGGAATTCTTTGCCGAAGAAGACAGGTCGCACGCGCTGCAAAAAGTGATGGAAACATTCCAGAAAGGTCTCGCAGAACTCGAAGCAAATTTTCTTACTAAAAGCGGGGAGAAGATACCCTATTTCTTTACCGGGCATTCTGTGGTATATGGCGGTGTACCCTGTATGCTGGGTACAGGAATCAATATAAAAGAACGGAAGATCGCTGAAGCTGCCTTAAAAGCATCAGAAGAAAAATTACGGCATGTACTTACGAGTTCGGCCGATGATTTTTATGTGATCGATACAAATTACCAGGTCGTACTGATCAATGAGATGGCAGAACAAAACCTGCTGAAGAACTGGGGGCAGCCCGTCACGATCGGCTCACCTATCATTGAGCTGGCACCAGTTGACAGGAGGGATTACTTACAACGCAACTTTGAAAAAGCATTCGCCGGTAACCGCGTGGAATACGAGACCTTAAACGGGTTTGGAGAAAAAGGGTCCTGGATCCACGTACAATATATGCCTGTAACGGATGAAAAAGGGTTGGTCACAGGTGTCTATGTTGTAACGAAGGATATTACAGAAAAGAAAATGGCGGAAGAGGATTTGAAACAATCCAATAACCGCTTTGAGATGATCACCAGGACGACGAATGACGCGGTTTGGGAATGGGACCTGGTGTCAGGTCAGTTATGGAGTAATGAAACTCACCAGCAACTCTACGGGTTAACGATCAATGACCCGGTGCCGGCTGAAGGAATGTGGAGAGATCGTATCCACCCGGACGACAGGGAGATGATCGTAAAAATGCAACGGGAGGCGCTGGCTTCCAATACCAATGTGTTCATCTCTGAATATCGCTTCCTCTCGGGGAATAATCAATACGTCAATCTTTATGATCGTTGCTATATCGTCAGGAACGATAGTGGTAAACCTGTCAGGATGATGGGAAGTATGATGAATATTACCGAGCGGAAAAGGGCCGAGGATGCAGTAAGGATCAGTGAAGAGCAGTACCGGGCCCTTGTTGAAAATGCACCTGAAGCCCTCGTTGTGTTGGACATGGAACAAAGAAAATTTGTTACGGTCAGTGAGAGTTCGGTGAAATTGTTCAACATGCCGAGAGAAAGATTGCTGGAGATAGGACCGGGGGAAGTTAGCCCCCTCTACCAACCGGATGGAAGACTTTCAGCGGAAGCGGCCATGGGCTATTTACAGGAAGCCATTGAAGGGGGAAAACCGGCTTTTGAATGGACACATATCGATAGCGGGGGCAACGAAATTGCCTGCGAGGTCAGGTTGGTCCGGCTTCCTTCGGATAAACAAGTGCTGATCCGCGGAAGTATAATTGATATTACAGAACGAAAAAAGATTGAGACAGAGCGTTCTAATGAGCGTAACCTGCTCAGGGCACTGATCGACAACCTGCCGGATTATATTTATGTGAAGGATGCGTCCTTTAATTATATGATCAGCAACCGCGCCTTTGTGAAACTGGTAGGCGCAAGTGAAGAAACGGAAACGATCGGAAAAAAGTCGGAAGAACTTTTTGGTAAAGAGATCGGTGAGATCAATACCCTGGAGGACAGCAAACTTGTGGAGACTGGCAAAGAGATCATTGACAGGGATGAGCCCATAGTGACAAGGGAAGGGAAAAAATTATGGCTGTTGACCACCAAAGTACCGTTGAAGGATACGGAGGGCAAGGTGACTGGTATCCTGGGTATCAGTAAGGATATCACGGAGCGGAAGAGAGCCGAGGAAGAGATCGTAAAGACGAATGCCCGTTTCCAGGTCGTATCCAAAGCCACCAGTGATATCGTATGGGACTGGGACCTGCTCAATGATACGATGTGGTGGAATGATAATTATTACTCCAACCTGGGTTTCAGGAAGCAAAAAGAGAACGTGAACATTGAAGACTGGTTCAGGCATATACACCCTGAGGATATGGAGAAAGTAAAAGAAAAGGTCAGGAAAATAATTGACGGGAAGGGAACAACCTGGCAGGATGCTTACCGGTATATTAAATCAGATGGCACTTACCTCCATTTCCTTGATAGGGGGTTCATCCTTCGTGATAATGAAGGGAAAGCTTACAAAATGATCGGATCCATGGTTGACATGACACCGGTATATGAAGCGCAGCGCAAGATCAGCGAAAGCGAGGAAAAATATCGTACACTGGTAGAGCAGGCCGTGGATGCGATCGCGCTGTATGATTTTGAAGGGAAGATATTAGATGTGAATACAGGTTCTGTTCAACTGCTCGGGTATGAAAAGGAAGAGCTGATGCGGATGCAACTCTCCGATATCCTGACCGAGGAAGAAATAAAAGTTAAACCGGTCCGATACGATGTGCTGGAGCAGGGCGAATCCACTGTAAAGCAACGGAGCATGCGAAAGAAGGACGGATCGGTGATTCAAACAGAGGTCAGGTCACAGCAATTACCCGATGGCCGTTTTCTTTCGGTGATCAGGGACCTTACCGAAAGGCTCAAAGCCCAGCAACAGATCGAAAAAGAGAAGGAATTGTCAGATTCTATCATCAGCAGTTTGCCGGGAGTTTTTTATTTTTTCGATCATACAGGAAAGTTTCTCCGCTGGAACAAAAAATTTGAACTCGTTACAGGTTATACCGGCGAAGAGATTTCCCGGATGCACCCGCTTGAATTTTTTGAAGGAGAGGATAAGGAGCGTATCAGCACCAGGATAGCTGAAGTGTTTGAAAAAGGGATAAGTGATGCGGAAGCTTATTTTATTACCAAAACCGGTGAAAAAATACCTTACTATTTTACAGGGGCTTCCATTATCAATGAAGGAATACTGTGCCTGCTGGGTACCGGGATAGATATTTCTGACAGGAAAAAAGCCGAACTGGAGCTGGAAACATCTTATGATGCTGTACGTAAACTAACGGAGTATCTTCAGAATGTTCGGGAAGAAGAACGAACACATATCGCCCGGGAAATTCACGACGAACTCGGTCAACAGCTCACCGTTCTTAAAATGGATGTTTCCTGGCTGAACAAGAAGATAATAAGCCCTGATAATGCCATCCGTGAGAAAATGCAGGAATTATTAATAATGCTGGATGAAACGGTGAGAACCGTGCGTCGTATATCTTCCGAACTGCGACCCAGTCTCCTGGATGATCTTGGCCTCACAGCTGCGCTTGAATGGCAACTGAAAGAGTTTGAAAAACGTTCAGGTATTAAAACTAACTTTGAAGCTCCCGAAAAAGAGATTCGTTTACCCAATAACGTAAAAACGGCCTTCTTCAGGATATTCCAGGAGTCACTTACTAACGTGGCAAGACATTCTGAAGCAAAAACATTATTAGTAAGTCTTGGATCCAGGGATAACAAGTTTGTTTTATCGATCATTGACGATGGTAAAGGATTTGATAAGCAAAAAATGGCCGAGAAAAGAACATTGGGCATTTTGGGAATGCAGGAGCGTTCGTCGATGATCGGCGGTAGTTACAAGATTACAGGACAACCAGGAAGAGGAACGACTGTTGAAGTTGCCATTTCTCTGGATGACCTCGAAACTATTGGTTCATAAAAACGAGATTGAGCATGCGAATTTTTATTGCGGATGATCATGCAATTGTGAGGAGAGGCCTTAAACAACTTCTGCTCGAGCATTACCCGTTTGCCGAGATCGGCGAAGCCGGCGATGCCCAGACGCTCATAACCGAAGTAATGAATAAGGAATGGGATGTGGTGATCTGCGATATGAATATGCCCGGGCGCAGCGGGCTTGATGCCCTCCAGCAGATCAAAGAGATCTCTCCAAAACTCCCGGTCCTGATCATGAGTATGTACCCGGAAGACCAGTATGCCTTGCGGGTAATAAAGGCTGGGGCTTCGGGTTATCTCGGCAAAGAGACGGTGCATGATGACCTTGTCAAAGCCATTGAATCAGTAAGGGCGGGTAAAAAATATATTACGCCGGTCATTGCAGAGAAACTGGCTGATGCGCTGAATACGAATACAGACAAAGCGGTGCATGAATTTCTTTCCGACAGGGAATTTGATGTGTTCAAATTGCTGGCCTCCGGTAAGTCTGTTTCCGATATCGCTTCCCAATTGTCGTTAAGTCCCACAACTGTCAGCACCTATCGCTCCCGTATCATTGAAAAGACAAATCTTCACAGCAATGCGGAATTTGCCAGGTATGCGATCGAGCATAGCCTGATCTGAAACCTGGTCTGCCGCTGAATAATTCTGCACTCCTGGTACAGGGAAACCAGCCCAATTGATCCGGATCAACCCATCCCTTAAATCCTTGCATCTATGTAGTCATATTCCTACACTATTATAATGGTTTATTGTACAATAAGGGCTGATTCTAAGTTGTCTTTTTACAATGTCTTTTGACGTTGCACAATACCGGATCTATGAAGGAAAAGCAAACCATATTAATTGTTGACGACAATATGAATTTTGTTGACCGGATGATCGGTTTGCTGCAGGAAGTATCCCATGTAAGAACTATTCATACCGCCGCTGATTTTGATGAAGCCAGGCGTTTATTGTCGGAAGAAGACCCCGATGTTGTATTGTTGGATATTAACCTGCCGGGAAAGAACGGGATCGAGTTACTAAAGATGATCAAAAAGAACAGCCCCGGGTGCGAAGTCATTATGATCACTAACCACGCCGATGATTATTACCGGGAACAATGCCATGAATTAGGCGCCAGGTACTTCCTTGATAAATCAAATGATTTTGCTTTGGTTCCCGGTATTATTAACGATATGGAACTTGAAACAGAATGAATCCAAAAGTAATGGGATGATAAGACAAAAGTGGACTGTACTAAAGAACATAATTGGTAGCTATGAAAACCGGGACGGGCTGTTTCTTTCGCTGATGCACGAGGATGGCAATATCTTATGCGCCAACGCCACCATGCTGAAAGAACTGCATCTCAAACCCGCAACAATAAAGCAAATCAATTTCTTTGACCTGCTGGCCCCGGGAAAAAAGTAACGCTGTTCCGCATTGTACAGGAGCAGCTGAAAAATATCATCAAACACAGCCAGGCGCGGAACGTCGATGTCATTCTCCGGAATAAAGGGAGCCAGGCCAGCTGATCATAAAAGACAACGGCGTAGGTTTCGATGCCCGCCAGACACACCGCGGCATCGGTTTATCAAATATATATGAACGGGTGCGGTTTTATAACGGGGAAGCTGATATACAAACAGCCCCTGGAAAGGGTTGTTCACTCGTCGTATCTATCCCTTCCTTCCAATAAAAAACGGGGACGCTGCACCTTTAAAGGAATAAGGGGTTGGCTTATACCTTTATCGGTATAACTTATATTATAAATAAAACTTTTACAGTTGAAGAAAGGAAATGAGTGATCAGTGCCTGAATCTTGTTGAAGCCTGGGGATTAGCCGGGCACCCGTATTTCTGGGATGCACAGGATGCAAAAGCAACGATCAGTGTAAGAAGCATTACGATGGTCAATAATTTGTTTTTCATACAAGGTGGATATTTCTTTTGATAAACGATAAATGTAGACGTTTATTTTGCAAAGCTAAAGGTACTAATACCCGAATATCTACGAGTGGGGTTGGGAGGACTACTTATCCACTCCCAAGGATTGCTATAAATAACTGGTTATCTTTGCATCACAAGGGTTTGTTAGCCTGAAATTTGATTTTGCCAGCCTTGGCAAACGATTAACTTTACCGCCTTGAATATTTTGAAATAAGAGTAAATACTGACCCAATGCTGCAACTGAAAAAGCCTCTTGCTTTTATTGATCTGGAAACTACGGGGGTAAACCCCGGGAGCGACCGTATCGTTGAAATTGCTATTATAAAGATCCTGGCTGATGGAACCAGGATCGTGAAAAGAAAACTGGTGAACCCCGGGATACCTATCCCTAAAACAGCCAGCGATATTCATGGGATCACTGACGAAATGATAAAAGATGCCCCCACGTTTGGCCAGCTCGCCCAGGAATTGAAACAGGTGCTGGATGGCTGTGATTTTGCCGGGTATAATTCCAACCGTTTTGATATTCCCCTGCTGATGGAAGAATTCCTGCGTGCGCAGGTGGATTTTGATATGAAGAACCGCAAATTGCTGGATGTGCAGAATATCTTTCACAAAATGGAACCCCGGACACTTGGGGCTGCTTATAAATTTTATTGCAGTAAGGTATTGGAGGGAGCACACAGTGCAGAAATAGACGCGTCAGCGACACACGAGATATTGGTCGCACAACTTGGACGGTACCCTGAACTGGGAGCTACTATTGATTCCATCCTGAAAGTGATCGGTGAAGACCAGGTCGTTGATTTCGCCCGCCGGTTTGTGATGGACAACGGTACCGAAGTATTCAATTTTGGCAAATTCAAAGGCCGGCCGGTAGCCGATGTCCTGAAAGCCGAGCCACAGTATTATGACTGGATGATGAAAGGAGATTTTCCCCAGCACACCAAGCAAAAGCTCACCGAGATCTACACCCGCACTATGCTGAAGAAAAGCTGATCAATGACAATTACCTGTTAACAAATTTAACAGGTCTCCTTTTTGTTATTATCGTAAATTCGGGTTTCGCACTCCTCCATTCGTATTGGAAAAATTAGTTATCATACCAACTTTTAACGAGAGGGAGAATATTACCAATATTCTTCATGCTATCTTTCATCTCAACGAGGGATTCCAGGTGCTGGTTATTGATGATGGTTCACCGGACGGAACAGCCCAGATCGTAAAGGAACTGCAGCCAAAATTTTCCGGCCTGTTATTCATCGAAGAAAGAACCGGGAAACTGGGCTTGGGCACTGCCTATATCCATGGATTCAAATGGGCGATTGAGCGCGACTATCAATTTATTTTCGAGATTGATGCTGATTTCTCACATAACCCGGCTGACCTGCCCCGTCTTTATAATGAATGCAAAAGTGGTGGCGCTGATGTGGCAGTTGGATCACGTTATGTAAAAGGCGGAGGCCTCGTCAACTGGCCAAAGAATCGTATTGCCCTTTCCAAAGGAGCTTCCCTTTATACAAGAATGATCACCTGGATGCCGGTAAAGGACCCTACCGCCGGTTTTGTCTGTTATAAAAAAGAAGTACTGGAGACCATTAACCTTGACGAGATCCGATTCGTAGGTTATGCGTTCCAGATCGAAATGAAATTTGCCGCCTGGAAACTTGGTTTCAAGATCAAGGAAGTGCCCATTATCTTCCAGGACCGTACCTATGGCCAATCGAAAATGAACAAGGGCATCGTTAAAGAAGGTATACTCGGGGTACTCAAACTCCGCTGGCACAGCCTCTTTACCAATTACCGGAAACGGGTAAAAAAAACTAAAGGCGAGAATGCCCCGGTGAAAACCATGCAGCAAAATGAAGTGCTTGCTGAAACTAAATAAGTTTCTTCTTCTTCTTCTTTTACCACATAGACACAGTAGAAAACATAGGAATTCACATAGTATGTAACTATGTGTCAATCTATGTGCCTATGATCCTATGTGGTTCCCCGCAAATAAGAAATAAGGAACACGAAATAAGGAATAAGAAAGTTGTACTCTTCGATAGAAGAAGTAGACTTTGATGATTGAGCGACCGGCCCCGGACTTCCGACTTCTTACTATTTTCCTTAGTTTGCAGATTAATGAAAAAAGCCTTCCTCCAACTTCACCTGGCCGTCTTTCTTGCCGGTTTTACGGGCATATTAGGCAGGCTTATCACGCTGAATGAAGGCATGATCGTCTGGTACAGGTTATTACTGACAGCCATTACCATGTGGATATTATTCGGACTGATGAAAAAGATAAAGAAGATCCCGCTGGCCGATATACTGAAGATAACAGGTGTAGGTTTTATTGCTGCCATGCATTGGGTCACTTTTTACGGGTCCATTAAATATGCGAATGTATCCGTGGCGCTGGTCTGTTTCTCGGCTATCGGTTTTTTTACCGCTTTGTTCGAACCCCTAATCCTGAAAAAAAGACTGAACTGGACTGAACTATTACTTGGACTGATCACGCTCAGTGGTATTTATATCATTTTCCATTTTGATACCGCTTACAAGACCGGTATCATCATCGGTCTTATCTCGGCGGTACTGGCTTCCCTGTTCCCGATCTTTAACAGGGAGTTTTTAAAACGGATCAACGTGGAGACCATGCTCACCTGGCAGCAAACCGGCGGGTTAGTTGTCCTCTCTGTATTACTGCCTTTTTACCTGCAACGGTTTCCTACCGAACATTTCCTGCCCGGTACAGCGAACTTTGGCTGGTTACTTATGCTCTCCTGGCTTTGCTCCGTAATCGCCTTCCAGCTTTCCGCGAATGCGCTGAAACGATTATCTGCTTTCACCGTGAACCTTACCTATAACCTGGAACCTGTTTACGGTATCATCCTCGCCTTCATGGTGTACAAAGAAAATAAATACCTCAGCAAATGGTTCTTCGCGGGGTTCGCGGTCATTGCCGTTGCCCTTATCATTCATATTATCTTACTGCTGAAAATAGAACGAAAACTAACAGCCAATGCCGCCGACTGATTATCACCAGAAAATAATTGAATACTACAAGGCCACGGAAAATGCCTACAAAGATTCCTGGGATCTCAAAAATAGTTTAGCCATTCACTATGGTTACTGGGACAAGGAAGTGCGTTCTTTCCCCGAATCATTGCTGCGAATGAATGAAGTGATGATGAAAACGGCTGGTATAAAAACTACGGATCGTATACTGGATGCCGGTTGTGGGGTGGGAGGCAGCAGTATCTTCCTTGCTGCCACGCTTGGTTGCCGTGTAACAGGCATCACCCTAAGTGAAAGACAGGTAGAACAGGCCTGGAACAATGCCCATAAGAAAAATATCGCTGACCTGGTGGAATTCAAAGCAATGGATTATTGTGCTACAGATTTCCCGGATGCGAGCTTTGATGTGGTCTGGGGTTGTGAAAGTATTTGCTACGCGGATGACAAGGAAAGATTTATTAAAGAAGCATTTCGATTGCTGAAGCCAGGAGGAAGACTGGTAGTGGCAGATGGGTTTGTTACGAATTTTGATAATAATAATAATCCGGTTATCCACCAGTGGCTGGAAGGATGGCAGGTGAATTACCTTGAGTCGCCGGAACGGTTCCAGGCGTTTATGAGTAATGCTGGTTTCCAGGATATCCATTACCGGGATATATCCAGGGAAGCATCTCATTCATCGAGACGGCTTTACAAGTATTACTTTTTCGGGAGTATCTACCTGGCCTGGAAAAAGATCAATTTCTCAAAACCCGCTTCGGATTTCCAAAAGAAAAATATCAGGGCCTGCAAATTCCAGTACCAGGGAATGAAAAGAGGTTTGTGGCAATATGGAATTATTGTTGGAACGAAATGAGGTGAGAGGGGAATGGCGAGTGGCTAGTAGGGTGTGGCTAGTGGTGTGTACTGGCTTTTTCCCACTCGCCACTAGCCATTCCCCACTCGCTTTTTCTTTAACTTAGTCTCTTAAAATACTTCCTGCATGAAGAAGCTTCTCCTATTTACTTTTTCACTATTCACCATTCACTATTCACAGGCCCAGAAAAAACCCCTCGATCATTCTGTCTATGACAGCTGGCAGCATATCGGCGAGCGGATGATCAGCAATGACGGGAAATGGGTGGTCTATACGATCGACCCGCAGGAGGGAGATAATGAACTGGTGATACAGTCATCGGATGCAAAATACAAGAAGACGGTACCAAGAGGGTATACGGCGCTGATCACAGAAGATAGTCGTTTTGTGATTTTTAAAATAAAGCCATTATACAAAGACACAAGGGAAGCAAGGATCAAAAAGAAAAAAGCTGACGACTTGCCCAAGGATTCTTTTGCTATCGTGGAACTTGGAAAAGAAGAGATATGGAAGACCGAAAGGGTAAAGAATTACAAGACACCGCAAAAGTCATTTGGCTGGGTGGCCTACCAGCTCGAGAAGCCTCTTGAACAACCGGGTAAAACAAAAAAAACAGAGACTAAAATAAATGACAGGGTAGCTGACAGTCTTAACCGTATAATCGATTCACTGGAACAGGTGATCCGCTCCATGCCTGAAAAAGAAAAGAAGAAAAAGAACAAGGATGATGAAGATGGGCTGATGGCTGATGGCTATGGACTGATGGCTCAGGACTCACCACTCACGACCTACGATGCAGATGGGGATGAACCAGGAGCAACTTCCGCGGAAACAGGTAACGATCTTGTTATTCGCAATCTTTCTACGGGGCAGGAAGTGACTTTTTATAAAGTACTGGACTATTCTTTTAGTAAGACCGGTAATAAGCTATTGATCAGCCAGGCAAGGAACCCGCTTGACTCATCCAGTGCAAAACAGGTTGTATTATATGACCTGGGATCTGGCAAAACAGTGATCCTTAGTAAAGGAGGAAATGATTTTAAGAATTTCGCGATGACAGATGACGGTTTGCAGATGGCCTGGGTAGCCGAAAGAAACAGCAAGCCAAAAGATCTGCAAAAGTTTTACAAACTATGGTATTACAATACAGGCATGGATAGCGCTGCGATGATCGCCTCTT
>JANMKG010000294.1:0-4684 GCA_031371915.1 Chitinophagaceae bacterium | reverse complement strand
ATTATCATAGTCACTGATATAGCCACGGAAAGTGATATTGGCATGTCCTGCATTCTGGCGGCTCATCACAATCTCGTAATTCAATTTTCGGCCGCCTTCGGGTCTTAAAGAAATGGAAATATGGTAACCGGCAAGATCTCCCTCATAAGAAAGGTTTTGGGAAACAGCCTCATCACCTCCCTGTGCAATGGCCTGGTTGCCGAAGGAGATATTGAATTGATCGAGCATCGCCTTACTGTTATCCTTCCAGTCATAATGCTCTTTAAAATGAAGATGGGCATCAGAGAACACATCTGTGAATTTGCATTTCTCTGTTTGCAGAACGATCTTGCCGTCCCTTTGCCCGTTGGAAACGATCTTGCGGACCGAGTGATTGCGAAAGAATACAAAACTGCCGGGTTCAAGCTTTGCCACAGTTGTTGCTGAAGAAGAAAAAATATATTCCCCGCTTTTCATATCGCCCTTTTCAAAATACTGCATATCCTTATCAGGGACTTCCTTCGCGGAAGGCTGCAGTTTTATTTCCGAAGCCAGCACTTGATCCGGGGCAGATGCCTTCCATTGTATACCGGCATTGTCATCACTGCTATAAATGGGGTTCGTACTCTTAACACTGCTGCTTTTTTTATCCTTGCTGCCGCATTGAATAGTAGGCTGGAGGAACACAAAAAGGAGTACCGTAAAGATGAGCAGGTATCTTTTGGCGGGAGCATTTTTCATAAAAAGGTTTTAGGTTGCTATAGCAAGTTAAACCAGCCACCTTCAGCCTGCAACAAAAAATATCCCCTTTCTCAGCGGCTTATATTTCCTTCCACCCCGAGTTCCATTTCTTTGCCCGTGATGGCACCCGCGACCATTTTTAAAAGACTGATCACCTTTCCATCTTTGGTATCCCAATAATGACCCTCTACTGGTTCGATCTTCAATAAGGTGAGTTCAGGATCATCGTATCCTTCATTGAACCAGGTTTTGGCGATCGCCGACCAGAGTTCTTTTGCTTTTGCATTGTCTTTCAGGATGGTCGCTTTTCCATACAGGCTCATGAATTGGTAACCCGAGGGGTGCGAATAGAATAACTGTACACGGTTATCAGCCTCGATCTCCTGGTTTTTATGACTGCCTTCGCGGCTAAAGAACCAGATATTCCCGTCCTCATCCACTTCACGGGTAGACATGGGTCGGGTGGTCAGGGGCAATTGAGAAAGATTGGTTGTAAATAAACAAACATCTGCTTTCTCTGCCAGTTCTTTGATCTTCTTGTTGGCGTCTGTACGGGCCAGGTTTTCTACGTTTCCCATAAATAATTTTTCATTTTATGGGCAAATGATATGCCGTGACGGTCTGTTTAAGCAAACACATAGTAAATGCTGGAAAGTCTTCTCAAACATTACCGCCGGCAGCGGAACATGATGATTATATTCTACATACTATCTTTCTACGGGAATAGCGAATCGTTGCTGGTGCTGGTCCCCGGAGAAACGGAAAAGATAAGTACCTGGTGTTGACCAACGCTGGGCAAACACGATACCCCCATCACCGGTACTGACCAGGTAGCCATCCAGGTTCCAGTCATCGCTGTCGTATCCATCGCCGAAAGTAGTGGTCAGTATAAAATGATTGATATCTGCTTTGTGTACCGCCCGGTTCAATTCAATATGTATGGAATTCTCGCTGTTGTCTACCCATCTTGCCAGTCCGTTTACATTCAGAAAGGTTTGCGTGGTTCCATCATTATAATATACAGTGATATGGACATTATCACTTTTGCCCCGCAGGTCATCCCCGCCGGTCAGGAAAGTGAAGTATAAATGCCGGATGCTTCCGTCCGGTTCTCTTTCCGGGAAATTAGGAATATCAGCCGGTGGTGTATGGTCATTGTCATATTTATTATTCACGAAATAGGTCCTCCATACTTTCCCACTCTCTACTTCAAAATAACATTGGCCATCCATATTGGGCACCAGGGTCGTGGTCTGGTTCCGGCGATTAGGGTTATAAACGAATATCTTGAAATCCTCCGGGTGACCTTCCAGGTTACCGGTATACCTGCCCATCGCATATCCCATGGCCAGCACCACGTGGTTACCATTCCCATCATTATCAATACCTCTTACACCCCCGACAAACAAGCCGAGTGGCACTGAACGATTTGCATCGATCGCGTTCTTTAATTCTTCCAGCCGGCCTCCTCCATATCCCTGGATACCCCAGCGGAATATTTCTCCTGCCCGTGTATTGTACGCCACTTCCATCTCCGACCATTTCTCGTTCACGTTCCACATTGAATGTTGCTGGCGCTGATAAATATAAGATTGAAGCGGGGTGCCATTGGCCGGTGTATAGGATTGTGTCGGAATAGGTATACCCGTCCTGAAATAATCAAGTGCTGTATAGACCATTCCCCCGCACAAACCTCCCCAGCGGATAAAATCTTCGCCATTGAATGTATTGATAAAATGAAACCCATTTCTTTCAGGGTTGAAAGAAGTGGTTCTTCTCCTGTCATTCGTCATTTTGATCAGTTGCCATTTTTGAAAAGCACTGTTGTCTCTTGTATCTCTCAGTCCTGCTACAGTTCCATCCGTGACCTGGCTCCCATACACGCCAAGGTATTTACCTGATTTGGATTTAATATAATAATTACCGTTATCCGCTGTCTCCAGTTGCCAGAGCTGGTTATCCGTATTCGATTCTGCTTTGGAAACAACATAATAAGTGCCACTGCCCCCCATTTCAAGAAACAAGCCGCTTCCCGATCTTATTTTATAATAGCTGCCGGGTTTTTGAACAAAATTCCAGAACTGGTTTGTAAGATCCCAGTCCGCGTACCGGAAAACGATCGACGATTTGTTATAGTCATCTTTTATAGTCAGGTAACGGTAGTCCCTTACAGTACGCAGAAGAAAAGATCCCTGCCCGAGGTACAGTTCATCGGCCGTAGCCATCGTAGTGCTGGCCGTTACTCCAACAGGCGTCACATGGTAACTCACCGAATCCTTTTTGATCAAAGGTTTTACTTGTACCGGTAACTGTTTTGGTTGTGTAGCATTGCGGGGTAAAACGGGCTGCTGGGCGTTGCTGATGCAGCTCATGGAAAACAATATAAATAACAGCATTATCCGCTTCTTGAGAGTGGTATAATTTTTCATAGTAAAGTTTATGAGGTAAAAATTAATTCAAACTTTTCTCTTTTTCAAGAAATCAAAGGCGATTTGTAGCGGGTTAACCCAAATTTTGGTGACGAAAAGCAGGTTTTACGATAAAAGGAGGGAAATGAATGTGGAATTTACAGGCAGCGTAGAAAAAGCAGCTTTACCTTTGCATCTCATGGAAGATAAACCTGTTATTCTTTTTGATGGTGTTTGTAACTTTTGTAATTACTGGGTCAATTTCGCCATAAAGCATGATAAAAAAAAAGGGTTGCAGTTCACTTCCCTCCAGGGTGAAACGGCCAGTCAATTGTTGCCGGCTTATGATCTCCATCCTTCCGCACTTAGTTCGGTTATTTTTATTGAAAAAGGAAAGGTCTATACCCAATCCTCCGCCGCCCTCAGGATCTGCAAATACCTGGATGGTGGATGGAAATTATTTTATGGCCTTATGATCATCCCTAAATTCATCCGTGATTTTTTTTACAATATCATTGCGCGCAACCGGTATAAATGGTTTGGCAAAAAAGAATCTTGTATGATACCAGCACCGGGTTTGAAAGAAAGGTTTCTTCCCTGATCATTGATTATTGAGCATTGTATATTGAGCGTTTTATATTCAGCGTTCTTATACCTCTATCACCCCTTTCATATAAAAAACACAGGTTCCTCCCATGATCACCCGCTCTCCTTTCTGCTCACAATAAAGATCACCTCCCCTTGCCGATAATTGTTTGGCTTTTAATTTTTCTTTACCCAGTTTCCCGCTCCAGAAAGGAATGAGCTGGGAATGCGCGGAGCCTGTTACCGGGTCTTCATCGATCCCGGCGGCGGGTGCAAAAAACCGGGATACAAAATCAACTGTTTTACCGGGGGCGGTTATGATAACCATTTTGCCGGTTTTTTTCATCAGTGAAAAATCCGGCCGGCAGTTACGCACCGCCTCTTCATTTATTAATTCAACCAGCCATTCCCTGTTACTGTAAACACCCGCGATCTCGGGATTGCCCAAAGATGCGAGCAGTTCGGCTGGGTAATCACTGCTGCGTTCGGGAGGCCAGGAAGGAAAATCCATATCCAGCCGGCCTTTCACCCTGGTGACCGTCAGCAGCCCGCTTTTAGAGCTGAATACTACTTTTTTCTTTTTCGCTTTCATGATCTCAAAGAGGATCCAGGCCGAAGCCAGTGTAGCATGACCGCATAAATTTATTTCCAGCGCAGGTGTGAACCACCGGATATCATAATCAACTCTTGCTGTTTTTGATGGTACAAAAAAAGCCGTCTCCGCGAGGTTATTTTCCATGGCTATTTGTTGCATCAGCCGGTCATCGATCCATTTCTTCAGGGGTACCACACCCGCGGGGTTACCGCTGAAAAGTTTGTCCGCAAATGCGTCCACCTGGTAGATTGTCAGTTTCATTTTTCAGTTCTTGAATGATAAAATTGAAGCAAAGGAAGATAGTAGCTAGTGGGGTTTGGCGAGTGGCGAGTGGGAAACTCAAAGTCTTTCAAGCCACTAGCTACTCGCCAAACCC
>JANMKG010000254.1:0-2833 GCA_031371915.1 Chitinophagaceae bacterium | reverse complement strand
CCCGGTATCGATATCAACCGGGAAGAAGCCAAAGGGCAGCGTATTACCGGTAATCCTGTTATTACAGATTATGCCCTTTTTGTATCGGCTGAAATAAAGCCAACCGCTAAGATCAATATACGACCGGGATTACGTTTCATCAAAAACAGCATTTACGATGCGCCACCGGTAGTTCCCTCCATCAATACAAAATTTGTATTGAACGGGCATCTTGATCTGCGCCTGGCCTATGCTTATGGTTTCCGTTCACCGGCCCTGCGGGAATTATATTTTGAGTTCATTGATGCTAACCACAATATTGTCGGTAATCCAAATCTTAAAGCAGAGACTTCCAACAGTTTCAATGGTTCGCTGAACTGGGCCGGAACTTGTAAAGAAGGAGAGCGTTTCAATATTGCTTTAAACGGTTTTTATACGGATTTCAACAACCAGATCGCTTTCGCACTGGCTGATCCCGCCAGCAACCAGTACACTTATTTCAATGTAAATAAAGCCCGCATCACCGGCGGATCAATTGATGCAAAACTATCCGGCAAAGCACTGCAGGCAAGCGCTGGTTTTTCCTATACCGGGTATGACCGCGAACTCTATGATGATAAGGAGTATATCAAACTGGATACAAAAAAATTCCTATGGGCGCCGGAATTCAATACATCGGCCAGTTATACTTTCAGCAAGACCAAAACAACATTCAGTCTCTATTATAAGTATACGGGGAGAACACCGCAATATGTAACCGGTAAGAACGCGGGGAATCAATCCATCCTGTATATAGCTGAGACAAACGCCTATCACCAGGCCGATCTAACCGCTTATACTACAATTAATAAGCATATCGCAGTTACAGGAGGAGTAAAGAATTTATTCGATGTTACCAATGTTGCCAGTTCAGCCGCTTCTTCAGGAAGTATACATGATTCCGGCAACGGTACGGCGATCGGGTATGGCCGTTCTTATTTCCTGGGCCTGAATTTTAACTGGAATAAAAAATAGGTCAATTCAACTATATATAAAAGAAGAACTCATGGTACAGATAAAAAGATTAATGACAATAGCCCTGGTAGCACTTGTCCTTGGCGCCTGCAAAAAAGATACAGATCCCATCATCATTGTTCCGCCTTCCGGTGGTTCCAGCATACGGCTCAATGGTATTGCTGGTACCGAGAGCGGATCTGCTGCGGGTAATTCAGTTTACCTGGACCTGTCCGCCGACCGCCAAACCACTTCCCTGCGCAGCAGCTGGGATATTGGGCTTTATTGTGGTTCGGATTTCAGGGTGATCCTGAATAATACATCCAGCGCGGGTGCAAAGGTCCTTGCTAAAAATGACCTGGCTACTGTTGGAGCTGCCGATACGATCGGTCTTGTTCTTGCCACCAGCCAGACCAATCCTTTACCCGACCAATTGGTTTGGTTTGATAATGCGACGGGTGATCTTACCAAAACTGTTATACCAGCGATATCTGCTACAGATGCTGATAACAAAGTGATCATTGTGAACCGCGGTACCGGCGGCGGCATCGCCCCTAGACCCTGGATCAAATTAAGGGTGTTGCGCAATCCTTCGGGCGGGTACATTTTACAATACGCGGGAATACAGGAAACAAGTTTCAGGACTCTCCAGGTACCAAAAGATGCGGCTTATAATTTCAAATTTGTTTCTTTTGATAACGGTATCGTTGATGTGCAACCAGAAAAAGAAAGATGGGATCTTGTTTGGAGTTACTCGGTGTATGAAACCAATTTTGGAGCGGGACAGGTACCCTATAATTTTTCTGACCTGATCGCTGTGAATTATTTGGCAGGAGTTAGTGTTGCAACAAAAACCTATGGATCTTCTACTATTGCAGGCGCCGCATATACAGCATGTAACAGGGATAGTGTGGCTGCGGCGACATTGGTGAATAGCCGTTGGGCGATCGGGAGTAGTTGGCGCAGTACCCAACCCGCTACTGGTGCAAGGCTTGACAGGTTCTATATTATCAAAGACCCCAATGGAAATTATTATAAATTCCGCTGCCTGGCCATGGGTGTTGGTGCGGATGGAGGAGTGCGGGGCAGACCAGATTTCCAGTATGAGCTGATAAAATAGTCCGAAAGTCGGGAAGTCTGAAAGTCCGGAAGAACTTTTGCTTTGGCACGGTTAGTCTTCCGGTGTTTCGGACTTCCCGACTTTCCTTCTTCCCGTCTTGTCTTGCGGTCTTCCGTCTTTCCGACTTGTACTCCTCTTTTATTATCTTAACTTCGCAGCCTTTTAGATAGGCTATGAACGCTAAATACAGGGAATTTACGGGTCTGGATCTGCCGGGTATGGAACAGGAGATCCTTGCTGAATGGGCTGAAAAACAGGCTTTTGAAAAAAGTGTGTCGCTCCGCGAAGGCGCTACCCCCTTTGTCTTTTATGAAGGTCCGCCCAGTGCCAATGGCATGCCCGGTATCCACCATGTTATTTCAAGGACTTTAAAGGACCTGGTCTGCCGTTACAAGACGATGAAAGGCTTCCAGGTAAAACGGAAAGGCGGCTGGGATACGCATGGTCTGCCAATTGAACTCGGGGTTGAAAAGGAACTCGGTATTACCAAGGAAGATATTGGCAAAAAGATCTCGGTAGAAGAGTATAACCAGAAATGCCGCGAAGCGGTCTTACGCTATAAAGACAAATGGGATGATATCACCCGGAAGATGGGGTATTGGGTAGATCTCAACGATCCTTATATCACGTACAAGAATGAATACATCGAATCGGTCTGGTGGATATTGAGTGAATTGTATAAAAAAGGATTGCTCTACGAAAGCGTGAGCATACAGCCTTACTCACCGGCTGCCGGAACGG
>JANMKG010000211.1:0-7726 GCA_031371915.1 Chitinophagaceae bacterium | reverse complement strand
AATCGTCCAGACTTATAATGTGACGACGCAAAATGATTTTTATGCCCGGCTACAGTGTGAGCAAACAACATTGCATGGAGACCCTGCATTAAAAATGAATGCTTTTCCCAAACCAGATTATGTCATAGAGCCCCAGTTAGTAAAAATATCTCCTTCTTTCATATCAGTAGCGGAATTGAATTTTAAGGTGAACGCCAGTTTCATGAACATTGGTAAGGCTATTGATAAGAATATTGTGGTGGAGGTGAAAAGAACCTACCCCGATCTCAGCACCCAGGTCATCCGGAGGGATACTATCCCCGGGACAAAGTATATGGATTCTCTTTCTTACACCATCCCGATCGTTGCGACCCGGGATAAGGGGAACAATAAAATAACCATTACCATTGATGCGGATAATGCAGTTGATGAGTTATATGAATCCAATAATTCGGTTACCAAGGATATCTTCATATTCGAGGATGAAGCCAGGCCGGTATACCCCTATAATTACTCGATTGTCAATAAACAAAATATTAAGGTAATGGCCTCTACTGCCAATCCTTTCAGTACACTGAAACAGTATAATATGGAAATGGACACAACAGAGTTGTTCAATTCTCCATCTAAAATCACGAAAACCGTAAGTTCAACAGGAGGCCTGCTTGAGTTTACACCTGGCGTTACATTTACCGACAGCACTGTTTATTACTGGAGGGTTTCACCTGTTCCGGTTTCAGGTGCACCAGTATGGAATTCAGCCTCCTTTATATACATCGCGAACAGTACCGCAGGGTTTAACCAGTCTCATTATTTCCAGCAGGATAAGTCAGCCAAACAACGTATTTCCCTGAATCCTCAAAACAGGAAATGGATATATGATTCGATAGGACACTATGTATTTGTGAAGAATGGGGTATACCTAACAGCTACCTTGCAGGAAGGTGACCTTATAGTTGCCCCGGAAGGTAGTGCCTATATCAGGAGCGCCTGCGTTGGATACTCACTCATCTTCAACATATTTGATCCTTACAGATTTTTGCCTGTTAAAAACCCTACAGGCCGGTATGGAAGTTATGGGCCACCCTGTGATATCAGCCGTTCATGGAATTTTGAGTATAGTTATATGTCACAACCGACACGAAAGCTGGCGATGGATTTTATGGATTCCATACCGGATGGTTATGTCGTCGTGGTCAGGAGTATTAATAACCATGTCCAGCCTCCGGGAGGATTTATTGCGGACTGGATCGCTGACGAAGCTGTCAACGGACCGGGCAAGACCTTGTATCATAAACTCAAGGCGGTTGGATTCAACGTACTCGATTCATTTACAAGACCACATTCGTTCATCCATATCTATCAAAAAAACAATAGCAATTTTGTCCCTGTATCAGTGATGAGTGAAGGCATTTATGATCTTATCTCGACTACTAAGAATTTTATGACCCCCGATACACTTGGTTATATAACTTCCCCGCTTTTTGGAAGAGCCAAAGCCTGGAAACGATTGAAATGGAAGGGTACCAAAGCCCCTGATATCACGCCGGGTGACAAGCCTACTGTGGATGTCATCGGAGTTAACCTCGCGGGGATTGAAACAACGCTGCTGACAGGAATTGATGAAAGCCAACAGGATTACGATATTTCGGCCATTAATGCTCAGCAATATCCTTACCTGAAGCTAAGAATGAATAACCTGGATTCGGTCAATTACACGCCGTACCAGATGCGATATTGGATGGTAACCTATGACCCGGTTCCGGAGGGGGCAATAGCGCCAAATATTTATTTAAAGGTTAAGGATACCCTGGAAGTAGGTGAGCCCCTTGATTTTAAAGTGGCTTTTAAAAATGTCAGCGAAGTACCGTTTGACAGCCTGAAAGTGAAAATGGTCATCACGGATAAGAACAATTTACCGCATATCATACCGATACCAAGAAAAAGACCCCTGGCAATCAATGGGGCGCCCAACGATACAGTTCAGCTTGGTTCCCTGGTCAATACACAAACGATAGCGGGTGTGAATACGATGTATATTGAGGCAAACCCTGATGAGGACCAGCCCGAGCAATTCCATTTCAACAATTTTGCCTTCCGGAATTTCTATGTAAAACCTGACAGCCTTAACCCGCTGCTCGATATAACATTTGATGGAGTCCATATCCTCAACAGGGATATTGTTTCCTCCAAACCAGATATTATTATCAAATTGAAAGATGAATCAAAATGGCAGATCCTGGATGACACCTCTTTACTAACGCTGCAGGTGAGATACCCGAATGGTACGCTTCGCAGGTTCTATTTCAACAATGATACGCTCCGGTTTACACCTGCCGGCCAGGCGCCTAATCCTGATAATACGGCTACGATCAATTTCAGACCTTATTTTACGGTGGACGGAGAATATGAAATGATCGTCACGGGTAAGGACAAGAGTAATAATAAAGCAGGTAATCTGGAATACCGCGTTCTATTCGAGGTGATCAACAAGCCGATGATATCGAATATGCTGAATTACCCGAATCCTTTTACGACATCAACGGCTTTTGTGTTCACTGTTACCGGAAGCGAGGTGCCCCAGAATATCAAGATCGAGATCATGACCATTACCGGTAAGATCGTCAGGGAGATCACTAAGGACGAATTAGGTCCCCTGCATATCGGCCGTAACATCACCGAATTCAAATGGGATGGTACGGATCAGTATGGTCAAAAGCTGGGGAATGGAATTTACCTGTACCGTGTTGTCACCAATCTCAATGGTAAATCGCTTGATAAATACAAATCAGAGAATGATAATACCGATAAATATTTCAATAAAGGTTACGGTAAAATGTACCTGATGCGGTAGTGAACTGCATAACTATTTTGAAAGGCCATCCTGGTACAGGGTGGCCTTTTCGTTATTCGTAAACTACCGCGGCAGTTAATTGTTACTTTTGCAGCTTACCATTTTTTCGAAAGGAGTATGGCGAAGATCAGCATCAATATAGCGACAGGAAGCCTGCAGCAGCCGGAAATGATCGTGGGGATCGACCTGGGAACGACGAACAGCCTGGTAGCTGTCATTCACCCCGAAAGCAGGAAGCCTGTTGTATTAAAAGAACATGATGGTAATGCCCTGGTTCCTTCGGTCATACATTTTGGAGCCGATGGGGCCATCTCCGTAGGAGAGGAGGCCAAAAAGTATCTTATTACGGAACCCCAGAATACGATCTTTTCCGTCAAAAGACTGATGGGCAAATCATACAACGATGTTCGTGACTACGCGGACATGTTTACTTATAAAGTAATTGATGATGATACGGAAAGCCTGGTGAAAGTGCAGGCGGGTACTTCTTTTTATTCCCCGATCGAATTGTCTTCTCTCATATTAAAGGAATTGAAGAAAAGAGCGGAACATATTTTAAAAACTGTTGTCAATAAAGCAGTAATAACTGTGCCAGCCTATTTTAACGATGCTCAGCGGCAGGCGACCCGAGACGCGGGGAAATTAGCAGGTTTGGATGTATTGCGGATCGTGAATGAACCTACCGCTGCAAGTCTTGCCTATGGCCTCGGCATGAACCGGGATGAAGTAAAAACCATCGCGGTATACGACTTGGGAGGAGGGACATTTGATATTTCGGTGCTACGTATTACCGGGGGGATCTTTGAAGTGCTTTCAACCAATGGTGACACTTACCTCGGGGGTGATGATTTTGACCGGGTGATCGTAGAGCATTGGGTTACAAAATTAGGGATAGCTAACCGCGAACTGGTTAGGGATAAGAAATTGGCCCAGGAATTACGACTTGTTGCGGAAGAAGCAAAGAAACAATTGAGTATTGTTGCTACCTATACAGGTGCCGCGGCCGGTCATACAGTAACGATCACTAAAGAGGAATTCGAGCAACTTGCCCGCCCCTTTATCGAAAGGACCATTCAATGCTGTAAAAATGCCCTGGATGATGCGCAGCTAAGTAGTGAAGATATTGAGGAAGTGATCATGGTGGGTGGTTCTACCCGTGTGCCGCTTGTTAAGCGATCGGTGGCTGCATTTTTTGGTAAACCAGTACATGATTCACTAAATCCTGATGAAGTCGTTGCGCTAGGGGCAGCTGTGCAGGCCGATATTCTCGCAGGGAACAACAAGGATTTTTTATTGTTGGATATTACGCCGCTTTCTTTGGGTATCGAAACAATGGGCGGCCTCATGGATGTGCTGGTATCCCGCAATTCCAAGATACCTTCTTCTGCGTCCCGGCAATATACGACGCAAAAAGACGGACAGGGCGGTATGAGGATCTCGGTGTACCAGGGAGAAAGGGACCTTGTAAGAGATAATCGAAAACTGGCAGAATTCAATTTAACAGGCATACCTGGCATGCCGGCGGGTTTACCAAAAGTGGAGATATCCTTCCTGGTTAACGCGGATGGTATCCTGGTTGTAAAAGCGAAAGAATTGAGAAGTGGCGTAGAGCAGAGTATTGAAGTCAAACCACAATACGGGTTGACAGATGCCGAGGTAGAAAAAATGCTGCTGGAGTCCATTACCTATGCCAAAGAAGATATGCAGACAAGGGCGCTGGTAGAAGCCCGCACAGAAGGACAGCAGATCCTTGCTACCACAACCCAGTTCATTGAGAAGAACAGGTCCTTTCTTTCAAACAGGGAACTGGAGGAAACTAATAGCGCCCTGAAGGACCTGGAAGAATTGCTTACCACGGGTGATAAGGACCAGGTGCACGCGGCGATTGAGAAACTGAATGAACTGTCAAGACCCTATGCAGAACGATTGATGGATCATGCTATCAGTACAACTATGAAGGGGAAGAAGATCTGATAAAAAATTTCCTGGACAACCACAGACAGGTTACTAATAATACAAGGATATGTAAGATAATAGCTGAATACATCACCCCTTTTTTCTCAAAGCTGAACACCAATTCTCCTTTACCTGCAGGCAGTTCCACATTCACAAAAGGCAGTTCATTTTTCAGTACAGGAATATTTTTCCCATTATAATAAGCTTTCCAGCCGGGGAAGTCGCCCTGTTGCAATACGATGTTCGCCGGTTTTATCAACGATACTTCCGCCCTGACACTGGATGGAAGCTGTTGAATTATACGAATCGTACCCCCGGAGCTGTCTTTTAAAAAGACAAGTTGTTTTCCTTTCAAACTGTTCTTCATTTCACCTTCACTCACAAATAAAGAAACCTTTTCAAGAATAAGTGGACCCGGCATTGACACATTGTTACTTACTTCTTTCCGGTATGTGTTGATGTTTGGCCAGGAATTATTCCTGCTGTCCGTAAAAGCAGCGGGGACGTCAAAGGGAGAAGCCTGTTGTACCGGGAATCCTTTGGCAGGTTGCAGGATCGTTGCCACCTCGCCTGCCTGGTAATTCCCGATCGTAAAAAAAGGAGTACAGGAAAGCGTATTGATGATGAGCTCTGTTAACAGGACCACGGTAAACAGCCGTTGTTTTTTCACGATACTGAACAAGAGGAGACCGGTAAAAAATACCTGTATCAAGGCACTGAATAAAATGAGCTTGCTGATCGTGATATCTTTAACAGTAGCATATAATGACCCCTTCCAGGTGCCCGAGAGATCATGGACATAAAGAACTAACACAAGCAGGGAAAGAAATAATAGGACAGCAGTTGATATACTGGTATACTTTCTTTCAAGGGATCCTTTTACAAAGAGATCAGGCAGCCGGGTATCCCCCAGGCTGCTGGCCAGGTAGAAAAGGAAGCCCATATTAAAAAATACACGGAGCACACCCGGGTGTCGGAAATTGCCCATACCCGGTAAAATATTCATCCAGCTACGCAGCGGTGTAAGATGACCAAAAGAGAGTAGTAGAAAAAAAAGAGCAGCCAATAGCCAGCCCCATTGTTTTTTACTCCCTCCTTCCCGGTTGAGATTCAGGAAAACTGACAAGGGCAGGAGGATCAAAGGCAAAAGCCCGATATAGACATCGAGTACAGTTCCTTCGGTATTGAAATGAGTTGTTTTGGTGGCGGATAAAGGAAGCAGGAAACTGGCCAGTCCATCGGGATGGAGATAATTGGATTGAAAGAAATCTGAATGGCTTCCAAGCGGAAGGCTTCTTTCCAGGTAAGTGATCGTCTCGATACTATAATAAGCGGGCGCAGCGCAGAGAAAAGCCGTACCCGTTAAAGCAAGCACCAGGAAGCGTATCGTTTTTATATTGACTGCCCTGGGCGTCTTTGACAATAATAAACGGGTAAAATATAGAAGCAGGAAAAAGAACAGCGCATAAGAAGAAACAACAGTGAGATAAATATGGACATTGGTAAATAATAAATAGTAAGACACAGCGAACAGTGCCGCATACTTAAACGACGGTTTTTTTAGCAGACCCAGCAGGCAATAAAGCGTAAGAGGTATAAAGGTCATTCCCGTGATATACAGCAGCCATTGGGAAGAGCCTGCAGTAAACCCTGACAGCATATAACAACAGGCCAGCAATAAGGCAAGGACGTGATCGATGAGAAAATGTGTTTTTAATAATTTGTACATGATCCAGCCGGATGACATGATAAAGAAAAGGAACTCCAGGTGAAGGATGTAAATATTCGATTCAAACAGGAGACCCGTCATCATCTGCGGAGTACTGTAAACGCCCCAGGTCAGTACGCTTTGCAGGGGGAACCCCATATTCCAGGTATTGAACCAACTTGGAAACTCTCCTTTCCTGAGGCATTCACTCATGAAATGCTGGACAGGGTATTCAATGGCCATTACATCATTGCGGAGTGTAAAGAGCATACTGCTCACGGGAAGATAGGCGAGAATAGCAGCTACTGCTATGACCCCATAAGGTTTTAACCTGCTTGCAGTCGTCATGTCGCGGTTGATCCTCAAAACGGCAGTTTCTTTTTACAATGCTATAATAAATACCCGAGTGTAAAAAGGAACGGGGGAAATAAATCAATCAACAACTTTCCTGTAATCAGGATTTCATCATTTGCCGGTAATTCTTTTTCTTATCTTTTTCCCACCAGTAATATCCCAGCAATTTGCCGGTGACAGCTTTTCCAAAATACTTTTCAAAGGAACGATACAGGATGATATCGTATTTCCGGTGGAAATTTATCCAGCAGGCATTGCAGTTCTTTGAATAATGATGCTGTTGCTTGCGTGTTTCTTCCGCATTGATGATCTCGTCGAGGGTGTTGGTATGAATATTCCCGATCAGCACATCGAGGTTCTGACAGATCGGGACATCCCCATTGGGTAATACAACAATACTGTCCAGGATGCTATTACAGCTTAACTGGAGCCCGCCGCGCCGCCATTCATCATACAGCACCAGGAAATCAAAATTTTCCGAAAACTCTTTCAGGTTATCGGGGAGATTTTCCCGGATATTGATGAGAAGATTTTCACCGTTGGCCGTATTAGTAAGGCTGGCGGCCGTTTTTGTTTTTTCCTTAACCAGTTTCTTTGCTTCGCTAAAAGAGCGGATCTCGGGTGACTTCAGGGACCCTATATCGTAATTATGCGCGTCTTCGATCGTATCAAAGAAAGAGATGTCATTATAAACGCCAACCCGAAGATCGACAGCATATTTTTTACAAACCGAAGCCACATGTTCAAGGTCTTTAAAATCATTGTAAGGGGAGAGGGTGAACATGAGACTGATCGGAAGCGTTTTGTGGAGAGCCTCTATCACTTTGATGATCCCGTCATAACCATCTTTCCCCCGCATATGAAGATAGGAATCC
>JANMKG010000194.1:0-11532 GCA_031371915.1 Chitinophagaceae bacterium | reverse complement strand
TATCTTCTCCACGCAGGACCATGCCGCCGCAGCCATTGCTGCCGCAGGTATTGGTGTATTTGCCTGGAAAGGACAGACACAGGAAGAAGCTGACTGGTGTATTGAACAAACACTGTTCTTTGGTGGACAGGACAAACCCCTGAACATGATCCTGGATGATGGTGGTGACCTTACCAATATGGTACTGGATACTTATCCTGAACTGGTGCAGCATGTAAAAGGCATTTCTGAAGAAACAACAACGGGTGTTCATCGTTTATATGAAAGAGTAGCGAAAGGCACGTTGCCGATGCCTGCCATCAATGTGAATGATTCTGTTACCAAATCCAAGTTCGATAATAAATACGGATGCAAAGAATCACTCGTGGATTCTATCCGCCGTGCCACCGATGTAATGCTTGCCGGTAAAGTAGCGGTTGTAGGTGGTTATGGTGATGTGGGTAAAGGTTCTGCTGCCTCACTGGCTGGTGCAGGATGCCGTGTGATCGTTACCGAGATTGACCCGATCTGTGCCTTACAGGCCGCGATGGATGGTTTCGAAGTAAAGAAAATGATCGATGCCGTAAAAGAAGCCGATATCGTAGTGACCGCTTCCGGTTGCCGTGACCTGATCCGCGGCGAGCATTTCAAACTGATGAAGGATAAAGTGATCGTTTGTAATATCGGTCACTTCGATATCGAGATCGATATCGCCTGGCTGAACAAGAACTATGGCAAAACAAAAGATACGATCAAACCACAGGTAGATATCTATAACGTGGATGGTCATGATGTGATCATCCTCGCGGAAGGTCGCCTGGTGAACCTTGGTTGTGCAACCGGTCACCCTTCCTTCGTGATGAGTAATTCTTTCTCGAACCAGACCCTGGCGCAGATCGAATTATGGCAGAACCACAAGAACTACGAGAACAAAGTATATGTACTGCCGAAACACCTCGATGAAAAAGTAGCACGCCTGCATTTATCGAAGATCGGTGTGGTGCTTGATGAACTGACTGACGCACAAGCTGAATACCTTGGTATCAGCAAGAGTGGACCTTTCAAATCAGATCTATACAGGTATTAATAGAATAAAAGATAAGCTTAACCCGTCTTGTAGAATACGAGACGGGTTTTTTATTTTACATGCGGGCAAGTTGGGTGAGAAAACTAAAAGAGATCGTCGTTATTTTACAAGAGTCTTTGCCTCGTTCACCAGGCAGGTTGCTAATGTCATCAAGGCCTGTTGCTCGGTGGGTCCAATCTCTACTTTGGTCTCCTTTTTATTGTTACCGGTAAAAATGATATGCGTGATCTTCTGCGTCATCATCCGTTGTAAAATAGTGGAGGGCGAAACGGTATTTTTAAAAGTAAAATGAAAAAGACCTTCGCAGTTCATCGTACCGCCGTTGCGGGAAGAGAGTTTTGTTTTAGTGCCTTCAAAGAAAATAGCGGCCATGGAATTGTTATCATAACATTTATCCGCTCCCTCGATCGAGAAAAGCACATCGATCTCGCGGCTGTCCGCATCAATGGTCACCGAACCACCATCCAGGAAAATAAACCCGGTGGAAAGTTTGGTCTCTTTTGTATAAGGATCGGTTTCCTTATTCAGTTTGCAACCGGTAGCTACCGGCTCCTGCGCGGCGGAAAAAAGAGGAAATAATAAGGCAAGGAACAGGAGTTGTTTCATACAATAGAATTAAACACTAAAATAACTATTTAACCCGTTTGGAAGAGGCAGAAGATTGTTAAACTCTTATGGCTGAACAATCCGGTTAGAGATTCAGCTTTTCTTCAACACAGAGGCACAGGGATACAGAGGCACACAGAGAAAATATTTCTTTCTTTCTCTGTGTTACTCTAAAACTCTGTGGCTCTGTGGTGAAATAAACCCCGGTTTGTTTAAAGCAACCACCTCTTCCGCTCATCCGTTTATATCCTTATCTTTAAAGAAGGCAGTTCACCTGCCAGCAAGGATATGATAAAAAGGCTCGTACCGTTCATCCTCACGATTTTGATTGCTTCACAGGCAGCCAGGGCAAGCCATATTACGGGGGGAGAAATGTATTACACGTATACAGGAATGAACAACGGGCTTTATCAATACAATGTCACCCTGAAACTTTTCCAGCGTTGTAACAGTGGGCGGCAATTTCCCAACCCAGCGATCATTTCTGTGTTTGACAAGACCACTAATGCGAGGATGGGTGATATGGTGGTTTCCATGTCCAATTCAGAGACGATCCGCATCACTGACCCGGATCCCTGTATCACTAACCCTCCGCAGGTTTGTTATGAAGTGGCCTACTATAATATTCTAGTTTCCTTACCCGGCTCTCCTGCGGGCTATGTGATGGCCAGCCAGGTTAATTATAGAATTGCGGGTATTACCAACCTGGCTCCCGGGTATAATAATGTAGGGGCCACTTATACAGCCGATATTCCCGGTACGGGTGCAGTCTCCAGCGGTCCGCTGAATAACAGCGCTCATTTTACGGGCAGCGACCTGGTGATCGTTTGTGCCAACAATGATTTCACTTACAGCTTTGGCGCAAGTGACCCGGATCCCGGTGATGTGCTTCATTATACTTTCTGTGGCGCTTATGCCAGTACGGCCGCGGGTGGTGGTGGTGCGATTCCTACCAACCCTCCTCCTTTCCCGCAGGTTGCATATGATAACAGTTCCTTTAGTGAATCGGCGCCGTTGGGAAATACAGTACAGATAAATCCCACTACGGGTTTGTTAACAGGTATTGCACCTGGTCTGGGTATTTACGTGATCACCGTTTGCGTGGAAGAGATAAGGAATGGTGTAGTGATCGCCACCCAGCGAAAAGATCTGCAGATCAATATTGCAGATTGCAGTATTGCTTCTGCTACCCTGCTTCCTGAATACTTATTATGTAAAGTGCCCACCATTACGCTGACCAATCAATCCAACAGTCCGCTTATCATTACCAGCGACTGGGAGATCAGGGATGCCAGCAATAACCTGGTTGGTACCGGCAATACACCCAGCTACACATTTACTTTTCCAGTAGCAGGTGATTATACTGTCAAACTGGTGATCAACCGCGGTCAACCCTGCAGCGATTCTACTACCTCCGTCATAAAAGTTTATCCTGGATTTGCTCCTGGCTTTAGTTCTGCTGGTGTTTGTGTGAACACCGCCGTTAATTTTACCGACCTGTCCACTTCTGTTTACGGCAGCATTAATTCGTGGAACTGGGATTTTGGCGAATCGACCTCGGTATTTGATGCGTCTGTTTTACAGCATCCTTCTTATACCTACCCACTGGCAGGTCCCAAAGATGTACGGCTGATCGTTACCGACACGAAAGGATGCCGTGATACTGTTATACAGACCATCACGATCATTGACAAACCACTTCTTTCGGTGGCTTTTAAGGATTCCCTGATATGTATAAATGATATTGTAATGCTGCAAGCTACCGGCACCGGTAATTTCAGCTGGTCACCACCGGTAAATATTACCAATGCTAATTCCGCGACTCCTACCGTAACACCCCCTGTTACCACGAAATACTATGTTGATCTATTTGATAATGGCTGTTACAACAGGGATTCGGTAAATGTGAGGGTTGTAAATTTTGTCACACTGAATGTCATGGCAGATACCATCATCTGTAAAGGAGATACTATACAACTAAGAGTGGTATCGGATGGCTTGCAATATGTATGGACACCGGCTCCGCAACTGGTTAACCCTGCTGTCAGGAATCCACTGGCTGTTACCAACTCACTTACCGATTACCAGGTCACCGCTATCATTGGTGGCTGCTCGGATACAAAAACCATAAGAGTGACCCCTGTTCCATACCCTTCCGTAAATGCAGGAGAGGATATTGAAGTTTGTTATAAAAATCCCGGCCAGTTACAGGGAATAACCGACGGAAGTTCCTGGGCATGGACACCGGTAAGATGGCTGGATAATGCCAGTCTCCTGAACCCGGTGACCAAAACCCTCCAGACCACTGATTATGTCCTCACGGCTTATGATACAAAAGGCTGCCCCAAACCCGGCAGGGATACAATGCGTGTCACTGTTCTGCCAAAAATGAGGGTTTCCGCCGGCAATGATACCGCTGTCCTCGCAGGTCAACCCCTGCAATTGAACGCCAGCGGTGGTATTGCCTATAGGTGGTACCCGGCCTTTCATCTTTCCGCCACCAATATTCCCAACCCGGTCGCTGTTTATACCGACCCGTCAACCAGCATACAGTACAAACTGGTCGCTTATAGTGACGAAGGCTGCACAGATTCGGCTTATATCGTTATAAAGGTCTTCAAAACATTACCCAGCGTTTTTGTTCCATCAGGTTTTACACCCAATAATGACGGCAGGAATGACCTGTTGCGCCCAATAGCTGTGGGTATTAAGCATATTGATTATTTCAATGTCTACAACCGGTGGGGCCAACTCCTTTTCTCCACGCAAAAAAATGGCGAAGGCTGGGATGGCAGGATCAGCGGGCTTCCGCAGGCTACGGGGACTTATGTCTGGATGGTAAAAGCGACCGATTATACCGGCGCCGCTTATTTTCAAAAAGGTACGGTAACCCTGATCCGTTGAGAAATTATTCATGCTTACTGGCGTTTTACTTTTACTTTACATTGTCAGCAATCAATTTTGTGCACAACTTTTCTTCTCCCCGAATGTATATATAGCATAGAAATTGATGTTACCTGGTAATTAAAATTCAACCAATGATACAATTTGTGAAAATGATCCAGTTTACCCGGCTGGTAAAAATGGAGGGTAGGTTGAGGGAATTTAATTTCAGGAAAATGAGGAATTCCGAAGAGGAACTGTTTAGTGTGAATGTCTGCAATGAAAGAGGTGACCGCATCCTTTTCAATATGCACAAAAAGGATAATAACTGGAGGATACAGTCTGCAGATTTGCCAAAATGGATACTGCAAAATGAGAGCCGTCTTGATGAAGCTATCGAAGATGAATTAAAGAATTGGTGATCGTCCTCCGCCACCCTATTGGTCGTTTTCCCTGAATCGTTTCCTTATAACTTCCAGTTGCTCCTTGCTGAGAGATGATGTTTTCTTTAAGATCCCAATAAAGAAGTCGACCTCTTTTTCGGCCGCAGGACATCCTGTATTGTCTCCCTGTTGCGGGCCATCGCCTTCTTTCCTCATTTTAGAGTCGGTAAGTAAATTTCCATTGGGGTCGAAGATCAGCCAAAAAGGAATGCCCAGGCCGTCGCCGTAATATTTTCTTCTCAATTCGCTGGCTCCCGGGTTCTCCAGGTTGCGTTTATCATTTGATTCATCCACCACCAGGTGGCGGCTTACGTAATTATCATTAAAGAATTTCTTACAAAGAGGATCGTTCATACTGTTGTCCATCTTATGGCACCAACCACACCAGGAAGCATGGAAAATGATAAATACATTCTTGTTTTCCTTCGCGGCCTGCTGGTAAGCTTCTTTCATGATCTCACTCGCCGACTGGGCAGCCGGTTGCGCTTTTACAACCAGTTGTGACAGGCATACCAAAGTGAGCAGGAATATGTTTTTAGTTCTTATCATCAAGTTACAAAAATAGATAAAAGACGGAAAGTCCGGAAGACGATTCCTGGAACCTTGCTCCTCTATCAACGATTCGGACTTTCGGTCTTACGGTCTTACGGACTTTCCGTCTTCCGGGCTTTCCGTCTTCTTAAAGTTTTTTTTATTTGCGGGGAAAACAAAATCTTTGCGCCGGTGTTTTACAGACAAGCGCAACAATATGGTAGAAGCATATAATTTTCTCGCCTCCTGGCAACTGTTTCCCGAGAAAGGAACCTATGAATATGGTGAACGGCCCAAAAGCGGGATCTATAAAATAGAAGCTGTAAAGGATGACCCGAATGGGCCGGTGAGCAAAAAGGAATTGCTGATCTACCACAACTGGGTAACACTGGAGAACCAGGCCTATTCCTCCGATTACCGGGTCATTGCCGATGGCGGGTTGAATGATTTCGATGATCCGCAGCTGGCGGATAAGGCCCAGGCTATTTTTCCTGATAGTATCAGTTTCGAGATCCATTTTTATAAAAAAGGAGAGATCATTCTTCATATCGTCCACGAGATCCTGCCCAATGGTTATTTAAAGATCACCCAGCAGGGACGCAAAGAAGATGGCACAGCCTATACCAATGCCGAAATCTACCACAAACAACTGAGCGTACTCCCCTATTCTGCTTCGGTCTCGGGGGCGGTTATCAAGGCCACGGAACAGGGAATGATCAAGCATAAAGCGCTTACCGCGATGGAAGAGCAGACCAATATGCAACTCGAGCAGATAAAAAAACAGATCGAATTACTGGCTTTACAAGCCCACGAGATACAAAAAAGAAAAGAGCTTTCGATGATGATCTATGAAGCCAATCTTTCCTTCAAACCGAATATCGGGCAGACCTATTACCTCTATCAAAAAAAGGATGAGACGCATATCCTGTCGCTTATATCTCCCAAGGAATGGGGACCCGCTGGCCCCTTTAAACGATTTATTGCAACGGTCAAACTGCTCGCTGATCATACATGGGTGGAGTTATAGCTGTTAGCTATTTGCTGTTAGTAGCGAATAGCTAATGCCTATTCCTTCAGTGTAAATCATAAAAATCATAACAATCAGTTCTTGTATTCTGAGAACGCAGATTTTTAAGATCTTTAAGATCAAATATGATTTTCTCAGCGTGAATCATAAAAATCATAACAATCAGCGTTCCTGTATTTAACTTTACCCCATGACCAAGCTCAGTGTAAATATCAATAAACTCGCCACTTTGCGGAATGCAAGAGGTGGCAACAATCCTGATATATTAAAAGCGGCCAGGGATATACAACGCTTCGGGGCCGATGGAATAACGGTCCATCCACGCCCCGACGAACGGCATATCCGCTATGAAGATGTAAGACAGGTAAAAAAAATCATCACTACAGAATTTAATATTGAAGGGAATTGCACCGAACAGAAATTTGTTGACCTGGTGCTCGAAACAAAACCCGACCAGGTAACCCTGGTGCCTGATACCCTCGGGCAATTGACCAGTGATCATGGATGGGACACGGTTAAGAATAAAGATTATCTAATGGATATCATCGCCGTCTTTAAAAAAGCAGGTATACGGGTTTCTATATTTGTTGATCCCGATATAAAGATGGTGGAAGGGGCTGCGGAAACAGGGACGGACAGGATCGAATTGTATACAGAAGGATATGCGAGGGAATTTGGAGTTGGGAATTTGGAATTGGGGGTGAAACCCTATGTCGAAGCAGCCACCAAAGCCCGTGAGTTGGGACTTGGTATCAATGCGGGACATGATCTTGACCTGCACAATTTAAAATACCTGAAACAAAATATTCCCTGGATGGATGAAGTAAGCATCGGGCATGCGCTGATCTGTGATGCTATTTATTTGGGATTGGAAAATACGGTGCAGTTGTATAAAAGGCAGCTCATTTGATTATTTGACAGTTATTAGTTTTTATTAGTTTTTGAATACTAGTTGAAGAATTTACCCCGGGGTTTTCCATTCCCTTCCCTATCTTTAAAAGGTAAACCTGTTTCAAGAACTGCCTTTATCTACCAGCAACCAAAACCCATCCATTATGGAGTCAAATTCCATTGCCAAATCCGCCTTGCTGATGTTTTTTATTGTACTGGTAAGCGTGACCGCCTGGGAAATTCATTTGCGGAATTCAGGTGTAACCCTGACCTATGATGATGGTGGCCCTTTGTGGGCGGACAAACGAACACAGGTATATCAACCCCAGGAAAAAGCTACCACATTCATCGGGTCTTCCCGTATCAAGTTCGACCTGGATATCCCTACCTGGGAAAAAATGACCGGTAACAAAGCCGTTCAACTGGCTTGTGTGGGAAGTAATCCCATTCCTCTTTTACAGGACTTAGCCAATGACCCGCGCTTTAAAGGAAGACTGGTAGTGGATGTAACAGAGATATTATTTTTTTCCACGGCACCGCCTAACCTGGAAAGACCGCTCACCAGTATTCGTTATTATAAGGATCGGACGCCGGCACAGCGTGCCAGCTTTGCCCTTGATCACCTGCTCGAATCACAACTGGCTTTTTTGGATAAGGATAATTTCTCCCTGAATGCGTATTTAAGCAAACTTCCTATAAAGGACCGGACCGGAGTTTTTGAAGAACCTATTTTTCCCTGGCAATTCGGGCGTGTGAACTTTGACAGGCAGGAAACAATGACAACGGAATTTTTGAGTGATACCAATCTCCACCGGAGGGTTACTAATATCTGGGAGTTTTTCAGGAAAATGAGCAAAGAACCTCCTGCAAGTGGCGCTAAGCTGGACTCCCTGCTGAATATTGTAAAAGTTTGTACCGATAAGATCAAGGCGAGGGGGGGCTCCGTTTTTTTTGTAAGAACACCTTCCAGCGGTCCTTTCTGGCAGGGTGAGCAGATGGGATATCCAAGAGATAAATACTGGGAAAGGATATTGCAGGTGACAGGTTGTGCAGGATTGCATTTTATGGATTACCCGGCGATCAGTCATTTTACTTGTCCCGAGTGGTCGCACCTTGCTCCTGCAGATGCAATTGTCTTTACCAAAGAATTCATCCGCATCCTTCGTGAAGAAAAAGGATGGGTCTTCCCGGTAGCCGCCACCGAACCTCAATAATTAATCAACCAAGTCACACCACCACCATGCTGTTCAACTCTTATACCTTCATTGCCTTTTTTATAGTCATCCTTATCCTGCACAATCTTTCTTTTCCCTGGAAAGTAAAAAAGATCAACCTGCTGCTTGCGAGTTATATTTTTTACGCGGCATGGAACCCTCCCTTTATTTTGCTGCTCTGGTTATCTACTGTAGTTGATTTTTTTGTTGGACGCGCCCTTTACACCCAGGAAAATGTCCGTAAAAAAAGATTACTGCTCGTGATCAGCCTGATCGGTAACCTCGGGATGCTTTGTTTTTTTAAATACGGTGGTTTCTTACTGGAAAATTTTGTGACACTGATGAACGCGATCGGGATCGATTTTCATCCCGCCAAACCAAATATCATCCTGCCCGCGGGTATTTCCTTTTACACCTTTACCACGCTTTGCTATACTATTGATATGTATAAAAAGAAAAGCAAGCCGGTAAAATCGATGCTTGACTTCTCCTTGTTCGTTACTTTTTTCCCTCACCTTGTTGCCGGGCCCATTGTTCGTCCGCCACAACTGGTTCCTCAGTTTGAAACACCCAGGCAAGCGACACAAAAACAACTGATGCAAGGTCTTTTTCTCCTCTCGCTTGGGTTATTCATGAAAGTAGTATTGGCCGATAGTATGCTCTCTGCTACAGCGAATGCTGTTTTTAATTCACACCAGACCCTACCTGCCCTGGATGCATGGATGGGTGTACTGGCATTTTCAGGCCAGATCTTTTTCGATTTCGCCGGCTACTCCACCTGTGCGATCGGCGTCGCCATGTGCCTGGGATTTGTGTTACCTCAAAATTTTTTATACCCTTATGCCGCTATCGGTTTCTCCGATTTCTGGAGACGCTGGCATATTACTTTATCCGCCTGGCTAAGAGATTATTTATATATCCCGCTTGGCGGAAACCGAAAAGGAAAGATCAGGACTTATTTCAATCTTATGATCACCATGTTACTGGGTGGATTGTGGCATGGCGCTAACTGGACTTTTGTAGTATGGGGAGGATTGCACGGGTTTTATTTGTGGGTGGAAAAGTGGATCGCTGATTTCCGTAAAGATGTGGTGACGCCGATCGCGGTGACCCCGGCAGGTGAAGTAGGAGTATTGGGACCTCTTCCTGAAACATTCAAACCGCGAAATTTCCGGAATTTCAGCATTGCCTTATTTACTTTTTTTCTTGTCAATATTACCTGGGTTTTCTTCCGGGCCTCTACTTTTACTAAAGCATGGGATACACTTAAATCCATGTTTGGCTTTACAGGTCATGCCGAACCGCTTTTGGCCACACTGGCTATCCTGAAAGTTTCATTTATTGTTTTTGGGATGTTCATTGCTCACTGGCTGATGCGGAATACAAAAGTTTTGGATGTGATCCCCAAAATCCCCTGGTGGATATTTGGTATTATCTGGGCGCTGTTGCTATTACTATTGATCTGGAGCCAGGAAAGCAGTAGTTCGTTTATTTATTTCCAATTCTAAACATTTTCCTCGCCGCCGCTGTCCGCGATTGGAAAAGAAAACAGGGAATCGCCACCTGGTTTTGACGGGATTCGGAGCCTTTTCAACTATTCCCTGGAGAACATATCCCCGGGGTAGTCTTGAAAACTCATTCGCAAATAGCATAATTTTACTAGGAGAAAACGCTTAAATAAATTTGGAAGGATGGTAAAAATCAGTAGCTTTATCCTCCACTCCTATCTACCAAACCTTTTATTTTCCTGTTACTCACTACCACTCTGATTCTTAGCCCCTTTTAACCCAACCCCTTAGGAATTATTTTTTGAATTGTGCCTGGCTTAGCAGCCATTCCTACCCATGGATCTACCCTAATCATCGTTTAGTACTGATTATAGCATATCGTGATTTAATTTTTTGTGTGCCTACCAAAAAAAAAATTTATGAGTACCATCATTACGAGCACTTGCCAGCCATTAACATCAAAAAAGCCTGGAAATTTTAAAAGCCGCATTAAATTCTTTTTAATGCTTTTTTTATTTTCAGTATCGTTTGTGCAAAATTCTTATGCGCAAAACCCTACCTGCACAACAATGGACGTTTCAAAGGGTGCAGCTTGTCCTAATGATGTTATCACGGCAACAGCCACTATCCTTTTATTGGGGAATCCAAGTCCTCAACCAGTAACCTGGGTAATTGCCCCCAATTCCAGCGGCGCATTTTTTACGGCCAACAATAGTACCACGTTAACGGGGACGGTTGTTAATGGTGCTAACTCCGTTAATATAAATGTGGGTCCAAATGCGGGCGGTTTTACCGTAAAAGTAAACTTTGATAATTTTCCAGGTATTCAAACCTGTAGTGCTTCGCCTGTAGTTGCCATGCCGACTTTGAGTCTTCAGAAAACTGATGTGACGTGTTTCGGAGGCACTAATGGAACAGTGACGGCAACTTTCGGTGGTGGCTATGGCGGCCCTTACCAGGTACGTATTGATGCTGGTTCTTATACCACCCAAACTTCACCCTATATATTTACAGGAGTTGCTGCTGGTTCTCATACAGTAGATGTTAAAGATGCATTTGGATGTGCAGCCACAACTCAAAATATCACAGTTGGTCAGCCTTCCACAGCTCTTGACCTGGTACTCACACCAACCAATGCAACCTGTTTTGGTGGTAATAAATCAATATCAGCAGCCGTTACAGGTACGCCTTTAAGCGACCTTGAGATAAATATCGATGGTGGTTCCTTCGCCAATGTTGTGGCAAGTCCTGTTGTCTTCAATGGTCTTACTGCAGGTAGCCATACCATCATTCTTCGCAGGAAGTCTGATAACACTTGCCTGGTGTCAAAGAGTGCAAGCGTTACACAGCCTGATGCTCTTGA
>JANMKG010000190.1:0-13713 GCA_031371915.1 Chitinophagaceae bacterium | reverse complement strand
TTTCAAGCTTGCCGGTTTTGATATCAAGACCTTCCGCTGGGGAAAATAAAAAAGAGGTTCCCTGTTTACAAGAACCTCTTCGCGGACGCATCACATCTAATGAGACATTTTTATTAATCAGAATATCTTCCCCCGGCATTGATCCACTGGGTGATCTTCTGTCGTTCAGAACTCGGTAATAATCCTGTTGGCGGCATCGGTGAAGGGTTGCCATTCACGGCTCTTGCCTGTATCCGGTCTTTGAAAGTAACAATATTGCAATCGATCGTCCAGTTCATACCTCCTTCTGCCTGGACATTATTATGACAAGGCACACAATTATTCTGTAGTACCGTTCTTACCTGTGAAAACAACGGACCCGCAGGTGCATTCGATACGGCCTGCGTGGTCGTACCGGAACAACCATTACCATCTTTTGCCACAACGTTATAATTTCCCGCGAGAAGATTATTGAATACACCGGAAGACTGAAAAGTTCCGCCGTTAAGACTGTAGGTATAGATACCCGTACCACCTGAAGCCGAAGCCGTGATCATTCCTGTGTTGCTTGTCTCGCAGGGAATATTGGGCGCAGCCGTGGTGCTTACGGTTATTGTAACACCTGTGCAGGGATTAGGAGCGGTCAGCGTAAAATTAGCAGAACCCGTACAACCATTGAGATCCTTTGCAGTGACCAGGTAAGTACCGGCACCCAGGTTATTAAAAGTTCCTGATGCCTGGAAGGTGCCACCGTTGATATTAAACGTGAACCCAGTACTCCCGGTCGCGGATGCAACGATACTGCCATTGGTAGCGCCTGGCGCGGTCGGATTCGTTACCGAACCGGTTACTGTAATCGTAATGCCCAAGCAGGGATTGGGGGCTGTAAGTGTGAAGTTTCCTGAGCCCAGGCATCCGTTCAGGTCTTTTGCAACAATGACATAAGCACCGGCTCCCAGGTTATTAAATGTTCCGCTTGCCTGGAACGTTCCCCCATTGATACTATAAGTAAAACCCGTGCTACCGGTAGCAGATGCAACGATACTTCCATTGGTGGCGCCGGGACCTGAAGGGTTAGTGGTAGTGCCGTTCACGGTGATGGTTATACCGGCACAGGGATTAGGTGCTGTTAGTGTAAAATTGGAGGATCCTGTACATCCGGCGATGCTTTTAGCAACGATCGTATACGTGCCTGCCCCCAGGTTGGTAAAATTCCCTGAAGCCTGGAAAGCGCCGCCATTGATGCTGAATGTAAACCCTGTACTTCCTGAAGCCGTCGCTGTGATGCTTCCATCTGTCCCCCCAACAGTAGTCGGATTGGAAGTGGTCGCACTAACAGAGACCGTTACACCGGAACATGGATTGGGTGTACCCCCGCCACCACCGCTTCCCCCTTTACTGCAGGAATAGGTAACAACAATGATGGATACAAGTATCAAGCAAAGCGAACGAAACCTGGTAAACTTTTTCACAAGCAGATTTTTTTATTTAATCGCTAACTTGTAAAAATGGGTTGCCTCCCGCGGCTGAAAAAGAATCCTGTCGCAGTTTATTTTCGCTCCTTTTTAAAGAGTTCAAATGGCTTGATCCCTACTGTAAAGAGTACGCCGGAACTGTTCAGTTTTACTTTTCCATAGCCTACTCCTTTTAGCGGTAGTTTAAGATAAGGTTCAACGGTTAAGGTCATAGCCTTATTGAGATGGCGCTGGTAACCACCGGAGACGGTCATCACGGCAAAATAATGTTTATTTACTCCGCTCAGCGTACGTTGCCGGCTGATCGTTGGTTCACTGGGGGATCGTTTGTAAAAATATTTATAGGTCTCTCTTTTCATTAAGTATGAAGAAACACCTGAAGAGGCAAACCAGTTTTGTTTTCTGCTACGCCCGAAATTATAACTGAGGGAAATGGGGATCTCGTATACTTTACAATCAGCATCGATCTTTTGCAGGTTGGGGTAATAATAATAGAAATTCGCATTGGAGGGATGGTAATCAGCGGGTGTGGCCGTGTAAACTTTGTTGGCGGTATAGAACCCGGAACGTATCGTAAGCCTGTCCTTGTACGTATATCCCAGGCCAATCCCGCTCAGGAGCTTTGATTTACCTGTTTTACCCGTGCCGATCATACTCATATCAGGTCCGGCAGAAAAATTCAGTGAGAAAGAACTGCTTCTTTTGTTTTTTATTTTAACCGGTTTCTGCGGGGTGGTTTCGCGGTCAGGCGTTCCCTCTTTTTTTAACGGCTCATTGACGGCAGAAGGTTTTTTTGTGTCAGCCTTGATGACAGACGTTTCTTTTACCCCCGGTTCCGTAGCTGAAGGCGTTACAACGACATTATTATTCGTGGCATCAACAGGTAGCTTGCCCGGAGGCTGGCTTACTGAGTTTTCTTTCGCAGCAATAACAGGAGTCGTTTTATGATTACCAATAAATTCATTTCCGGGTATATCTCCAGGGCGTACCTGGGTGGTAGTTGATTTTTTTTCTTTCCCGGCTATTTGTTTGACCGGGTCATAGCGATGATCACTTGCCGGTAAGCTGGAAGGAATAATGATGTTCGTGCTGGTATTGTTGCTGCTAGTGCTTTTTTTCTCCTGGGGAATAGCCGCTATGTTTTGTGTAACCGGCTCCTTCGCGGAGCTGCTGGTATTGCCCGGATCGGCAGGTGCAGTTTCCTGTACTGTTTGCTTTACAATGGAAGCCACGGAATGGTCATTATTTCTTTTTTTACCCGGCAGCAATAAACTGGCGAGACCAGCCCCTATCAATAAAAAAAGCAGCAGGAAGAAAATAAATCTTCTCCTGTCATCTTCTTTTTGCGGAAGATGTTTATCGAGCAATTTCTCCATCTTCCTCCAGGCCTGTTCGTCATAAGCCGGGTGATGATGATCCGCTGCTTCCCTTATCTTGTTATCAAATTCTTCAGACTGCATTTCTTGCCGCTTGTATTTGGTTTTGTTTAAATAAGATCTTCTGTAACTGCCTTTTTGCCTTTGAAAGATTCGACTTGGATGTTCCCGCGGTGATGCCCAGCTTCCCGGCGATCTCATCGTGGCTTAATCCCTCAATGATAAAAAGATTAAAAACTGTTCTGTACCCCGGTGATAATTCCTGCACGGCCCGGATGATCTCCTCGTATGATAATTTATCGATAGCATCCTCGTGTATGGTTGCCACCTGGTAAACCACATTATCCAGCTGTGTAACCATTTTATGTTTATGGTTCTTCCGGAAATGATCGATCGCTGTGTAGACCATGATCTTCCGCAGCCATCCCTTGAAGGAACTGACCACATCAGTATAAGCAGGCCGGTAATGGTGTATTTCTTTGAAGATCTTGAGGAACCCGTCATTCAATATTTCTACAGCATCTTCCTGTTTATTGGCATACCGGTCGCAAATGGCCATAGCATACCCGTAGAAAGAGCTATATAGAATTTTTTGGCTCTCCCTTTTGTTAAGTGCACAAGCCTCAACGTGGTAGGTCAGTTCGTCCGCGGATAGCAAATCAGTATACTGTTTCATTGCCCAAATCGGCTTTCAGGGTTGAAAGGTTGCCCGGGAGCCTTCTCCGGCCTTACAAGGTAGGCCAATTTCCGGCCTTGTCAACAAGTTAGCTCTTATGAAAGGGTCGTAAATTCTTTATTTCTACCGGGGAGGAGGTTTTAATGCTCCAGCCAGTTGTTTTTTTGCAGGAGTAAAAAAAGTTTAGTCCTCATCTCTTTAATTGGCAGGGGAATATTACAAAGCAGGACATAAAAGATCTTATTCCCAGGTAGCCAGCAATAATCACTGATAAAACCTCCCTGAGAACCCGTGTGCCCGATCATCTGGTTTTTCATTTCTTTGGTAAGGAACCAGCTAAGTCCCAGGCGGGAGGGAATACTGTCCTTCCAGCCGGGGAAGATCCAGGCTGTTCTTGACCTGGCGATCCATTGCTTGTCAAGAAACAGGTCCGCCTGTATAGCCTGTTCATATTTCCAGAGTTCTTCCACGCTGCTCCATACCCCACCGTTTCCTGCCGCAGCAAAAGTGGGTTCTTCACCATAATCCATTTCTTCAAAATGCCCCGCTTTGTTCTTTATATAAGCATGCGATACGCCCATTTGCGGGTACGGGCCATCGGTGATGGTAGAAGTTTTCATACCCGCCGGTTTAAAAATGATCTCCCGGATATAATCCTGCCATTTTTTTCCTGTTATTTTTTCAATGATCAGCGCAAGACCGTTAAAAGCAGGGTTCGAATAGCGGTATCTTGTCCCTGGTGCAAATTGCAAACTGTCTGTTTGTTTCAATGGCGCGAAATTCTCTTCGTCTTTTGCCGTGAGATAAAATTCTTTTTGTTCCTCCACCTTACGACTGTCAGGCAGGCCCGAGCTATGGGTCAGCAGGTGATAGAGTTTGACGGACCGGGCAATCTCCGGGTTCCTGAAATCCGGGAAATATTTCTGAAGATCATCTTCCAGCGATAATTTATTTTCTTTTGCCAATTGCAGTATTCCATAGGCAACAAAGGTTTTGCTGATGGAGCCGATATTGAATAATGTTTTGCTGCTGATGGGTTCTTTACTGTTAATATCTGCTATGCCAAAACCACCCTGGTAAATGATCTTTCCGTCTTTTACCAGTAATACAGCCCCACCCGGTTCACCGGGTTTAAAATAGGAGCGAAACAGCGAATCTATTTCCATAACCATTTTTTTAGCTGGCTGAGCAACAGCCTGCAGTGATACCAGTAACCAGGAAAAATAAAAATATTTCATGTGCTTCTAAAGTTAGCAAGGAATTTGCAGGTACGAAGGCTGTATCAAACCTGCAGCAGATGAAAAACCTTTTGCTATTCCTTGCCGGCAGCCTCTTTATAGGCGGTGCAGCTGGCCAGCTCAAGACAACGGCCGTCTGTAATCCTTTCATAGTGGACATCCTGGGTGGCAAAGTAAGCGGGGTGGAGCCCGGTTATACACAGTCCCAGGTGAAAGAGGTCTTCCCCTGCTTTACCAGCGAAGAACCCGAAACATCCAGTTCCAAATGCGGCGGCTATATTTTTTATAAGGACAAGGATATTTATTTCTATACAGGCCGTGATTATATCGAGATCGGGGAAAAGTTCAAAGGGAAAATAAGCCTGCCACTGATGGGTGCCGCAAGGAATTCTTTATTCAAGATGCTGGGAAATCCTAGGATCAAAGATGTGAGCTGGGATGCTTTTCAAACACAGTATGGCACCCTGATCCTGTATTATAACAAAGCATCGAGGATCAATAAGATCCAGTTCAGTACCAAATCAACAGCGAACATAAAACTCTGTGAATAAGGATTGCCGTAATACCCTAAGCAAATAACTTATGAAATTTTTTCAATTCCGCCAGCTCTGTTGCTGACAGGGCTTCGTTGTTATCATATTTTAACCGGAAGAACAGCACTCTTTTATGCTGCGGTTGTTTTTGGAGGATAGTTTCGATCAGCTGACCCGTTGCCGTATCTTTCTCATATAGCGGCGCTGCTGCAGGTAGCTCCGACCGGTGTTTGGTATGTTTTCGCAGGATGATCGCCTCCAGGGTGGCCAGTTTATTTACCGGGATCGATTTCACTTTAAGAGCTTTATTATAAAGTCCCTCAAGTTGCTTTTTGCTTAGTCCTCCCCTCTCCTGGTACTGGTGCAGCAGGCTTTGGGTAAACGAAGACAGGGGCTGTGCTTCAAGTACCGCTTTAAGGATATCCAGCACAATATCCACATCTGGTTTTAAACGTTGCATAAGTAATTCGGTGTGAAAATAAGCAAAAGCTTAATCCCCGGGTTCCTGTTCCTGCGCTACATCAAGCGGGGGCGCCCGCTTGTCAAAGGAATTTTTATCCCATCCCCCTCCTGTGTTCTTTTGTGGAGTAAATAATTATTCACTAAAAATATAAGTTATGAAAACAATTACCGGTAAATTGATTGCCCTCCTGCTGCTCTCCACGGCCTTTTTTTCTTTTTCTGCCCGCCCCGGCGGTGAAGGTTTCGAGATCTACCTCAATAACAAGGTCGTGTTACAGCAATACGGCAATGAAATGAACAACGTGAAAAACCTTCAACTGGACCAGTATTCAGCGAATGATAACCTGGGCATCAAATACTATCATTGCGGTAAAATTGGTAAAAGCCGCGTCATTACGATCAGGGACGGGAAGAATAATATATTGAAAGAATACAGGTATGCGGATATTACAACTGCGGCCTCTCCCATGACGGTCCCTGTAAAGGATATCATGGGGTTGAAGAAACCGGCAAGTAGCAATTTGGAACTATTTTATTCTTCGAGTGAATTACCAAAGGGGAGGATACTGGTGACGGTCGGTAAATAGGGGTATAAAAAAAGCCCCGCGTTTGCGGGGCACACTATTCAATCTCACAGGGTAAATCTTTCTAATTATTCAAGTAAGCATTGCTGCCAATATAGGCATCCAGCTCATCCTTACTTGACTGGCTTGAAAAAATATCATATAACTGCCTGAAGTTGGAGGGATCGCTTAAATTATTATAAGCTGACTTTGCAAGTTCAACGCGGTTGGTTTCCAAACTTACCATTTGAATAAGCTGCCTAACCTGTGCTACAGTAAAATAATAAGTTTCCGTATTGAAGATCTGTGAAAGCTTGGTCATTTTAGCTCCCAATCCAAAAGTGAATTCAACTTCCCTGACCATTGCATTGAACTCCGATTGCGTCATCGGGGTTTTTACAATTACGCCTGAACCACCGGATTGCACTTCGGAATAATACCTGGCCAGTTCATTCCTGTAGGCTGTGGTGTTGAACAGGTCATATAACTGGGTATAATTAGAAGGATCGATGATATTATCATAAGAACTCTTGGCCAGTGTAAGCCTGTCCGGTTCTGAAGTGATCAGCAACAACAACTGGCGAACCTGGTAAACAGTGAAATAATTGGTAGTGCTTCTGAATGCATCGCCTTCCAAGTTGACTCGGGTTGAAGTATTCCATGCACTGTTCACGCTATTGTATAACCTGTTATATTCGGCGTCAGTCATGGCTACTCCACCCATACCTGTACCATTACCATTGGACCTGTCATAATTGAGTACATATGCGTTCAGGTCATTCCGGCTGGCTGTTGAATTCAACATGTCATAGAACTGGGTGTAATTAGAGCGGTCAACCAATGCCTTATAACTGGCTTTAGAAAGAAGTAAGCGGCTGCTCTCATCATTTACCAGGAGGATCATTTTTTTTGCCTGGGCAACTGTAAAATAATAACCCGATGTGGCAAAAGCACTATTTATAGAAGTATATCTCGCGGAGGCACTGCCCTGGTAATACACGGATTGGTATAGCCTGTCAAAGTCCGAAGTTGTCATAGCTACCCTGGTAGTAGTAGTACCATTATTATTATCATATGTGCTTATATATACAGCCAGTTCCGATCTGTTATAAGAGCTGGTTAAGAGCTGGCTCACCTGCCCGTAATTTTGACGATCAGTAATTCCACGATAAGCGACCTTGGCCAGGTAAAAGCGTTCTGCTTCTGTAGGTATCAGCTCGATCAGTTGTCTTGCCTGCGCGGAAGTATAATAATTGAAATCTTTAGTGAAAAAATTACTGAGGTAATAATTCTTATCGGTCGTACCCTGTTCAGCAAGTACTTCATTATAGATCACCTGGAATTGCTGGTTAGAAAGGGGGGTAGATGCATTTCCACTATCCGTATCATCATCATCATCCGCGACAGTTGCTATATATTCATCCAGTGCACGGCGATTAGAGGTACTGTTTAGCAAGTTGCTGACCTGTGAGAAATTTGTCCTGTCAGTGATCCTGGAATAAGACTCTTTCGCCAGTTTAAAACGCAGACTTTCAGAATTCACCAATTGTATCAGTTGACTGGCCTGCCGGGCTGTAAACATTTTATTGGTATTGGTAAATTCATTCTCGAGTAAAGTAGCTTTTGCAGAAGAGGAAGGTTTACTTCTCACCTGTGTATACAACCTGTTAAACGCGTTTGTATTAATGGGATTCCCGTTGTTGCCGTCATACCCGCCATTGCCACCATCGCGCTGGCGGCGCTGTTCTGAAAGCGTTACAGCCCCGGCAGAACTTATATCAATTGTCATATCATACCCGCTGCGTAAAGTAAAACTACTACGGGAACTGGAATTGTACTGATTACGCCTGACCAGATCAAGTGTGTGCTGCCCGTTTTCGAGACTACTTAGAACAATTGCTTTTTCCTCGGTCATGCTACTATTATCAATAGCATAAGTTTGATTGTCTACAGCGATCTGCTTATACCGGGTACCTGTTACATTGATGGTGACTGTGCCCGTCAAGACAGGAGTTCCCGTTACATTGATCTGGGATATGACCGGGTTGTCAAGTATAAAAAACGAGGCTAAAAGAATGAATACTGTTTTCATGATTCCTTGTTTTAATATTTAAATAATCACTATTTTATTATAGGATCACTTATACTAACCAAGTACTATACCAACCTTGTAGATGGTTAAAAATCATGTATTTACAGATTAGAGACTTTTAAAAAAATGGGGAGAAAAGACCCCTTAACAAAAAAGGTTTTGCGGGGAGCAAAACCTTAACAAATTTGACCAGGAATTTTATTTCGTAAACTGGGAACGGATCACATTTAATGCGCCACCTGCTTTGAACCATTCGATCTGCGGGTCATTATAGGTATGGTTCACCAGGATATTATCCACGGAACCGTCCTTATGATTTAATACCACACCCAGCGGTTTGGAAGAAGAGAAAGCCGTAAGACCGATAATATCAATATTATCATCTTCCTGCACTTTATCATAATCTTCCTTATTGGCAAAAGTAAGCGCCAGCATTCCCTGTTTTTTCAGGTTAGTCTCATGGATCCGGGCAAAACTTCTAACGAGTATGGCCCGAACACCAAGATGTCTTGGCTCCATGGCTGCATGCTCTCTTGAAGAACCTTCCCCATAATTCTCATCACCCACCACGATGCTTCCGACACCGGCTGCTTTATAAGTTCTTGCCGTTGCCGGCACAGGACCGTATTCACCGGTCAGTTGATTTTTGACGGAATCTGTCTTATCATTATAAAAATTAATGGCACCGATCAGCATATTGTTACTGATATTATCCAGGTGACCCCTGAATTTTAACCAGGGTCCTGCCATAGAGATATGATCGGTCGTACATTTTCCTTTTGCTTTGATCAGGAGTTTCAATCCTTTCAGGTCGACTCCCTCCCAGGCTTTAAATGGTTCCAGTAATTGCAAGCGTTTCGAATCCATAGCTACTTTTACCTGGATGACGCTGCCATCATTGGCCGGCGCCTGGTAACCTGCATCTTCTACCGCAAATCCTTTTGGTGGTAACTCAAATCCTACCGGTTCTTTCAATAAAAATTCTTCACCGCTTGCGTTTTTTAATTTATCTGTCAATGGATTGAAGGAGATCGTTCCCGCGATCGCCATGGCGGTTACGATCTCAGGGCTGGCCACAAAAGCGTGGGTACTTGCATTCCCATCATTGCGTTTCGCAAAATTCCTGTTGAAAGAAGTGATGATAGTATTCTTCCTGTTCGGGTCATCAATATGTCTCGCCCACTGCCCGATACAAGGCCCGCAGGCATTCGCCAGTACAATGCCGCCTACTTTTTCAAACGTATTGATAAAGCCATCCCTTTCGATCGTATAACGAACCTGTTCGCTGCCGGGAGTAATGGTAAATTCTGAATTCGCTTTCAATCCTTTGCTCATCGCGTCTTCCACGATGGAAGCAGAACGGCTGATATCCTCGTAAGAAGAGTTGGTACAACTTCCGATCAAGGCGACTTCCAGTTTAGCGGGCCATCCATTTTCTTTTACCGCAGCCGCCATTTTAGAGATCGGTGTTGCAAGGTCTGGTGTAAACGGACCATTGACATAAGGCTCGAGGGTACCCAGGTCCAGTTCTAATAATTGATCATAATATTTCGCGGGATCCGCATAGATTTCCGCATCAGGACGCAGGTGTTCTTTAATACCATCAGCCAGTGAGGCTACTTCTTCACGGCCTGTTGCTTTTAAATAAGCGCTCATCTTTTCATCATAAGCGAAGACAGAGCAGGTGGCTCCTATTTCGGCACCCATATTACAAACCGTTCCTTTCCCGGTCGCGCTCATACTGTCAGCTCCGTCGCCAAAATATTCAACAATCGCGCCTGTGCCACCTTTTACCGTCAGTTGTCCTGCTACCCAAAGAATAACATCTTTGCAGCTTGTCCAGCCACTCATTTTACCGGTCAGTTTCACACCGATCACTTTAGGCATTTTTAACTCCCAGGGAAGACCGGCCATCACATCCACGGCATCAGCACCACCTACCCCGATCGCTACCATTCCCAGTCCACCGGCATTCGGCGTGTGTGAGTCTGTCCCGATCATCATACCACCCGGGAAAGCATAGTTTTCCAGGACCACCTGGTGTATGATGCCTGCACCGGCTTTCCAGAAACCTATACCATATTTATCAGAGATGCTGGACAGGAAATCATAAACCTCCCGGTTGGTCTCAATGGCCAGTTGCAGGTCCTTTTTAGCGCCGATCTTCGCCTGGATCAGGTGATCACAGTGTACGGTTGAAGGAACAGCGACCTTGCTGCGTCCTGCTGTCATGAACTGTAATAAAGCCATCTGGGCCGTCGCGTCCTGCATCGCCACGCGGTCTGGTGCAAAATCCACGTAATCCTTTCCACGTCCATAGGCTGCGGCTGGCAGGGCACCATGCAAATGGGCATATAATATCTTTTCTGTCAGCGTTAAGGGCTTACCGATCAGTTTCCGGGCGGCAGCCACTTTAGCGGGTAAATCACTGTAAACTTTCCTGATGAGTTCGAGATCGAATACCATGGGAGAATCTTTAAGAGGTAAGAAAACTGCCGCAAAATTACGAAAAAACAGGCTGTTAATAAGCCTTATTGCTTGTTTTAGGGCAATTTTCTACATTAGAGGTATGAACAGATTCAAAAGCTTCGTAGAATGGAATGCCTTTGGCGTTTGTTCGGCCATCGGCAACCGGATGGGGATCGCTACCAGCAAGATCCGGCAGTATTTTATGTATGCTTCGATCCTTACGATGGGCTCCCCTATTATCATTTATATGATCCTCGCATTCTGGAGAAATATGCGGAAATATATCTGGGCGGCAAAGCGTAACCCGTGGTATTATTTGTAAATGGACAATGGACCATCGACCATTGTCCATAGTCCATCGACTTTTTTGATCGACGATGGACCATGGACGATCAGCTATGGTCAAATAACAGTTTTACTATCCCTTGTACTTACTTTAAAATAAACCTGGTTGCCTTTCCTGATCATGGCGAGTACCAGTTTGTAAAAATCGGTGGCGGAGAATTTGCTGCGACTGTCTCCTGATGTCATGGTCCCATTGATACTGATCAGAATTCCTTTGTCGTTGTATTCTATCTCGTCAAAATCCAACTCCACCCCTTTCTCTTTCATCTGCACTTTAAAATTCTCCAGCTCCTGGCGTGTTGTCCTATTGGTGATGGTGATGACGATGTCTTCCTTCCCTGTAATAACATAACTGTAATCATCGATCACAACTGCTGCACCTGAACCAGGCCGTGGTGTAGCTAAAGCAGGAGAACCTGAAGCCGTTGTTCTTACCGCAGCGGGGGCGATCACTGCAGTTTCATTAGACCCCATTACAACAGCAGGGACCATGGCAACAGGCGCAGTCGTTATTACCGCATTAATTCCCTTATCCACATTTACCGAGGTATTGATATTGGTTTTCACTTCTGCTTTTACTGCCGTATGGATCGTTGTGTTGACATTCGTATTCACATGAATAAGTTTACCATATTTTTTTTCAAATGCAGTCCTTTCGCTCTTGTTGGCCAGGTCATAATTCTCTACCGTACCATTCATTAATTTGATAACAGCCTTTTTATCGGTGATCTCGTACTCGTTGCTGATGCCCGAGAGATTGATCCCTTCCCCGTTGGATTCAGCCACGGGTGCAATAGTAGTTACTTCTTTCGAATGGCTGGGGGGAACAGGGGGTGTTGGAGGAACTGCCGGAACTCCTTCTGCCGGTGCTGCGGGTGGAGCCGGTGGAGTTGGAGGCGGTGGTACAAGATCTTCCAGCTTTACACCATATTTCTTTTCAAACTTGTCAAGGCTTTCCTGATCACCGAGGTCATAGACCTCTTTTTGGCCGTCGGTACGTTTTACAACCACCATCCCGGAAAGTTTTTTCTTAAGAGGGTCTGGCACATTCGCGTCAGTTGTGCTTTCCATTACATTGATCGAAGAAATTTCTTTGGGCATTTTTACGCCTCCTTTCTTAACGGACGGAATAGTATCCTTTCCGGGTGTTGGTATGATCCCGGAAGAAGCTTGTTTGTTCTTCTCATAGTTGTTCCGGAAGGCAACTAATAATACTGCCACCACGGGCAGTATAAAAAGGAATTTCACCAGGTGCACACCTGCACTTTTCATTTTGTTCATCATGGCTATACGTTTTTTTAATGAGGAAAAATTGAACTTGGGGGCTATACTAAAATGATTATTACCGATGACTTTTAACAGCAGGTACTGGTATTCTTTCCGGCTGATCCCATTCTCCAATACCTTATTATCCGCGATAAATTCCAGGTTCTGCCGGATGGAACGGCGAAGGAGCCAGGCAAAAGGATTATACCAATTCAGCAGGCAGAGCAATTCGCCGCAAATGATATCCACACTGTGTCTTTGTTTAACGTGGATGAATTCATGCCATACGATCTCCCGCAATTCATCCGTTGTATGAAGACGATGGTTGATGAATATAGAATTACCGAAAGAGAAGGGAATGATATTCTCTTCCACCTGGTATAAACGCATACTGCTACCCGGCAACTGCCCGATCGCAAGCGGCGATGCTTTCCTGATCATCCGGCGGAAAGAGATAAGTTGCAGCAGCAGGCGGAACAGCATTAGCAGCATACCGCCTAACAGGAGCAGGCCTGCCAGGTCCCAGGAGGTAAACGAATACCCCGTACTTCTTACTGTATGAGCAGCACCCTCTTGTTCAATGACCGGGACCCATTGTACAATACTTGTATCTGACCATTGCTGCTGTTGTAAAACACGGGAGATATCAATAAAAGGAATAAAAAAGGAAAGCAGGGTATACCCGAGGAGGTACCAGCGGTTCCAATTATAGAAAGTCAGTTTGCGGAGAGCGAACTGGTAGAACAGGAATACCAGCGCCAGGCTAACTGATAATTTCAGGATATATACAAAAACAAAAGGCATAACAAAATCTTGAGGTATTAATGATTTCCTTTTTCGATAAGGGAAATGATCTCTTTCAGTTCTTTGGCTGATAGCTTTTTCTGCTCTACGAAAAAGTTCACGAGTTCTTTATACGAATTGTCAAAATATTCCTTCACTACATTTCCCATGAAGCGCTTTTTGTAATCTGCTTCGCTAACAGCGGGTTTGTAGAGATAGGCATTGCCGACCAAACGACTGCTGAGGTAGCCCTTCTTCTCCAGGTTCTTGATTACGGAAGCTATTGTGGTATAAGGAGCGGGTTCGTCCATATTGTCCATAAAGGCTTTTACATTGCCTTCGCCGGTACGCCACACAGCCTGCATAGTTTCTTCTTCTACATGGGTTAGTTTTTCCATTTCTACGAAGTTTTCGTAAACCTACGGAAGTTTCGTAGACGATCAAATTTATTTTTTA
>JANMKG010000133.1:0-1734 GCA_031371915.1 Chitinophagaceae bacterium | reverse complement strand
CCCGGATGAAATTTCTCGAGCGTTTTTCTCAAAAACTCCCTGTCCAGGTGCGTATAGATCTCCGTAGTGGTAATGCTTTCATGACCCAGCATTTCCTGCACGGCGCGGAGGTCGGCGCCGCCTTCTACCAGGTGGGTGGCAAAAGAATGCCGGAAAGTATGGGGGGATACCGTTTTTTTGATACCTGCTTTCATCACCAGGTCCTTGATAATATAAAAGATCATCACTCTTGAAAGCTTTGTACCCCGGTGATTGAGGAAAAGGATATCCTCGTTCCCTTTTTTTACATCGATATGCACCCGGATATCTTTCTTGTAGATATTGATAAACTTTACCGCACTGCTCCCGATGGGTACCAGTCTTTCTTTATCACCTTTCCCCAGCACCCGGATAAAACCAATATCAAGATAAAGTTGCGAGATCTTTAATCCTACCACTTCGCTCACTCTTAATCCACAGCTGTACAGCGTTTCCAGGATCGCTTTGTTCCGGCCCCCTTCAGGTTTGCTGAGATCTATTTCGTCGATAATGCTTTCTATTTCACCAAAGCTCAGCGTATCCGGTAAAGATCTTTTCAGTTTGGGCGCTTCCAGCAATACTGTAGGATCTTTTTTGGAAATATTTTCGAGCGAACAATATTTATAAAATGCGCGTAAACCGGAAATGATCCTGGCCTGTGAGCTGGACATCATGCCTAGTTCAGCGATCCATTTAATGAATTGCTGGAGATCTTTTAATACGAGGTCAGCGGGATTCTTTAAAATTCTCTTCTCCTGTAGCCATTGCGTCAGCAGTTCAATATCACGGAGGTAAGCCTGGACAGAATTATCAGACAGGGATTTCTCTAACTGTAGATAAGCTTTGAAGCCATTTTTATACTGGTCCCACATGAAGGGTTTATGGTTTGAAGTTTATAGTTTGAGGTTCTTCCAGGTTGTACTTCAAGCTTCATCCGGGCAGTTTATTCTAACGTAATATTTTTTTCAAGGTCCGTCCATTTCTTATCGATCAGTACTCTCACCCAGATCTTCGAGGGGGTCACGTTCACCGAGTCAATGTATTCATGGATGGCATCGTAATCAATATCCAGGTTCTGCCCAAAGGTCATCATGGCTTTTTTACCACTGGCCATATCTTCCACGAAGATATTTCCCCGGTCCGTATAGGCCACCAGGTTATCCGCCACGGCGAATTTTTTATCCAGGTTATTGATATTGCTGCTTTTCCGGCCGATATCATTGTTCTTATTAAACGGAAGTTTCAGGGAATAGCCTCTACCGCTAGCGCAATCGTTGAATAGCAGCCAGGCATAGGCCGTATCGTTAAAAAAACAACGGATATAGTCCCTGTTGATCTGCACGTGGGTATTTAAGAAATCCTCCAGCCCCACTTTACGGTTTACACCCATTCCATTATAACTCCAGAGAAGGGTATCAGCCTTGCAGTCCCGTGCGGAAAGCCAGACATAGGGCTTAAGTTTATAATCGCCGGCAAATTTGACGGTATCCTTCAGGCAGGTGGTATCACAAAACGTTTTCGGACCGCCAGAGGAAGAGGATTTACAGGCGCCAAGGGAAAGCACCATCACCAGGATGGCAGCAGCGATAAGTATTCTCATGTTAAGGGATTTATAGTACGAACAAAAATAACCATTGCAAAACTTTGATCATAAAATTCTTTTATGCTGACGGGCAAATCTGTTCAATCAGTATCTTCGGCGCATGATTGAAGTAC
>JANMKG010000131.1:0-3156 GCA_031371915.1 Chitinophagaceae bacterium | reverse complement strand
CCTTCTTTCTGAGTATAATTATGGATTGGGAACCGGCGAAACAAGCTGGGCTCCTATCATGGGCTGTGGTTATTACAAAAATGTAACCACCTGGCACAATGGTCCCAATTCAATAAGCTCTTCTTCTTTTCAAAATGATGTCGCTGTGATAGCGGCTATCACGGGTTTCAAGACCGATGATTATTCCAATACAACAACGGGTGCCCAGGCTTTAAGCAGCTCGCTGGACGGAACTATCAATTCAAGTACCGACGCCGATTTTTTCAGTGTAAACCTTCCTGGTCCCAAAACCCTATCACTGATCCCTTTTAATGTTGGCGGGGTAAATGAAGGTGCGAACCTGGACCTGGTCGCGAAGATCTACAATAGCCAGGGACAGTTGATAACTACCGTGGAAGATCCCGCTACCCTGAATGCCATCACCCTGGTGAATGCTGGCCAATATTATATTTCAGTTTCGGTGACGCCAAACGCGAATGCCGGTATCTATGGCATGCTTGCCATGTACAGGATCAGTCTTAATTAATAAAAAAGGGGTTGTCTCAAAAGGTTGTCAGCCTGAGTTTATCGAAGGCTATCAATTTGATTGTCCTACTTCGTCCCGCCCTAGGCGGGATCAATATGACAATCAAATTGATTTTTGGGACAACCAAATTATTTATGCGCGATCGGGTCAGGCACTCCATCAGGATCGTTCACGGCATAACCGGATGTACTGATCGCATTGCCTTTTAGCAATAACAACCCGGCCATATGCGGCGCTGCCATGGAAGTCCCGCTCAGGTAAGCATAGCGTCCATCAGAGAAAGTAGATAATATACGAACACCCGGAACCGCGTAATCCACGACATCATTTCCGTAATTGGAGAAACTGGCAAAATGATCGAGGCTGTCGATTGCAGATACGGTATAAATATTCGGACCGTTAGCGTTGGCCGGTGAAGTTTTATTGGCCAGCTGGTGCTCATTCCCGGCGGCGATGGCAATATAAATCCCTCTTGCCGCGGTATTTTGAACCTGCTGTACCAGGATCTCTGAAGTGCCTTCATCTCCCAAACTCATATTCACTACATCACCAGCCTTTGCTTTCTCATTTACATAAGAAAGCGCCTGGATGATGGAAAATAATGTACCGGTCCCGTCTGCATTCAGCACTTTTAATGAAATAAGTGTGGCACCTGATGCTACTCCCAGTACACCAAAATTGTTATTCTTTGCGCCAATGATACCGGCTACGTGCGTTCCGTGGCCATTCTCATCATCTGCTGACGCAACACTGCTTATGAACGAACGACTACGTACGGTATCAACCGTAAGATCAGGATGATCAAAATCGATCCCGGTATCAATGATCCACGCGGTCTTACCAATACCATTTCCGTATCCTACACGCTGGATATTCCAGGTAATAAGACGTGGCTCGGCTACAGTAAAACATAAAGACAAGGCGATGATCCTGTCTGGTTCTATCGCACCTATGGTAACATCCTTTTGGAGTCTTGTTACTTCTTCAGAAGACAGGCTGGCGAGAAATCCACCGGGAGCACCACCAAAGGTTTGTTCCATTCGGGTGACAGGGATATTATTTCTCTCCAATACCGATTCACCGGTCTCTCTTAATTGGGCAACGCTCATTCCCCGGGCTTTGAGAGCCTGGTCATTATAAGCTACTATATATTTCCCACTGATGATATCACCATTCTGCGGTTTAGTTGATTCTGTACAGGTAACAGGACCCGGACCGGGAGCCGTGCTTACCTGCTGGTCTTTTTTACAACTAAATAAAAAAATACCGAGTGTACAAAAGACAAGAAATATTTTTTTGCTGTGCATGGAAAACAAGGATTAAGATCCTTATAACGCATATACCATGCCCTTATGTTAGAGTGAGAATGCGCTTTAACAGCGCTTTAAATTAGTTTGTCATCCAGGAGTCACCAATGTGAAGAGTATATTAAGAAGAGTATAAGAATATCTAAAAAAGGTAATTTTTATAAGCTTTCCAGGATATGCATAAAAACCTGCTCTTCCGCCTGGAGTCCTTCCACGAAAGCAACTGTATTGGTATTATTTTTCAGCAGCTCTTCCATTTTTCCTTTTTCATACAGGTCAAGCAATAACGGGTGTACATAATATTTCTTACAAACGGTCCGTGTATTTCCCAACTGTTGTGAAACCCGGTCCAGCACTTCGACCACTTTTTTCTTTGCTTCTTTCTCATCTTCAAAAAAGCCGACCTCTTTGATCGCATTGAGGGCACCTACTGAACCGCACCAGGTCCGGAAATCCTTGGCGGTGAATTCCCCGGCAGCGATCTCCTTGATATATTCATTCACCATCCCCGATTCGATGGATTGTCTTTTACCTTCTTCATCGATATACTGGAACAGTTCCTTACCCGGTATATCCTTACATTGATTTACGATCACCGCCAGCTTTTTACTTTTCAGCGATACCTGGTGTTCGACCCCTTTCTTTCCGCGGAAAGTAAATTGAACCACGCCTCCTTGTATGTTCACATGTTTATCTTTTAATGTGGTAAGACCAAAGGAACCGTATAGCTTTTCATAAAATTCATTCCCGATACGTATCCCTGTTTTCTCCATCAGGCTGATCACCGCGGCAAGGACTTTATTCCGGGGTAAGCCTGGTAGCGCGAGGTCTTTTTGAATTTGTTTCCGGATGCCGGGCAATACTTTACCCAATTCCAGCATCCGGTAGAATTTTGTCGTATTCCTGAGCTGGTTCCATAATGGATGATAACGGTATTGTTTTCTCTTCATAGCATCCTTCCCGGTAGCCTGCAAATGACCGTTGTCCAGCGTACATATCCATACATCTTCCCAGGCCGGTGGCAATACCAGCGAACGGATGCGCTGAAGATCTGTTTTGTTCTTCAGTGTCTTGCCCTGGTATTTATAAGTAAAGCCCTTACCCGCTTTGATCCTTGTAATACCTTCATCCGCAGCATTTACATATACCAATTGCATTGCTTTCGCGGTAGCTACGGGGTCACGGCTTAATTTTTTCAGCCTGCTTTTTTTTATTCTCAACGGTTGTTCGTTGTTTGCCATGAATGGAGTCTTTATGTGATTGCCTTTCTATGGCATAAACTATACCAGTCGGCATTTACCTTCTTCTCTGGCATTTTAATTG
>JANMKG010000124.1:0-13095 GCA_031371915.1 Chitinophagaceae bacterium | reverse complement strand
AATCTTGATGAGCTTTTAAAAAAAATAATAACTTAGTAATTGGTGAGTGGGCTTTGGCGAGTGGCGAGTGGGAATACTAGAATGGTTTTTATCCCTCACTAGCCACTAGCTACTAGCCACTTGCCTACTGCGTATGAATTTTACCATTGAAAAATCGCTGGATATCCTTGAACGCACACCGGTCGTACTGGATATACTGCTGCGGAATATCTCTGCTGACTGGACCCATCCTAATGAAGGCCCTGATACCTGGAGTGTGTATGATATTATCGGTCACCTGATCCATGGTGAAAAAACAGACTGGATTCCAAGAATGGAGATCATTCTTTCAGAAAATGAAAACAAAGCTTTTATTCCTTTTGATCGTTTTGCGCAATTCACAAACAGCAAAGGAAAATTGTTGACGCAATTGCTGGAAGAGTTCAAAGAACTGCGGGCGAAGAATATAGACAAATTGCTTTCACAAAATATAGACATGGCCAAACTGGAAGAAAAAGGCATTCATCCAGCCTTTGGTGAAGTGACCCTGGCTCAATTACTCGCTGCCTGGGTGGTACATGACCTGAACCATATTGCCCAGGTCTCGCGGGTAATAGCCAAACAATATAAAGAAGCAGCAGGTCCCTGGGTTGAATATTTGAAAATATTACAGCAATAAACAATAACTCACTGCTACATTTCCAGACGGTGCGATCAATAGCAGAGAAAGCGGTTATCCAACTTAATATTGAGGGGTTGAAAGTTTAGGCGGATGTTTGATGTACGAAGTACGATGTACGCAATTCCGGAAGAAGGAAAACTTTCCTATTTGTCAGGCTGGCGTACATCGTACTTCGTATATCTAACATTCATTTTCCCGCTGGAATTCGAAATCCACAAAATTCGCCATGGCATCCTGTAATTCTATTTTATGATGCCGGTAACTAAAGAAAGCGGCGGCCGCAAAAGAAAAAAGGGATAGATAATACCAGAGGGTGAACTGGATCTTTAATATCCCGCTCAAATCATAAGGTAAATCTGAACTTTTTGTACGGGTCGCGGAGCTGATCAGCATTTTTAGCTGGATCATCATCCCAAGCAACATAAGGGCGGCGAGTGCTGCCGCGCAGATTCCGACCACAGCTCTCATTTTATGCCCGGATAGTGAGAAAGCAAGTCCAAAAACAGCCGCCGCAAGGGCTACTAAAGCGAATACGTTGGGGGCGGCTTCAAGTGGTTCTTTTTTCGCGTCCCCGACTTCTGAATTAATTTTATTGAACACATCACTTTCTTTACCCATGTCAAGTGATCTCCATTTGTGTCCCAGGGCGATACCGATGCCGGTATTCTCCGCCAGGGTAACGGAAGCACACTTTAATTCTGCAAAAGGCAGAAGGAACAACAGGATACCCACGGCCAGGGAAATAGTAGACGTGTACCGTTTCCTGAAAAAATGATCATCGTTAATGCCCGGGGTAACGCTGGTTGCTGAATAACTCTCCATAGTGACAGAATAAGGAGCAAGATAAAATATAAATCAGTAGTCTAAAAGCTTTCCATTTTTCTTTCCGGATTACGTTTAATTTTGGAGGATGATCCGCCGCTCATTAGAGATCGTTGGCAGCAGCTTCAGGATGGCCCTGCAGGAACTGGCGAAGAATAAACTCCGCACTTTCCTCTCGCTGTTTGGTATTACCATTGGTATCTTTTGCATCATCGGCATACTGGCTACGGTCAACAGCCTCGAACATAATATCCAGAATGAAGTAAAGTCCCTCGGCACCAATACCATTTATGTAGATAAATGGGATTACACAGCAGGCGGTGGGCCGGATTATCCCATTTGGAAATTCGCGGCCCGGCCCGTTCCCAAATACCAGGAACTAAAATTTATCAAAGAAAGAACACCAGGCGCCAAATATGCCGCTTTCCGGATACGGGTAGCCGCTAATGTAGAATACGACGGTAATAATTTGTCCAACGTAAATATTTACGGCATCAGCGAAGACTTTGAAGATATACAGCCTATCGAAATGCAGGAAGGCCGTTATTTATCCAATGCTGAATTTGACCGGGGGAACAATGCCGTTGTCATCGGGAATGATGTAGCGGAAAAATTATTTACTGAACCCCGGCTGGCGGTGGGAAAAGAACTGGTGAGCCGCGGTAAAAAGATCCGTGTTATCGGGGTGATAAAAAAACAAGGCAAACAAATGATCGGTGGCTGGGATTTTGACCAGAGTATGATCGTCGCGTACCGGTTTGCCCGGGGGATCATGAATGAATTAAAAGCTGATCCGTTCATCATGGTACAGGGACAGGATAAAGTGAGCAGCAAATCACTGAAAGATGATCTTACCGGGACAATGAGGGCGATACACCGGCTGACACCCAAAAAAGAAGATGACTTTTCACTCAACGATATCAATGATTTCAGTGATACTATCAGTTCGGCTTTTGCAGGATTGAATTTGGGGGGCTGGGCCATCGCTGCCCTGTCGCTGATCGTGGGCATGTTTGGCGTTGCCAATATTATGTTTGTTACAGTGAGGGAAAGAACCAGCCAGATCGGTTTGAAAAAAGCCGTAGGTGCCAAACGTAGAGTGATCCTCGCGGAGTTCCTCCTGGAATCCGCCTTTCTCTGTATCATCGGCGGGCTGATCGGTTTAGCGCTTGTTTACCTGCTGACCCAGGTACTCAGCAAAGCATTGAGCTTTCCTGTTTTTATTTCTACCGGTTATATGTTCCTCGCGATCATTATTTGTATTATCGTAGGGATACTGGCCGGCTTTATCCCGGCTCTGCAGGCGGCGAAGATGGATCCTGTGGCGGCGATAAGGGGAAAGTACGCCCTCTAAATCTCCCTAAAGGGAGACTTGGTCTCCGATAGCACAAACCTTCTTTAAAGAATTACTTTTGCGTAATGATTGATGAAGGATCAAAGAATAGTGATGTGGCCAAGCCCCCTTTAGGGGGTTGGGGGGCTACTATTCTCGCCATAGAATCCAGCTGCGATGAAACATCCGCATCCATTTGCATGGACGGAAAGATATTATCGAACTATACCGCCAACCAAACCATCCATGAACAATATGGTGGCGTGGTCCCGGAACTGGCTTCAAGAGCACATATGCAGCATATCGTCCCGGTCGTTGACGCTGCTTTAAAAGCGGCAGGTTGTGAGCTATCATCCGTGAATGCTATCGCTTTCACACGGGCACCTGGTCTTATCGGTTCTTTACTCGTGGGCAGCCAGTTTGCGAAATCACTTGCCCTTGCATTGAATAAACCATTGGTCGCCGTCCATCATATGCAGGCACATGTGCTGGCCAACCTTATCGATGATCCAAAACCTTCCTTTCCTTTCTTATGCCTCACTGTTAGCGGTGGTCATACACAGATCGTGGTATGCGAATCGCCTACCCGGATGAAAGTGATCGGTGAAACGATCGATGATGCCGCCGGTGAAGCATTTGACAAATCGGCCAAACTATTAGGTCTTCCCTACCCCGGCGGACCTTTGATCGATAAATACGCACAACAGGGCGATGCAAACCGTTTTAAATTTCCCGAACCCCGGATCGAAGGATTGAATTTCAGCTTTAGTGGTGTAAAGACATCCTTCCTTTATTTTTTGCAGAATGCCGGCATGAGCAATTTATTCAGGTCAGCATTCATGGCCACTGAAGAAGAGAAACAACAATTCATAAAAGAGAATCTTCCCGATATCTGTGCTTCCATCCAGCAACGGATCGTGACCATTTTACTCAACAAATTGAAAAAAGCTGCGGAAGAAACAAATATCAAAGATATCTGTCTCGCCGGTGGCGTATCCGCCAATAGTGGTTTGCGAAAAGCTTTCAAAGAGATGGGACAAAAAAATAACTGGGCTACTTTTATCCCGGCTTTCGAGTATTGTACCGATAATGCAGGGATGATCGCTATTACTGGTTATTATAAATACCTCGCCGGGCAATTTTCCGATCTGTCGGTTAGTGCTACCGCGAGAGCGGAATGGTGAGAGAGAAGCCGTTAGTTATTAGCTATTAGCTTTTAGCCAGGGTCGTTTTATGATTTCCCATTTTTTTCTAACAGCTAATAGCTAACAACTAAAAGCTCTTCATGTCAAACTCTTACTTCCAATTCAAACAATTCACCATTCACCAGGATAAGACTGCAATGAAAGTGACCACTGACGCCTGTTTGTTTGGAGCCTGGGTAGCCCGTAGCCAAAAGCATGGAGCCATGAGCCCGGAGCCAGGAGCCGCCAGCCTTCTTGACATCGGAACAGGTACAGGGTTACTGGCATTGATGCTTGCCCAGAAAGTTAACTGCCCTGTTGATGCTATTGAGATTGATAAAGATGCTTTTGAGCAGGCGTCTGGAAATGTTACGGCTTCTTCCTGGGCAGACAGGATAAAAGTTACACATGCGGATGCAAAAGAATTCGGGTTCCATCATCGATACGATGTGATCCTAAGCAATCCTCCCTTTTATGAAAAAGAATTAAAAGGAGATGATAATAAAAAGAATATGGCGCATCATGATTCAGGTTTGCTGCTCCCTGAATTATTTAAGATCGTCAAAGAAAATCTTTCTCTATCCGGTCATTTCTTTCTTCTATTACCCTTCAAAAGAAATCAAGAGGTCCGGGAATTGTTGCTTGAGCAGGAGTTAACCCTGGAGCAAATAGCATTTGTAAGACAAACTACCAAACACGATTACTTCAGGATGATGATCACGGGAAAATTAAGAACCGGGCTTCCTGCCGAAACGATCATAAGTGAGATTGCCATCAAAGGAGAAGACGGAAAGTATACAGCAGATTTTACAAGCCTGTTGAAAGATTATTACCTGCATTTATAGTTGTTCAAGGTATTCTGATATTACTCTCCCCGGATGCTATCCGGGGTTAATCATATTCGACCCTTTCAGGGTCTCCAACTTTCTCATTCCCTGCCTACCGGCAGGCAGGCTTATTCCTCATTTCTTATTTCTTATTCTTCTCAAACTGGTAAAAAAGTCTCCCTAATTCCTTCTTTTCAACTTCACCAATTGGATACTCGACGTCATCAAGGACTTCCTTTATTATATACCACTCAGCAATGTTCTTTATGGCGCCCCTTTTTAAAACTTTTACAGGAGTCTCATTCACAACTGCCATCAGCTTATTCAACTCCGGCAAACCTGCTTTAATCAATTGTTGATTCAATTCTTTCCTATAATCTTCCGTAGCGTCCTTCAACATCAGCAAGCCTTCTATTAAGCCAGATTTAAGACCTTTCCTTGCCAGGGACATGCTTTTCTCCTCCCAGTTATTCAATACAGCAAGTGGGTGAGATTCCTCTCGAGATTTAAAGAATGGATCCTTAAAAAGAAATTGCCATATTACAGCAGCGATCTTTTTATAATACCCGTAATTCTCTGTAGTTATTTTAAACATCAGCTTCCTTCTGCATATTCTTTTAGGTATTCATACGGTTTTGTTAGTTTTCCATTCTTCACCATCGTCGCCCTTTCAATAACATCCGACCCCTTCCCCACCAGGTCTTCAAGCACATGCTTGATCAACTGTTCCCCGAAATACCGGCTCGCATCCCTGGGCAATTCATTCGGCAGGTTCCCCACCGCCATCATATCAATGGAGTTCTGCATATACGGTAATGTTTTTTCCAGGGTCGTTTTATCGATACCATAAACAGGATCTTCGATCGCCTGGTCTCCCAGGTTGATGGGCACTGAACCATTCGCGTCATCGGTTATGTCGGCGATGGTTTGGATAATGAAATGCTCGGACCTGGCATCTTCCTTTTCAAAAAGCCGGGGGACATTCTTTTCCCAGTAGACCCCGTTCATTAAAATATCGGTCTGCCCGGCGTAAGGGAGAAACTTACATTCAAATTCCTCGGGGTGCTCATGAAATTCCTGGCGACTGTACCGTCCTGATATTTTATGACGGTATAATTCAGTTCCTTTTAATTGCGTATAAACAGGGTAAGAGAATCGTCTTACGAGGTAATCATCGGGTTCCACCTCATGTATTCCCATCAGGTTCATCACTTCGAGAATACCATGAGCAACTCTCCCTGACCCTGTGACGGCGATCTTGACATTGGGTAATCTTAACCCAAAATAATTATGGATCAATTCCCTGAAACTGCGCTGTTTGTAAACCCTGTCTAACTTAAATAGTCCGGTCCTGCTTCCATAAGCCATCATGCCATTATGTGCCCCAACCACGCCGGCAAAAAAGCCAAACCCAATGATCCGCTGCCCATCCTCGTGTTCAAGGCATTCATAATCGACAAGGGTTATCTTCTTATCAAGGATGGCTCTTAATAAATGCTGGTTATGCGGCTGTTTTTTCTTGGTATGCGAAAAGAAAAGATAGGTCTTGCCGGCGATAAGGTGTTCAACCGGAACTTCCTTTATCCCGAGCAAAATATCGCAATCACTGATATCTCCCTTTACTTCCACTCCTGCGGCCTGGTATTCCTTGTCGGAAAAACAACGGTGCTCAGAAGATTGTGCAATGACCTTCAAATCCGGGGCATTTTTATGGATCCATTTGCATTGGGCGGGAGTGAGCGCTACCCGGTTATCCGCCGGGGTCTTCCCCTCCCTGATCAGTCCGATTCTTGTCATACAGCCGTTTATCGTTAGGTAAGTGAGGCAAAGTTGCCGTTTAAACCATTCCCAAACAAACTGATTTGGATCATCTTACCGGGGAAGTGGATGTTATAACTTTGAATAATATTTAAGAAAAAAGGTAAACGAAAGGTTACATCCCTTCGTTTGGAGATGACACAACAAAAAGGCTTGAGAAATGAAAAACAATAAAGGCCTGGTTCCTGTTTTGCTACTGATCACCCTGGCAATAGCAGTTACTTCCTGTACTAAATCAACCGGTATTACCGGGCCAACAGGCCCCTATTCTCTCAGCTATGGGGATTCGATCTTATACCTGAAACCTTCGGCCAGTGATTATATCGTTTCTCCCCTTACCCAACGCGATGGCCTGTACGAAGGTTTTCCCGAAGGGATCGAGATCAACGATCGCACCGGCGCCATCAATGTATCAAAAAGTGAAACGGGTCTTCGTTACCGCATTACTCATACGGCAACCGATGGAACTGTGACCACCACCTTCGTCGTACTGTCCGGTATTACTTTCTTTGACAAATTCTATAACCTCTCCCAGCACGATTCCGTTGCCTTCCCTGTTTACAACGCACTTACATCAAGAGTACTTCCTGTAAGCGGATCGGTATTCGATGATGGAGGCGGCGCCAATGCATCCGGCTGTGATGTAAAAACAGTGAACGGTCAGATCAACCTCGCCCAAACGGTTCGCAATGGTCTTTTTGGCACTACACCTGCCGATGATTCAAGAAGGGATATTGAGATCGTTTACCGTCTCAATGATGGCAGCCAGAAAACGGTGAATAAACTAAAGGTCCGGCTCTATTATTATACGTCGATGGCGACTGTAGCACCTGATCTTTTACAAACATTACAGGACCGGCAGACCGGCGGTGTTTTTCTCCGTGGTGAAACTGTTCTGAATACCCAACAGGCCGCTAAGCCCAGGCCACCTTGTGTGATTATTATTGCGAATTAAGCCGCAGCGGTTAAATTTGATAAGCCGTTGAGTGCTTATCATGCAAAAATTCCTCTTATCATTCCTGTTACTGGTCACCCTGCTGTTCTGTTTTTCACAGGATCAGCCCAACAATAACGTGTCAGCGGTAAAGAAAGCCTGGCTGGCAGCCGACAAACTTTACCGACAGGCAGAGCTGCTGACCCAACGGGCGGGAGACGATGAAACATTCCAGGCAAAAGCCGATGCCACTTACCAGCAGGCACTCGACGCTTTTGCCCTGCTAAGGCCTGCCGTGGAAAAAACAGGGAATGATTCACTTGTTTTTTTTACCCGATTGCGTACCGCCTACCTGGAATATTATTTCGACAGTACGGAAGGCGCCCGTACCGACTATCTTTCCGCTATTGCGCTGAAAAAAAAATTAGCCGCTGTCCCGGACTCCTTCTTATTCCTTCCATACCTCTATACCGGGGCTATATATTATGGCGGCGCTCAATTCGACTCGGCTTTATATTTCTACCGGCAGGCCGAAGCAATCCATGATCAATACAAAGAATCTTTGAACGGATCCCAGCGACTTTACAACCGTCTTGGCGCCCTATATTATGAAACGGGTGATTACCGGAAGGCAAGGAATTATTTTGAAAAAGCCATCACCCTCACCAGCCCCGGCGATAAAAATCTCCTCGCTAACTATAAGATCAATATCGCTTCGATACTGGTAAAACTGGAAGAGTACTCCGAAGCACGGTCTGTTTATGAAAGCCTGGTCCCCTACAATGTTTTTCCTGATGAGATCTTTCACAACCTGGGTATAATCAGCCTGAAACAGGGAGATAATAAAAAAGCGATCGGTTATTTCCGGGAGGTCAATTACCCGGACAACAAAAAGAATATCGATCTCTATTATAATTTCGCGATGGCTTATGCGGGGCTTGATGAGAAAGACTCCTCCGAATTGTATATCCAGCGTGCATTAACGGAAAACTTGCGCTGGAACGGGCATCGCAAAAATATTCCTTATGGCCTGATCCTGAAATTCCAGGCGGATGAACTTGCCCGTCTACAACGTTACAGTGAAGCAGTCCCCTTTTACCAGCAAGCGGTCATCCAGTTTGATAATGATTTTAAAGAAACGGGTAGCACTATGAACCCGGAACAATTCAATGCCGTCTTTTCTTATATTAATTTATTCAATACCCTCGCCGCGAAAGCGGATGCGCTGGAAAAACAATACCAGCAGGAAAAGAAAATAGAATTACTCAAAGCCGCACTCGCGGCCTACGAGTCGGCCTTTAAACTGGCTGACTACGTTGAAAGAACCTACGAATCCGACGAATCACGTCTCTTCCTTGGCAAAATTAAATACACGGTACACGGTCGTCCTATTGATATAAGTCTTCGACTGTATGAACTGACGCGGCAAAAAAACTACCTGGAAGAAGCCTATCTCTTTGATCAACGGAATAAAGCTTCCGTGCTTTCGCTTAACCTGCAGGAAAATGATGTAAAGGATCAGCGCGGTAAGGTTTCAGAATGGCAGCAACAGGAATCTTCGTTGAAAAAGGCCAATACCCGGTTCAGCATAAAAGCGGCACAGCTCTCGGATACTAACCAATTAGCCCGGATCAGTATGGCCATCCGTGATAACGAGATCGAACTGGGAAAGTTGCAGGAAAAAATAAATGATGATCCCGCCAATGAACAAAAAAGATCATTGGAACAGGTACCGTCAGTATATGAACTCCAGAAAAAGCTGGACAACAGCACGGCCCTGCTTTCTTATCATTTAACAGAAAGTGAATTGCTGGTTTTGGTGATCACTCCCACCCTCTTCGAATATCATTCCTCCGTGATCAATAAAGATTTCTTTGCTACCATTGAAACCTTTAAAACCAGCTTGCACAATGTTTCACCCGACCAGCGTTACGCAGGACAGGATGCCGCTACGTTCCTGTACAAAGAGCTGATCTCTCCTATCCAGGCAAAACTGGCACAGGTAAAAAGACTGGTCATTATTCCTGATGATGAACTCAATTACCTGCCCTTTGAAGCGCTGCAGGATGAAAAGAAGGAATACCTGCTTCAGCGTTTTTCTATCCAGTACCAGTATGCCACGGCCCTGCTGGGTAAAACAAACAGGAAGACCTGGCCCACCGGGATATTATCCTTCGCTCCTTTCGCATCAAAAGGTTACCAAGACTCAACGGGTTATTCTCTCCAACCTCTCCCCGCTTCGAAAGAAGAGATCGCGGAACTGGCCGGAACAAGTTTTATTGACGAAGCTGCCACCAAAGAACATTTTCTAAGCGCTGTGAATCATTTCCGTACCATACACCTTGCCACACATGCCAGCGTTAACAACGCGGAACCCTCCCGTTCTTTTATTGCTTTTTACCCGGGTACAGCAGATTATAAATTGTATGCTGACGAGATCAATGATCTCCGTCTCGATTCAACCCAACTCGTTATCCTCAGTGCCTGTGAGACCGGAACGGGTAAACTCATAAAAGGAGAAGGGCTGATGAGTCTTTCAAGGGCTTTTGCTTATGCGGGCTGCCCTAATATCATTACTTCTTTATGGAAGGCCGAGGATCAGACCACTGCCTACATCACGCAGCGACTCCATTATTACCTGGACAAAAAATACAGTACCGACAAGGCCTTGCAACAAGCCAAACTGGACTTGCTGAATAATAACGAGATCGATCCCCGGTTCAAATCACCCCAGTACTGGGCCCATCTTGTATTTATCGGTAACTATGAACAACGCCAGAGTGGTTCCAACTGGTGGTGGGTAGGCCTTACGATCATCGTTGGTGCAGTGGCGTATAAATTGATAAAAAGGAAAGCTTGAGGCTGATGCTTGTTGCTAGCTTCCAACACAGACCCACAGAGTGTAGGAGTTTCACAGAGAAATAAAAAGAATGATCTCTCTCTGTGCAACTCTGTATCCCCGTGTCTCTGTGTTGGAAACTCTACCTCCACTTCAGCATCTTCACCTGTCTTACAAGTTTGGCCGTTACCGCCGAATGATATTTATGATCCGGTTCCTCCCGTATCTTATTCATGATATCCAGCGCATAATCATAATCCCGGTTACGCACATAACTAAGCGATAAATAATATTCCGCTTCATCGTTCAGTACGGGCTGGGCAGACTGCTTATTAGCAACAATAACCTCATTAAAACATTTGATAGCTTTTGTATTGTCTTTCACTTCAAGCGCGGCCGCCCCGCAGAGAAATTCCCCCTTGGGTGTATGATCAAGACCGGCATCATGGATCCGCAACACCTCTTTATAATTTTTTTCCCGGTAAGCTTTTTCAACGGCAGTCTCACTGGTATTGTCATCCCGCAGTGTAGCCAGTTCATAAGATTGGTACCTGGAAGCAAAGACCTTATCAGGTGAAAGCGTAAAAAAATTATAGGCCATATAACTACCGACGATCAATAAAAGGCTGGCAGCAACAGCGATCGTATAACGGATAATGCTGCGGGTCGAACTGATTTTCCGGACGGGTGTCTTCCACTCCTTCATCATTTCTCCATGAATACCCGCGACTGTTTGTTGAAGTCCATACAGTTTCACACCCGCAATCGCGGATTGCAGGCTACTGAGTGCTTCCTGCAATCCGGGGTTGACAGAGAGTTCCTGCTCGAGGCTGGTCTTTTCAGCCCCGGTCAGTTCGCCGTCAAGGTATAACACTAACTTTTCAGACATATCTGGTGTAGAATTATCCATGCAATAAGTTTTTCAAGGTTTGTTTTAAGGCTGGTTTGTCGTTAAGCATTTGTTCCAGCTGTTTCAGGCATTTGTATTTTTTATTCCTTACTACCTGCTCATTCTCGTAATGCATTGTTTCCAGTATCTCCCGCATCGACCTGTTCTCATAATAGAACAGCAGTAAGATCTTACGGCAGGTCTCCCCCAGTTCGCCCACCAGTCTCACCACTTCCGCCTTTCCTTCCCGGTCAGCCATCAAATGACCGGTATCCAGTTCCACTCTTTCCTGTCCTCTTTCATATTTTTCCTCCCTGGCAAGGGCCCTGCCTCTTCGTTTCAGTTCGTTCAGCCAGGTGTGGCGGTTCAGGGAGAATAAAAAGGTCTTGACCGTCGATTCACCCCTGAATTTATCCTTCTGTACCAGGTCGATAAAACTGACCATTACTTCCTGGAACACATCCTCCGCGTCTTGCCGGCTACCGCTGTTATTCATCACATACCAGCCCAGGCTGTCGAAATGACTTCTGTAGAGCACTTTGATCGTCTCTTCCATCCGTTGCCCGGTGCGGAGATTGGCCACCAGTTCCGAATCCGGGAAGTTCCTGCTTAGCTCCATGCTGAATGCTTAATTTTGTACAAGTTCGGTGCGGTTTTGTAACCTAAACTAATGATTTTTTTGTCCGGAAGTCGGAAAGACGGGAAGTCAGAAAGAATCATCCCGCTTTCAGGCCCGTCTTCCGGACTTTCGGACTTGCAGACATCCCGACTATATTCAACAATATGACCTATTTCGATCTCTTCAACATACCAGTCCAGCTCCGGGTCAACACCGCACCCCTCACCCCAAAGTTCTTTGAGCTAAGTAAACAATACCACCCGGATTATGTTGTAAACGCTAATGAGAACGCTAAGGCGGAAGCACTTGAGAAGTCAGCCCTTTTGAACAAAGCCTGGAAAACCTTTCAGCATCCCGATGCTACGATCAAATATGTATTGCAGGAGAAAGGACTTTTAGAAGAAGAAGAAAAATACCAGTTGCCCCCGGCCTTCCTGATGGAAGTGCTGGAGATCAACGAACAAGTAATGGAAATGGACAAGGCAACTGATAAGAGTAAATTATCATCTATCATCTCTCAACTATCATCTGATATTTATGAACCTGTTAAAGAAATTGTGGAGAATTATCAGGAAGGTCTTACTTCCGAAGAAGAGTTGCTGCAAGTAAAGGAATACTATTATAAGAAGAAGTATTTAGACCGTATCACCCGTGAACTTTCCGCACTAAAATAACCCGGCATTACAGGCCAGGAGTTGGAAAAATAAATCAAACTTAAACCTGGTACAACTCGTATGTGGAACATGTTCAGGCTAATAACAGTCATCCTATTATTTCTTTGTTCGCTGCTGACCATCTTTCCTGTGCCAGCGAAGCAGCTATGGTACCTGGCAGTGGCCGTTACAGAGTTCTCCTGGATATTTTTAATTTTTGCAGGTCTTACACTCACCTGGAGTTTAAGAAGAGTTAAATTCCGGATTGTATCCATTTTTTTGGGTATCCTTTCGATCATCTTTTTTTTATTTCCCATTATTGGCGCCTGGTTTATTGGTCGGGATCTTGACAGCCGGCTGAAAAAAACTTTTGCAGTTAAAGAGAGTGACCTCAACACCTTTCATGAGCACCAGCCTTATTCTTTAACCAGGATGTTAACGGGCACCGGATCAAAAAAGGTTTCACACACTACTTACGAATATGCAGTTCATACAGGGGTTAACCTTACACTTGAT